>JARXAL010000028.1 GCA_029865835.1 Verrucomicrobiaceae bacterium
GGGAACGCGTGCACGAAGGGGCCGGAGAATGGCGCGGGCGCTGGGGTTTATGGGACGGGGGGGATGGCGACGCGGTATGCGACGGCGGAGCGGAGCTGGATGGGGCGGATCGAGGGGAGTGTGAGCGAGGCGGATCGCTACGGGGTGCATGTGGGGGTGACGGGGCGGACGTTTGGGGATTTGCAGGCGGGGGGATTGGGGCGGCTGCCCAACACGGGCTATGATGAGCTGGGGGTGGACTTGAAGATGGAGGTGTTTTTGGAGCCGGAGACGAAGGTGATTTTGGCGCACAATCAGTTTCACCAGGACGATGTGTGGCGGACGCACCGGACGATTTATGCGGTGCCGTTTGCGGGCTCTGAGGTGGGTGATGAGTTGGCGCATGTGTTTGATCAGGATCGCTATTTGACGTATGTGAGGCTGGAGTCGGATCGGGACTATGGGTGGCTGCAGCATTACGATGTGACGGTGTCCCACCAGCGGTTTAGCGAGGAGCGGCAGCGGCAGCGGACGCGTGGGCGATCGGATTTGGAGGGGTTTGATGTGGATACGTGGGGCATCGCGGCGAATTTCCGGAGTGAATCTCCGCTGGGGACGCTGAGCTATGGGGCGAGTTATTATTATGATGATGTGGGGGCGTTCCGGGTATCACGGAAGCCTGGAGAGACGACGGTGGGCGCGCAGGGGCCGGTGGCGGATGATTCGGGGTATCATTTGCTGGGGGTGTATGTGCAGGATGAGATTCGGTTGAGTGACTCGCTGGATTTGATTTTGGGAGGGCGATACACGTATGCGAAGGCGGAGGCTGGGGAGATTGAGGATCCGCAATCGGGCCGGGTGTATTCGGAGTCGGATGCGTGGCAGGATCTGAGCGGGAGTGCGCGGCTGCAATGGAGTGTGGATGAGGCGAAGAAGTTGCGGGTGTTTGGGGGGGTGTCGCAGGCGTTCCGGGCGCCGAATCTTTCGGATGTGAGCCGGTTTGATGTGGCGCGTTCGAACGAGGTGGAGGTGCCGGCGGCGGGACTGGATCCGGAGGAGTTTGTGTGCTGGGAAGTGGGGGTGCGCTGGGTGGGGGAAAAGGTGAGCGGGAGTGTGGCTTATTTTTACACGGACATTCAGGATTTGATCGTGCGGGCGCCGACGGGGAATTTGCGGGAGGATCAGGTGGAGGTGACGAGGCGCAATGGGGGATCCGGCTATGTGCAGGGGATCGAGGGCAATCTGAGTGTGAAGCTGACGGATGACTGGACGTTGTTTGGGAATCTGACGTGGCAGGAGGGCGAGGTGGAGGGCTTTCCGACGTCGTCGCAACGAAAGGTGACGGAGCCGTTCAGTCGGTTGATGCCGTTGACGGGGTTGGCGGGGTTGCGCTGGGACAGTCCGGGGCGGCGCTGGTTTGTCGAGGGGACGGTGCAGATGGTGGATGATGCGACGCGGTTGAGCACAGGTGACCGGAATGATACGCAACGGATTCCGCCGGGGGGGACGCCGGGATATACAGTGGCGACGCTGCGGAGTGGTTGGCAGGTGAATGAGGCGCTGCTGCTAACGGCGGCGGTGGAGAACTTCACGGATGAGGCTTACCGGATTCATGGTTCGGGGGTGAACCAGCCGGGGGTGAACTTTGTGTTTGGGGCGCAGGTGCGGTTTTAATCCAAACGCAGGGCTTGTTGAGGGGTTAAGGCTGGGTAGGGTCTGGGGATGGCGTTGAAGGCGACGATTTATAAGGTGGCGGTTCAGGTTTCGGACTTGGATCGCAATGAATACAGCGATCACAACCTGACGATTGCGCGGCATCCTTCGGAGACGGATGAGCGGATGATGGTGCGGGTGCTGGCGTTTGCTTTGAACGCGCCGACGACGAATGACCGGGGGTATTTGGAGTTTGGGAAGGATTTGTGGGATGCGGATGAGCCGCCGCTGTGGCGGAAGGATTTGACGGGGTTGCTGGTGGATTGGATCGAGGTGGGGCAACCGGATGAGAAGTTGTTGCTTCGTGTGAGCAGCCGTGCGGAGCGGGTGGTGGTGTATTGTTTCAGTTCGGCGAGCGGGTTGTGGTGGAGCGGGCTGGCGAACAAGATGACGCGGGCGAAGAACCTAACGGTTTGGCAGGTGCCGGCGGAGCAGAGTGAGGCGCTGGGGGCGTTGGCGAAGCGGTCGATGGACTTGCAGGTGACGATTCAGGAGGGGAGCATCTGGGTGGGGGATGGGGAGCACTCGGTGGAGATTGGGTTGCGGTGTCTTTATGGTGGGCAGTGAGGTGAAGGAAGTCGACTGAGGAGGCATTTGTCGAGCGCGCAGACCATGATATGATCCGCGCGATGTTTCGTGGTTCTATTCTCTCCCTTTTTGGTCTTCTTCCTTCTTTATGTTTCGCACTTGAGATTCAGGTGTCCAGCGAGGTGTCTTTGAGTCAGGCGGTGGCGCAAATCCGGGAGGCCCGAAAAGCGAATCCAGGGCAATCGGCGACAATCCTTTTGCCGGAAGGTGTCACCGAACTGAAGCAGCCGATTTCTCTGGGTCTCGAGGACTCGGGTCTCACGATTGCAGGTACGAAGAGTACCCTGGTTGGTGGACCCCTGATCAAAGGTTGGGCAGCGCATGACGGGCAGATCGTGAAGGCCGATGTGTCCGAGTTGCTGCCGAAAGGTTTTCTGCCGAAACAACTGCTGTGCGATGGCGAACGCCAGATTCTCGCCCGCTACCCGAACTTTGATGCGAAGGACCCGCTCTATGGCGGTTGGGCCTTTGTGGCAGCGTTTGCGCCAGCGGGAGCTCCCGAGGGGCATCTTTGGAAGCGCACACTGTATGTGAAGCCCGAGAATGTTCGCACCTGGGCTCATCCTGAGGATGTGGAGCTCAACATCTTCGCTCAATACGGCTGGTGGAACTTCATTGAGCCTGTGGTGTCGCTTGATCCGCAGACCCGGATGCTCACTTTGAAGAAGGATTGCGGCTACGACCTGCATCCGCACAACCGTTACCACATTCAGAACGCGCTCGAAGAGCTGGATGCTCCTGGCGAGTGGTTTTACGACAAGCACACTGGCGCGCTCTATTTCTGGCCGGTCAAACCCATCGATCAATGCGAGGTGAGGCTGCCGATCTGCGACTCCTTCTTCAAAATCAAAGGCGCCAAACACATCACCATCCGCGACCTCACGCTCACCGGTTGCTACGGCAGCGCCATCACGTTTGAGCGGGCGGAGGACTGCCTCGTCGAAAAGTGCGTCATCACGAAGGTGGGTGCCTTCAATGGCAGTGGTGTCAGTGTGAGCGATGGTAGCAACGTTCGTGTCTCACGCTGCGAGATTAGCTACACCGGCAGCAATGGCGTGAGCCTCAGTGGTGGCGATCGCAAAACGTTGACGGGCCCCGGACACAGCGTCGAGGACTGCCACATTCACCACATGGGCGTCTTCAACAAGAACGCGTGCGGTGTCAGCATGTATGGCGTGGACAATGCCGTGCGGCATTGCCACATCCACGACGGCCCGCGCATGGGCGTGCAGATGAGCGGGAACAACCTCATCGTCGAATACAACCATCTTCATCATCTCTGTCTGGAGACGCAGGACGGCGGTGCGATCTACACTGGCGGTCGCGATTGGATCAGCAGTCGTGGCAGCAAGTGGCGCTACAATTTGATTCACGATGTCATCGGATGCGGGCAGGAGGCGGGTGGCTTGAAGCATCCGTGGTTTACCTTTGGACTGTACCCTGACGACAACACGGGCGGACTCGACATCATCGGCAACATCGTTTACCGGGTTGCCTACACGCCCATCCACATGCACAACGCGCGGGATTGCATTGTCGAAAACAATGTCTTTGCCCTCGGCGGGAAGTTTCAGTTTGATCTGCACGGCTGGAACAGAGAGCACCGCTATTACGCGAACCATCTCGAGACCATGATCAAAGGCTACGAATCCGTCGCCGGGGAGCTCGCCTGGACCAGCATGCGCGGCATGGATTTGCATCCGAAGGACGCCATTCGCGAAGACGGCACCATGATGAGTGGCAACAGCTTCCAGCGAAACATCCTGTTCAGCGACACAGCTGGTGTGAAGTATGGCGACATCCGCCACGCCTCGGCCAAGTGGAACACGATTGATCACAATCTTGCCTGGAACGGCAGCCACCCTGTCGTCACCGGCATCAACAAAGTTGGACCCGACAAGCCTGGGGAGCCGTTGCTCACTGAAAACTTTGACCGCGTGGCCAATGGCAAGACCATCTCAGGCTGGGGTTTCAATCATCGGCCCAACAAGGACGTGCAACTCGTTGGGGCCGACGGTGCGTTGCGAGTGGACTGTGCCTTTGGCACCGAACCCGGCAATACGAAGACCGTTTTCCACGGTCCCGATGTGCCTATCAAGCCGGGGGCTGCTTATCGCGTGCGTCTCCGTGTCAAATCGACCGAACCCACCGCGAAACTTGGCTTCGCCCTCGCCACCTTCAAAAACGGGGATGGCTACTGGCAGACTCAGAGCACCAGCTTTACCGCCACGCCTGAGTGGTGCGAAGTCGAAGTCGCGGGTCGCATGCCCCGCGAGAACGAAGCGAACTGGAAGCCGTGGATGAAGCACTTCTGGCTCCGCATTGATTGCCACGAGCCGAAGGGCCAGATCTTCATCGACGACTTGCGCCTGACCGAATGCGCTCCACTTGACGAATGGAGCTCCTGGCAAGCTGAAGGCTGGGACAAAAACAGTCTCGTCGCCGATCCGCTCTTCGTGGATTGGAAGAACGATGACTTCCGACTGAAGCCTGAGTCGCCGGCTTTCAAGCTGGGTTTTGAAGCGATCCCGGTGGAGAAGATTGGGATTCGGAAGTAATCGACAACGTTTTGGTGGGTGGTTTTTGAGGTTGCTGCAGCTGGAGGATCTGGGCTGGTGGAAGCGCTGGGTTTGTGGCATTGGGAGGCTGTGATTGATGATGCGTTCATGATGGAGCGGGTGCCGGCGGAGCTGATGGATCGGCTTTGGGCGGGGGGGTGGCGGCATTTTGGAACGTTGTTTTTTCGCTATGGGACGCAGGAGGATGAGGGGGGTGGGGTGGATGTGATTTGGCCTTTGAGGATCGATTTGGAGCGGTTTGAGTTTTCGAAGAGTCAGCGGCGGGTGCTGCGGCGGAATGCGGATGTGGAGGTGGTGTTTCAATCGGCGCAGCGGAGTGCGGAGGCGGAGGCGTTGTTTGAGCGGCACAAGGGGCGGTTCACGCGGAATGTGCCGGAGGGGCTGGGGAGTTTTCTTTCGGCGGAGCCGGCGACGGTGCCTTGTGAGTGCGTGGAGTGTCGGGTGACGCTGGGAGGGGAACTGGTGGCGCTGAGTTTTTTGGATCTGGGGGCGGAGAGTGCGTCTTCGGTGTATGGGGTTTTTGAGCCGGAGCTGGGGCGGCGGAGTTTGGGGGTGTTGACGATGCTGAAGGAGATCGAGCACAGTCGGGCGCGGGGGTGCCGGTGGTATTATCCGGGGTATGCGACGCAGGGGTCGAGTGCGTATGACTACAAGAAGCAGTTTGGGGCGCTGGAGTTTTTGGACTGGGAGAGCGGGGAGTGGGGGAGGGTGGAGGAAGTGATCAGTAATCAGTAATCAGTAATCAGTGGTCAGTGGTCAGTGGAGTGGAGGAGGGCGAGCCAGGGGCTCGCTCCACGGTGAGTTGTGAGGCGGTGACTTGCGTGGGTGGTGGATTTGCGCTTTGGTGACGGCTTATGTCCAAACGCAAAGGCATCGTTTTGGCTGGGGGCTCCGGCACCCGGCTCTATCCACTTACTATCGCTGTCAGCAAGCAATTGATGCCTGTGTATGACAAGCCGATGATTTATTACCCAATTTCGGCGCTGATGCTGGCGGACATTCGGGACATTCTCATTATTTCGACGCCGCATGATTTGCCGAATTTTCGCAAGCTGCTGGGCGATGGGTCGCAGTGGGGGGTGAGGTTTGAGTACGCGGAGCAGCCGAAGCCGGAGGGGCTGGCGCAGGCGTTCATCATTGGGGAAGAATTCATTGATGGGGGCAAAGCGGCGCTGGTGCTGGGGGACAATCTTTTTTATGGGTCGCAGTTCAGGAAGGCGATCGAGAGTGCGGGGGAGCAGGAGAGCGGGGCGACGATTTTTGGTTACTACACGGCGACGCCGGAGGACTATGGAGTGGTCGAGTTTGACGCGAGCGGGAAGGCGATTTCTTTGGAGGAGAAACCTGAGAAGCCGAAGAGCAACTATGCGGTGCCGGGGATTTATTTTTATGACGAGCAGGTGTGCGAGATTGCACGGGGTTTGAAGCCGTCGAAGCGGGGTGAGTTGGAGATCACGGACTTGAATCGCATCTATTTGGACAAGGGGGAGATGCGGGTGGAGGTGCTGGGGCGGGGGACTGCCTGGCTGGATACGGGGTCGCCGGATGCGCTGGCGGAGGCGACGGATTTTGTGAAGGTGATCCAGCATCGGCAGGGGCTCAAAATCGCGTGTTTGGAGGAGATTGCCTACAACAAGCGGTGGATCAGCAAGGCGGAGTTGCTGGATACGGCGGAGCGTTTGGGGAAGACGGAGTATGCGGTGTACTTGAAGAAGTTGGCTCAGTATGATCGGGCGTTTGGGGACTTGGGGCCGGTTGTTTGACGTGAGGCTATGTCATTGAGCCGCTTTTACCTTGCTGCCGATCAGTGGTCGGAGGGTGGGGTGATGCGTTTGGGGGAGGAGGAGGCGCATCATTGCACGCGGGTGCTGCGGAAGCGGGTGGGGGATGAGGTGGAGGTGTTTGATGGGTGCGGGCGGGTGGCGCGGTCGCGGATCTTGGTGGCGAAGAAGGACGATGTGGTGGTGCAGGTGGAGTTGGAGAGGCGGCATGAGGCGCTGGGGCATGAGGTGCATGTGCTGCCGGCTTTGATCAAGGGGGAAGCGTTTGAGTGGTTGCTGGAGAAGGCGGTGGAGTTGGGGGCGGCTTCGGTGAGGCCGGTGATCACGGCGAATTCTGTGGTGCAGTGGGATGCGGCGCAGGGGGAGAAGAAGATGGCGAAGTGGCGTCGGCACATGCTGGAGGCGGCGAAGCAGTGTCACACGCCGTTTTTGCCGGAGTTGCGGGAGCCGGTGGTGTTGGCGGAGGCGCTGGGGGATTCGGAAGGGGAGATGTTGATGCTGGTGCCGGCGTTGTTTGGGGAGGTGAGGTCGCTGGCGGGGGCGGTGGGGGAATGGGGGTTGGGGAGCCGACGGGCGATGGTGTTGATCGGGCCGGAGGGGGATTTTTTGGTGGAGGAATTGGCGGCGGCGGTGGCGGCGGGGTTTCAGCCGGTGACGCTGGGGCCTTTGATTTTGCGGGCGGAGACGGCGGTGGTGGCGACCCTTGCGTTTTTGACGCAGGTGTGGGTGGGGAAAGAGTGACTATTCGACAGCGGCCTTTTTCTTGCCTTTGCCCTGGCCTTTTTTGCCGCCCTTGGTTTTGGCGGGTGCCTCGGTGGGGGTGTTGGGGGTGGGCATGGGGGCTTTGATTTCCGTTTGCCAGGCGTGGAGTTTGGCGAGCAGGGTTTTGGCTTGGTCGGGCTGTGTAGTGGCGAGGTTGGTCTTTTCTCCGATGTCGTCTTTGAGGTTGTAGAGTTCGAGGTGTTTGTCTTCCATGAACTCCATGAGTTTCCAGTCGCCGTTGATGATGGTGGCGACGGGGGTGGTGCGCCAGGTGTTGGCGCCGGCACCGAGGTAGCCGGGGAAGTTTTGGAAGATGGCGTCGCGCTTGAGGGTGGTGCTAGGGTCTTTGAAGAGGGGGACGAGGCTTTCGCCGTCTTGTGGTTGGTCGGCGGGGGCTTGGGCGGCGGCGATTTCGACCAGGGTGGGGTAGATGTCGACATGGATGGTGGGGATGCCGCAGGTCGTGCCGGCTTTGGTGATGCCGGGCCAGCGGACGATGAAGGGGACGCGGGTGCCGCCTTCGTAGAGGCTGCCTTTGCCACTGCGGAGGGGGGCATTGTCGGTGACGTCGCCGCCTTTTTTCATGAGGCCCTCGCGTTCGTAGCCGCCGACGCCGCCGTTGTCGCTGGTGAAGATGAGGACGGTGTTGTCGCTGAGGTTGAGTTCATCGAGCTTGGCCATGATGCGACCGACGCTTTCGTCGACGCTGGCGATCATGGCGGCGTAGACGGGGTCGTTGTGTCCGCCGACGCCGGGTTTGGCTTTGAATTTCTCGATGAGTTTCTTTTTGGCCTGGTAGGGGGAATGAACGCCGAAGTGGGGGAGGTAGAGGAAGAAGGGGGTGTCTTTTTTGCGCTGAATGAAATCGACGGCTTTGTCTGTGAGGAAGTCGGCGAGGTAGGCGTCTTTGGGGATATCGGTTTTGGGGTTGGTCTGGAAGTTGATGTGTTTGCCGTCGGAGACGAGGGCTTCGTCGAAGCCGCGTTCGCCGGGGTGGTGGCCGGTGCTCTCGCCGAGGTGCCATTTGCCGAACATGGCGGTGGCGTAACCGGCGGCTTTGAGGGGTTGGGGGAGGATGGTGATGTTGAGTGGGAGGCTGGTGACGTTTTCGGCGGGGCGGAGGGGGCGGGTGTGCCAGTCGAAGCGGTCGATGCCGCCGACGGTGTAGATGCCGGTGCGGGGGCCGTATTGGCCGCTCATGAGGGCGGCGCGGGTGGGCTGGCAGTTTTGGGCGTGGTGATGGCTGGTGAGTTTGAGGCCCTGGGCAGCGAGTTTATCGATGTTGGGGGTTTCGTAGTAGGTGCTGCCGAAGGTGCCGGTGTCGGTGTAGCCGAGGTCATCGGCCATGATGAAGATGATGTTGGGCTGGGCGGCGAAGACGGAGGCGGCTGAGAGAGCGAGGGCCAGGAGGGCGAGGCGTTTCATGGGCGCTGAAACTGAGGGTGGGGTGAGGTTCTTTCGACGGAATGCCCTGAAGACTGAGTCGGCGATCAAAGGACCGTTGCCAGTTCGCGCATGGGGATGCCGTGGGTGGCGAGGTAGTGTTTGACGTCGGCGACGGTGTATTCGCCGAAGTGGAAGATGCTGGCGGCGAGGACGGCGTCGGCTTTGCCTTCGCGGAGGACGTCGACCATGTGATCGAGATTGCCGGCGCCGCCGCTGGCGATGACGGGGATGGTGACGGCTTCGCTGACGGCGCGGGTGAGGGCAATGTCGTAACCGGCCTTGGTGCCGTCGGCGTCCATGCTGGTGAGGAGGATTTCACCGGCGCCGCGGCGGCAGACTTCGGCGGCCCATTCGACGGCATCGAGTTCGGTGGGGTGGCGTCCGCCGTGGGTGTAAACGGTCCAGGAGCCGTGGGCGTTGCGTTTGGCGTCGATGGCGACGACGAGGCACTGGCAGCCGAAGGCTTCGGCGGCTTCGTCGATTACGTGGGGGGTCTTCACTGCGGCGGTGTTGATGCCGACTTTATCGGCGCCGGCGAGGAGCATTTCGCGCATGTCGGCGACGGTACGAATGCCTCCGCCGACGGTGAGGGGCATGAAGCAGGAGGCGGCGGTGCGGGCGACGACGTCGATCATGGTTTTGCGCTCTTCGTGGGAGGCGGTGATGTCGAGGAAGACGAGTTCGTCTGCGCCCTGGGCGTTGTAGATTTTGGCGCACTCGACGGGATCACCGGCGTCGCGGAGTTCGAGGAATTGGGTGCCTTTGACGACACGGCCTTCTTTGACGTCGAGACAGGGGATGATGCGTTTGGTGAGCATGGAGGGGGCAGGCTAGAGGTGCGGGGCGGAGAGTCAACTGCGCGCATGCACTACGACTTTGAAGGCGGTGCCGGGGCCTTCGGGGTGGAGGAGGTGGTGGTCGGCGGGGGTGCGGGGGGTGACGTTTTGGGATTGGAGGAAGGTGGATTGGGTGTCGTAGAAGGTTTCGCGGAGGCCGAGGTCGCGGGTCCAGGTGCGGTAGTCGGTGAAGTTGATGTCGGCGGTGAGGTCCTGGCGGCCGATGTTTTGGTAGAGGGCGGGGCCTTCGATGCGCTGCTGCATGAAGTAGCCGCGGAGGGTGCCGCGCGGGCGGCGATGGTAGAGGGTGGGGAAGGTGTCGCCGTAGTCGATGGTGAGCATTTGGCCGGATTTCCAATGGGGGGTCCAGGTGGTGAGCCAGTCGCGGATGGAGGTGTGGACTTCGATGCGCTGGCCGGGGGCGAAGGTGTGGGTGGGGATGGGGAGGGGCTCGCAGTCGCGGAGTTCCTCGGTGGCGGTGCCGTTTGGGGAGGTGTGGACCCAGACTTCCTGCCACTGGGTGCCGGTCCATTGGAGGAGTCGGCAGGGGAAGGCGTCGAGGAGTTCGTTGTGGTAGATGAGGGCGTGGCCGTTGGCGGCTTGGAGGGCGTCTTCGAGACGGGTGTGCCAGGTGACGGAGGTTCCGAGGAGGGTTTGCTGCTGGGCTTTGAGGACGGGTGAGGTTTCGACCATGTGCCAATGGAGGCGGCGGCGGGTCCACCAACCGAGTTCGGTGCGGATCTGGTGCATGAGGGTGCCGGTGCCGGCTCCGATTTCGATGACGTTTTGGAGGCTGGGGTTGAGGGCGGTTTTCAGCCAGCGGGCGATGCCTTGGCCGAGGAGGGGGGAGAGGGTGGCGCTGGTGCTGAAGTCGCCGTGGCGCCCGACGGTTTGGATTTTCCGGCTGTAGTAGCCGCGCTGGGGATCGAAGAGAGCCCGCTGCATGAAGCGGTGGAAGGGCTCAGCCTGCATAGGCGGCGATGACTTCTTCGGCGATGATTTGGAGGCCTTCGCGGACGACGGGTTCGGGTTGGGAGAAGGTGATTCGGAGGCACTGGTGGGCGTGGGGCCAGGGTTCGGCGAGGCCGAAGAAGAAGTAGTGGCCGGGGACGACGAGGACTTTGCGGCGTTTGAGGCGCTGGTAGAGTTCGGCGGCGGTGATGGGGCAGTCTTTGAGCCAGAGCCAGAGGAAGAAGGCGCCTTCGCTGGCGTGGAGAGCGTAAGGGACGCGGTCGCCGAGGGCTTCGCGGAGGAGGCGGTTGGCGAGCTGGCATTTGGCTTGGTAGAAGGGGCGGATGATTTCGCTAGCGGAGCGGGTGAGTTGGTCGCCTTCAAGGAGGGGTTGCAGGAGGGCCTGGCCGATGTTGCCATTGGCGAGGGCGAGCACGGCGTTCATGTTGGCGAGGGCGGTGGTGACGCGTTCGTGGGCGACGATGACGGAGGTGCGGACGCCGGGGAGGCCGAGCTTGGAGAGGCTGATAGAGATAATGAGGTTTTCATCCCAAACGGGAGTCCAGTCGGTGTAGATGGCGCCGGGAAAGGGCATGCCGTAGGCTTGATCGAGGATGAGGGGGATGCTGTGGGAGGCGGCGATTTCCCGGAGGGTGGTGAGTTCGGAAGGGGTGATGACGTTGCCCGTTGGGTTGGTGGGGCAGGAGAGGCAGAGGGCGGCGATGTCGGGGGTGAGGGCGGCGCGGAGGCGGTCGAAGTCGATGCGGTATTTGAAGGTGTGGTCGGGGAGTTCTTCGATGGCGCCCGGGATGGAGACGAAGGCGTCGGGGTGGAGGGCTTGGTTGGCGTAGCCGATGTATTCGGGGGCGATGGGGAAGAGGATTTTCTTTTTGCCGTCATGACCGGCGAGGAGGGTGAAGAGGTCGAAGAAGGCGGCCTGGCCACCGGGCATGACGACGATGTTTTTTTCGGTGCAGGTCCAACCGCACTCGCGCTGGAGGAAGGCGGCCATGGTGCGGCGGAAGGTGGGGCTGCCGCCGGGGGGATCATAATTGACGAGGGCGCGATCGAGGCGGTCGGGTTCGTTTTCGAGGAGGTGACGCCATTGATCCCGCCAGAGGGACTGCATTTCGGGGATGGCGGAGGGGTTGCCGCCGCCGAGCATGCGCATGTCCGGTTCCGAGGACATGGCGCGACCGAGGTCTTCCATCAATTCCTGGATGCCGCAGGGGCCTCCCAGTTTTTCACCCAAGGCTGAAAAAGAGATCATTCACTGCCATCATGCACGTCTCCGACCCAGGCGCGCAAGTCGAAGTCTTCGGCGACGTCTTCCATTTGCCAGCGTCCGTCGGCGTTGAGGCGGAAGGAGCCGACCCATTTTTGGTGCCATTGGGCGGGGCCGATCATGCTGAGTTGGTGACCGGTGGCCATGCGGTAGAGGTGATACATTTCGCCGATGACGGGTTCGAAGCCGATGTGGCATTCGTAGATGAGCTTGTTCCAGTTGAAGGCGTCGATGACTTTGAGGTAGCGCTCGCGGAGTTCGACGAGTTCCTGTTGGAGTTCGCGTTCGACGCGGCTGATGCCCCGGGATTTGAAGGAGGTGAGGTCCTGGGGGACGATTCGGGCGGCGAGTCGCGAGGCGGGGTAGGGCAAAAAAGCGGCGCGCTTTTCGCCGGATTCCAGGGCGGCGTCGATGGGGTCAACTGGAGTTAATTCGGACATGGGAGATGGGGCGGAGTAAGGCACGAGAAGATTATACGGGCTGGAAGCGTGTCTGGCTTCAAACGGATTTGGGAATGGGCCCCGCATTTGGGTGGGAGGGTTTTTGGGCGGGAGTGAAACAGGTTCGAAAGAGGGAGGCGGTCGGGATGGTTCTTTATCGGATGATTCGGATCGGCTTCGTTGTTTTCGCCATTTTGTGTTTCGGGCCTGGCGTTCGAGGCGATGAGGTTGTGCTGCCTGCAAAAGGGGAGTTTCATTTGTTCTTATTGGTCGGTCAATCGAACATGGCGGGGCGGGGAGTGGTGGAGGAGGTGGACCGGGTGGCGCATCCGCGGGTGTTGACGCTGACGCAGGCGGGGAAATGGGTGCCGGCGGTGGACCCGATCCATTTTGACAAGGTGGCGGCGGGGGTGGGGCTGGGGAAGACGTTTGGGGAGGTGGTGGCGGAGGCGCGGCCCGGGGTGACGATTGGATTGATTCCGTGCGCGGTGGGGGGCTCGCCGATTGATACCTGGCAGCCGGGGGTGTTTGACGAGGCGACGCGAAGTTTTCCGTGGGATGACATGATGCGGCGGATCCAAGTGGCGCTGCCTGCGGGGACTTTGAAGGGGATTCTGTGGCACCAGGGGGAGAGCGATTCGAAGCCGGAGCTGGCTGCGAGTTATGAAGCCAAGCTGCATGCTCTGATTGCCCGCTTTCGAGCGGCGACAGGGGCACCTGAGGTGCCGTTTGTGGTGGGGCAGATGGGTCGATTTGATGGCAAACCTTGGGATCCTGAGCGGGAGGTGGTGGATCGGGTGCATCAGGCTGTGCCCAAGCGGGTGTCGAACGCAGCGTTTGTTTCGGCGGAGGGATTGAAGGACAAAGGGGATCAGATTCACTTCGATGCGGAGTCGTATCGGGAACTGGGGAGGCGGTATGCGAAGGTTTACTTGGGGATGAGTCGGTCGCGGTGATGGTGAAGCTATTTGTTCGCTCCTCAAGGGGTCATAGTCATGACGGTTTGGGTTTTGTCGGCGAACTGGAGGGTGAACAGGCTGCGGCCAGCAGCAGTAACTTTGGCGGCACCGGTGCTACCTGCGCCGGTTGGGGGTAGGGTGGGGCTGATGGTGACGGCGGTGATGGTTTCGGAGCCGATCCTGTCAATGGCGTCGCCTTTGCGAACTAGCAGGCGGGCGATGCTCTGGGAGGCCAGGCCGGAAAATGATGCGCGGGCAGAGAAGAGGGCGGCGTTGCGGGCGGTGGGGCTGTTGAGGAGTGGGGCGGTGAGGATGAGGTGGCCGGAGGTGTCTACATCGAGGCGCTGGAGGGGGCCGAAGCGGGCTTCGCCGCAGGAGTCGGCGGGGTTGCCCTCTTCGAACACGCGCCGCCAGCCATTGCCGTCGCTTTCGATGGCGAGGACGAGGTCGTCATTGGCTGAGGTGGTCTGGGAGCTGCTGTTTTGGATGTGGACGATGGCTTCGTTGTTGTCGAGGAGGAAGAATTTCAAGAGGCGGCGGTAGTTCCAGACCATGCCGCCTAAGCTGCTGGTGTTTTTTTGCGCCATGAGTTTGAGGGTGCCGTTGCTGTAGAGCCAGAGGCCTTCGTTTTCGGAGGCTGGCACACCGGTGAGGGTGGCGCGGAACAGGACGGAACCGGCGGTGTTGACGCATTCGCCAAGGAAGGTGCTGAATTTGCCGTTGGTGACGCCGGTGGCGGGGTCGCCTTTGCGGGCGATGACGGTGCTGGTGCCGGAGAGATTGCGGCGGATGATGACGGTATTTGTGGTGCTGGGGACTCCCTGGAGGGCGGAGGCGAAGACGATGTCGTTTTTCCAACGGGCGACGCGGGGGGCGAATTGGCCGTAGGGGGCGCCGGTGACTGGCTCCGTGCTGCCTTCCAGGGCGAAGGGGGTGGCGGAGCCGGAGAAGATCACGATGGCGGAGTCCTTGGCAGCGTTCACCCCGGCGACGCCGGTTTGAAAAGAGGCGGAGGCGGCGAGGAGGTCGTTGAAGATGGGTGAGGCGGTGGTCTGCTGTGGCTGGACGATGCTGTGGAGGCGGGAGATGGTCTGCCCGCCGGAGGCGGTTCCGCCCTCGTGCAAGAGTGTGGTTATGCTGGTGCCGTCATCCTGAAGGACAGCGAGTTTGTTGCCGGGGGTGAGGCGGGTGAGGATGAGGGCGCGCTTGAGGCCGTTTTGGATGACGCTGCTGTGGGTGCTGATTTTTGAGGTGGCTACGGCGTCGCCGGCGCGGGTCATGAGGTCGAAGAGGCCGCTGGTGGTGCCCCAGGAGGCGGACTGGGATGCAGCGGAGCCGGCGGTGCGGAAGGTGCCGGTGAAACTGGTGACGCCCGTGTAGTTGATGGCGGTGGAGGCGATGGTGGAGATGGAGCCGGCGCTGATGCCTGGTGAAACGGTGGCGGTGGAGACGATCTCGGTGAACTGCTGGCTGAGGGTGCGGCGGATGTTTTGGTAATCGAAGGAGGTGGATTGATTGATGCCGGTGCCGACCAGGAGGCGTCCCTGGTGGGCGAGGACTTGATTGCCAAAATCCGCGCCGCCGGGAAGTCCGGGCGGTGTGGGTAAGGTCTGAGGCGTGGGGATGCCTGTGCTGGAGACGTCGTAGACGAGGACTCGGCCACCAGAGGCGTGGTTGGGATCATTGACGAAGGCGAGGTCATCTTTGATGGCGAGTGACTGGCCGAAGGGTGTGCCGCTGTCAAGGGGAGCGTCAACGAAGCGAAGGGCGTTGTTACGGAGGAGATCAAAAATGGCGAAGTAGTTGGAACTGGAGCCGGAGCTGGCGATGAGAGTTCTGCCGTGGAGGGCGACGGTGCTGCCGAAACCGATGCCGCCGGTGAGGCTCAAGGTGGCGACGAGGTTCTCGGGATTGGTCAACAGGTAGACGCAACCGCGATCAACGCTGCCGACGTCTGCGAAGGGTGAGCCGATGGCGATGGTGCTGCCTGAGGAGGCGAGGGCGGCACCGTAGGCATCATTCATGGCGGCGGAGGGGTTTGAGGAGAAGGTCTCGGTGATGCCGGTGCGACGGGTGATCCAGCGCACGAGGCCGGAGTTGACGGGTTTGCCGGGGGCATTGCCTTTGGGGATGCCGACGAGGACGTGGTTCTGGGTGGCGACCAAGGCGGCGGCTCCCATCTCGGCATTGGCTTGCGCGCCTTGATTAGACCAGAGCTTGCGACCGGTGGGGATGTCGAAGGCGTAAACCGCACCACCGTTTGCAGCCAGGGTGTCATTGCCTCCCGCGCCGATGTAGGCAATGTTGCCGAAGATGGCGACGGTTTGGCCGAAGCGTTCGTTAAGCACGAGCACTGGGGAGGTGAGGCGACGGATGAGCTTCCGGGTGGTGGCGCTGAAGACGTAGGCGGCACCGGCGTTCTGCGCGCTGGGATGATCGAAATCGGGGGCTCCTAGAACGATGTAGCTGTCGTTCATGGCCTGGGAGGTTCCCATGCCGGTGATACCATCGAGGGCGGGTGCGATGAGGGAGGTCGTCGCCTGGGGAAGTTCGACCTCGGCGAGGAGGGGGAGAGCGAGGGCGGAAAGTAGGACGGTGAGTCGAGTATTCATAAAGAAGAACTGGATTGACGGGATAGCGTCGCTCACCTGCGAGGGAAGCGTATCGGACAATGGTCCTAGGACTTTAGTCGGACAGGGTGCTGCTTTGACATCCGGGCTGGGCGGGGCATGGTGGCGGCCCTTTGTTTGTCCCTGTTTTCTTTTTGACCTAAATGGCTGCTGCTCCTACGACCCAAACTTTGATCTCAGTCAATGGCTTGTGCCTGCAATTCGGGTTGCAGGTGGTTTTTAATGAGGCGGCGATGGCTTTGCATGAGGGGGAGAAGTTGGGGTTGGTGGGGCGCAATGGAGGGGGGAAGAGCAGTTTGATGCGGATCCTGGCTGGGAATGATCAGCCGGATCGAGGGACGGTGTCGCGGCGGCAGGGGTTGCGGATGGGTTATTTGGCACAGGAATTCACGCTGGATGAAGCGGCGTCGGTTTTGGACAATGTGCGGGCGGGGGCGGCGGATCTGCTGGGGATGATGGAGCGCTATGAGTCGGGCGATGTGAAGGGTGATCAGGAGGCGGAGCTTTTGCACCAGATTCAGATGCTGGATGGTTGGAATCTGGACACGCGGATTGACTCGGTAATGAGCAAACTCGGTGCGCCGGATCCTGAGCGGGCGGTGGGGAGTCTGTCAGGAGGGGAGAAACGTCGGGTGGCGCTGGCGAGGGCGTTGGTGGCGCAGCCGGATGTGTTGCTGCTGGATGAGCCGACGAACCACTTGGATGCGGAGTCGATTGTGTGGTTGGAGGGTTATTTGAAGGACTTCCCGGGGGCGGTGTTGTTTGTGACGCATGACCGGTATTTTTTGGATCGGATCGCGACGCGGATTTTGGAGGTGGATGATGCGGTGTTTTACAGTCATCCGGGGAACTACAGTGATTTTTTGGAGAGCAAGGCGATCCGGGAGGGGATCGAGGCGAATCAGGAGCGGCGGCGGCAGGTGTTTCTGAGGCATGAACTGGAGTTTGTGCGGGCGGGGGTGAAGGGGCGGGGGACGAAGCAGCAATCGCGATTGGATGCGTATGAGCGGGTGGCGGGCGAGGCGGCACCGGAAGAGGAACTGGTGATGGATTTGATCATTCCACCTGCGCCGCCGCTGGCGAATGTGGTGGTGGACGCGATTGGGCTAGGGGCGCGGGTGGACGATGGGCGCTGGCTTTTCAGCAAGCTGGACTTGAGCTTTGCGCCGGGGACTTGCACGGGGATCATCGGGCGAAACGGGCTGGGGAAGACGACGCTGCTCAGGCAGTTAATGGGTGAGCGGCAGGCTGATGAGGGCGTGGTGCAGATTGGGAAGAAGACGGTGTTCAATTATGTGGATCAGCAGCGACTGCTGCTCGATCCAACGAAGAGTGTGATGGAGGAGGTGGCGGGAGACTCGGAGTTTGTGGCGTTTGGGGATGAGAAGCTGCATGTGCGGACCTATCTGCGACGGTTCTTGTTTGCGGATGACCGGGCGACGATGCGGGTGAAGGAGTTGAGTGGAGGGGAGCAAAGCCGGGTGTTGCTGGCGAAGATCTTGCGGCGAGGGGGGAACTTTTTGATTTTGGATGAGCCGACCAATGACTTGGATTTGCAAACGATGCGGGTGTTGGAGGAGGCGATCCTGGCGTTCAAGGGATGTGTGCTGGTGGTGAGCCATGATCGCTATTTTCTGGATCGGGTGTGTGATCAAATTCTTGCTTTTGAAGGCAGCGGGAGGCTGCATTTGTGCGCGGGGAACTACAGTTACTACCAGGAGAAGCGAGCTGCGACGGCGGCTGCGGAGCTGGCTTTGGCACAGGGGTTTAAGGCGAAGGGTATGGGCGGGAAGGGGAAGACGGAGAAGCCGCGAAAGATCACGCAAAAGGAGCTTCGGGAATTGGAAACGATTGAATCTGAAATTGTGGCCCTAGAAGAGGCGATAGCAGGTATCGAGACGCAGCTTAACGATCCAGCCTTTTACATTGAGCACGCTGTCAAGGCGCCGACGCTGTTGGCCGAGGTGGAGACGAAAAAGAGTGCGCTGGAAGCGAAGATGCATCGCTGGGCGGAGTTGGAGGAAATCAAGGAGGCAAGTGCCACGGTATGAGTGCTGCGGGGGCTTCAGCCGTAGTGATTTACACGGATGGCGGTTGCTGGGGCAATCCTGGTGTGGGTGCTTGGGCGGCCGTGTTGCGATCTGGTAAACACTCAAAGGAAATGAGTGGAGGGGAGATGGCGACGACGAACAATCGGATGGAGCTGAAAGCAGCGATTCATGCTCTGAAGGCGCTGACGAAGCCTTGTGCGGTGGTTTTGCACACGGATTCGCAGTATGTGCGCAATGGCATTACCCAATGGCTGGCAGGGTGGAAGAAGAATGGCTGGAAGACGAAGGACAAGAAGGCGGTGAAGAATGCCGACCTTTGGAAGGCACTGGATTTGGCTTGCGAGCCCCATCAAATCGAATGGAAGTGGGTCAAAGGTCATGCCGGGGTGGCGGACAATGAGCGCTGCGATGAATTGGCGAATTTGAAGATGGCTGAGATCAAAGGCAAACACACAGCGGAAGAGCTCGCCGAGGCTTTGCGAGTGTTTCAGGAGCGGGAGTAGTTGGCGAAAAGCTGATATTCGCAGGTCATTAGGGCATGAAAAAGGCGGATCTGTTGCCAGATCCGCCTTTGAATTGAGTGGGTTGTTGCCTCGGATAGGCGATCAGATTTCTTCGCCAGTTGCGTAGCGCACGAATCGGCGAATGACGATGTTTTCGCCCAGTTCGGCGATCTTGCCTTTGACGACGTCGTTGATGGTCTTGCTGTCGTCCTTGATGAAGGTTTGTTCGAGCAGGCAAAGGTCGGAGAAGATTTTCTCGATTTTACCTTCGACGATTTTCTCCACAATGTTCGCAGGTTTGCCCTTCACTTGGTCAGCAGCGATGTCTTTTTCCTTGGCGACGAGAGCTTCGGGGACTTCTTCGCGGGAGAGATACTTTGGATTTGCGGCTGCGATGTGGAGGGTGATGTCCTTGACGAAGGCTTGGAAGTTTTCGTTTTTGGCGACGAAGTCAGTTTCGCAGTTCACTTCGATCAGAACGCCGACGCGGCCACCGAGGTGAATGTAGGAGGAGATGATGCCTTCTTTGGCTTGGCGATCAGCCTTCTTTTCAGCTTTGGCGATGCCTTTTTTGCGAAGGATGGTTTCAGCGAGCTCGAGGTCGCCGTTTGCTTCAGCGAGAGCGCCTTTGCATTCCATCATGCCGACGTTGGTTTTTTCGCGGAGGGTTTTAACGAGTTGGGCGGTGATTTCAGCCATGGTAGTGAATGGGGGTAAGAATGAGGTATTGAGTAAAGAGTTCGACAGTTGACCGGAAGGGGTCTGGCTGGCGAGCAAGGGTGAGTGACGAATCAGTCAGAATGAAATGCCCGGGCGGGCTGGTCAAAGCTGCGCCCGGGATGGAAGTGGAAGACGGTTGTGAAACCGCGACTGCCAGAGTTAGCGTTTCGCGTCAGCCATCGCCACGATGACGGGGTCGATGAGCTTTTGGAGGATGACCCGGATGGAGCGGATCGCATCGTCGTTAGCGGCGATGGGGTAGTCCACGATATCTGGGTCGGCGTTGGTGTCGACGAGGGCCACGATTGGGATTTTCAAGCGGCGGGCTTCGGCGACAGCGATGTGCTCACGGGCGGAGTCAACGATGACGAGAGCGTCTGGCAGTCCGTCCATGGCGCGAACGCCACGAAGGTTGCGCTCGAGCTTCATCCGTTCGCGGTTGAGGCTAGCGAGTTCCTTTTTGGACATGGCCTTGAACTCGGGCTTTTTCTCGATTTCCTCGAGGTAATTGAGGCGGGAAATGCTTTTGCGGATGGTTTCCACGTTGGTGAGCATGCCACCGAGCCAGCGGTGATTGACGTAGAACTGTCCGCAGGCTTCTGCTGCTTCACGAACGGCTTCTTGGGCTTGGCGTTTGCAACCGACGAAGAGGATCTTCTTTTTCTTGCCGGCCAGTTCACTGAGGAACTCGGCAGCGACGTCGATTTGTTTGACGGTTTCCTCGATATTGAGGACGTGGATTTGGTTCCGGGATTCCAGGATGAAAGGCTTCATCTTGGGGTTCCAACGGCGGGTTTGGTGGCCGAAGTGGACTCCGGCTTCGACGAGTTCGGCGAGGACTTGATCTGACATGTATTTTAGTTGAGGCGTTTGTTTCCCGCACGTCCACTGGTTTAGGGCGAAGGCGCTCGGTGCGAAGACCGATCCGGGAGGAGCAAACTGGTTTGAGGTTAAATCCAACGCTTGCGAGCGGGTTTGACGTCCGGGCGAAGGGGCCGAAATCCTATCGGGGAACGAGCTGCCCGCAAGGGGTTTCTGTCTGGTCGTTCGAAGTTTTGTCAACTGTGCCCGCCTTGTTCACGGAACTCGACGGTAATTTTCGCGGAAAGGTCAGTCGAGGATGGAGCGAACCTCGGAGGCGAGTGTTTGCCACGCCTTGTCGTCGATGGCAGGTGCCGCAGTGCTCAGCGTCTCCAGGCCCTCGGGAGGCAGGTCAACCCAGGAGCGGCAGCCGCCGAAACGCTTTTCGTATGGGAATGTCCAGCGATAGGGTAGCTTCCATGCCCGGACGAGAGCGATGTGAAGGCAACTTTCTTCATCGTAGGCGAAGCGTTCCTGTACAACGTCTGCATTCCAGACATGAAGGTCAGAGAGTGCCGCGACCTTTTCCCAATCTGTGACCCGCCATGTTTGATCGAGTGTGCAAAAGCCATCGATGTCCACGATGGTTCTGGAGTCCTCAGAAGAAAAAGTTTGGGTTGTGGGGTCATAACCCGCATCGCTGCTATAGCCTGGCTTTGAAGCTGCCGGAGGGACCCAGCGAAGGCGCGCTCCCTGGGTGTGAAACCAGGTTGGGAAGAGAAAAAAGGCGGGGTTTTTGAACTCGAAACCGCCCCGACCCTCATGGATGCCGCCTTTGCGCAGAATGAGACTTTGCACGCCTTGAGTGAGGGCATCGCAGATAAAAGCCCATTCCTTGAAGCCGATCGCGGTATCAGAGACGGGTGGAAGGTGGGTGTTCATGGGGGTTCTCTACGGTGGAAAGGGACGATTCGCAAGAATGCAGCGTTCCGGTTCATCCGCCCTTGAAAAGGCAGTGGAGTAGCGGATTCTTCAGGTCCCTTAGCGATTGCTTAGGGATTGTGAATCGCGTCATGTCAGAGCCCCATCAATTCAGACACTATCTCATCGTCCAGGATGTGGCTGGAACGAACGTTGAGTTGGAGCGTTCTGCTGAGAAAGTGACGGTGCTGGCTTTCGATACCGTGAGGCTCGATTTTGTGGCTTGCCATGTGATGCTTCACCCCCTGGAGGAGAAAGCCGTATTTGAAGACACATGCCGTCAGCTTCGTGGGCTTGGGCACCCGTTGATGGCGCGAATGGTGGATTTTGGCGAGGATGAGGGGAATCCCTTTTACATTACGGGTGTTGCTGATGGCGAGCCGCTGCGAGCTTACCTCAATCGACAGCAGGAGTTGCCGGGTTGGCTGGCGGTGATGTTGGCCAGTCGCGCTTTGGATGCCGCTGCCGCCGTTTGCAGTCGAGGCGACTATTTGCCCCAGCAACCACTCAATAGTCTGCGTGTCGTGCAAGTTGGGACCCAGTCGCTGGTCGTGGTGGCGTCCGACTATCGGTTAGCGCCAGTGGCAACGGCTAACGCGGCGCGCGGACGGGCTCAGAGAAGCAATTTTGAAAAGCAGGGCAAATTTCTGCGCTCGTTTTTGCTAGAACAGTCAGGTGGGAGTCCGACTCTGCCGGATCATCCCCTGCTAGCGGCGGATTTCACTGAATTGCTGGCAGGTTGCCTTGATGCGGCGGGTCCGGGGTTGGTGCCGCAGATGATTGAATTGCGCAATGGACTGCAAAAGATCGCGCCTGAACATCTGTCTGGAGAGATTCCAGCACCGCAAAAGCCGCGGGCACTTATTGCACCTTTGCTGGCCAGTTACCAGGATGTTGCGCGGGCCGTAGTGAATCGAGTGCGGATCCAGTCTCAGCGGCTGGACATGACCAATCCATATTCGATGCGCGGCACACTGACCAAGGCTGGTCGGCCTGTTTTGGTGGAGCAAATTCCTCCCGCCCGGATGGTTGGGCGACGTTTTCAAGAGTTGGCGATTCAGATTCAAAAGCTGACTCGCAAGAACGATCATGCTCACTTGGCGACTGTGGCGATGGTTCACGAGGCGGACAACGTGACTTGTCTGGCTGAGGAGATCGTCGAGGGCATCAGCCTTGCGGAGCTCATGCGTGAGCGAGTGGCCCTTGAGGTGCAGGAGGCGTATTTGGTGCTTGCGGGTCTCGACTCGGCGCTGACGGATCTCGACAGTGCGCACTTGCCAACACAAAAGCTTCGGCTTGAAGATTTGTTCCTGCTCATCGGCGGAGCCATGGGCGATGCCCGCAGCACCAAGCTTCTCAAGTCGAAACTCAATGATTGGCCGTCTTTCTCCATCGTTTTGAGGGCTCATACCTGTTTGTCCAGCATGGCAGGGCGAGGCACGGATCCCGGGTTGCTTCTGCCCCCTGGGGCGATCACCTCAGCTGAGGTGACAACTCGTTGGCACGGTGGGTGGATGGCAGCTGTGGGACGTTTTTTGCTTGGCATTGAGAGCCCGGTTGGAGCGAGTTTGTCCGCAGCTGAGGTGGGAAAAGGTCGAGAGCGCGAGACCGTTGAAAAACTCCTCGACGACGAACTCACCCGGACCATTGAAGGAAGGCCCAGCTCGCGGGCCGAGTTTTTGTCGCGCTTTGCCAGGATCGTTCATCACTACGACAGTGTGAAACCCATTGCCGCCGCCAAGGCGACGCCAATCACAGAAATCAAACCGTCCGGAAAGGCGAATTCGGGGTCAACACCTCTTCCATTGGCAAAGAATGAGCCTTCGCCCATGGAGGTGACCCTGCCAGGTGGTGCGATTGCCTCCGCTTTGAGTGGAATGGCATTAACGCAGGGCATTTCGACGCCCAAGCCAGACAAGCCCAACGTTGGGTTTGCGGAGATTTTGTTTACGGGTGGTAGCGACGAACTGACCCCGCCGGATGAACCCGATTGGGCGCGTCGACATCCCCCAGGTGGAGCGTCGGCCACTCCTTTTGAGGTGCCGCGCGATCAGACACCCATGTGGTTGAAGGCGGCCGTTTTTATCCTTGGATCCATGGCTGTTGGGGGCACCTTTGCTCATCTTTCAGGTGAGGCGCTTTGGCAGCGAACGCAGAAAGCCTCCGCGCAACCATCCGAAATCATTGAAGGTTCATTAAAAGGAGGCACAGCAAGCGAGGTCGGAGCCCAGAATGCGGCTGATGATTTGAAGAAATTGGCGCCCTCGGCAAATGCTCCGAAAGCAACATCTGAGCCTGCCCCTCCAGGAGTCACTTTGCGCCCCCCTCCTTCGTCCAGCATCAAAAGCAAGCTGGTGGACTGACCCCGCATACCTTATTGACAGCACTGAACAATGCGTCGGCCATTTGAGTAATTTCATTCTCAGTGGCTACCAAAGGAGGCATCAGGACAAGGGTATCCAAGACAGGCCGGGTTAAGAGCCCAAGGTCACGTGCGGCGGCACAAACTGCGGCGCCCATCAGTTGCCGGGGCTCGAACGCTTTCTTGGGATTTTTCTGAGCCACCAAATCGATCCCAGCGATCAGACCGCACTGACGGGTTTCCGCCACCCAAGGCAGCGCTTCGAAGCGTCTCAACTCGCTGGCCAACCGAGCCATTTTGGCAGGCAGGCGAAGCATAACCTGCTCTTTCCGGAACACGCGCAAACTGCCCAATGCCGCTGCACAGCCCAGTGCATTTGCCGTGTAGCTATGGCCATAGTAGAAAGTGCGACCGTCTTCGGGTCTACCGAGGAATCCCTCGAAAACCCGCTCTGATGTCAGAGTGGCAGCCAATGGCATGTAGCCGCCAGTCAGGCCCTTTGCGAGGGCGATGAAGTCGGGCACCACGCCTTCTTGTTGACAGGCAAACATGGTGCCTGTTCGGCCAAAACCCGTCATCACCTCATCAAGAATCAAGAATACATCGTGTTGTTGGCACCAGTCCGACAAAGCTCGAAGCAACCCCTGTGGCCAGAGTCGCATCCCGGCGGCACCTTGAATCAAGGGTTCGATCACGACCGCCGCCAACGTGTTTGCATCCAGACCTTCCAAATCCTCGATCCGAGCTAATCGGCGCACCGGATAGCCGACCCGTTCGCTCACCCCACGAAAAGCTGCGATCCCGCCCAAGCTGACTGCACCCAAGGTATCGCCATGATACGCTCCCTCAAACGCTGCGAGCTCCACCCGCTCAGGCCGCCCATTTTGAGCCCAGTATTGAAGCGCCATGCGCACCGCACACTCTACGGCAGTGGAGCCATTGTCGGAAAAAAACACTCGCTGCAGCTTCGATTCACCGGCCTCAAAAAGCATCACCAGCTCTGCTGCAAGCTTCGCTGCCAAGGGATGGCTCAATCCCAAAAACGACGTGTGCGCCACCTTGCGAAGTTGCTTCTCGATGGCCCCGGTGATGACCGGATGCCCGTGACCGTGAATGTTGGTCCAGATGGAACTGTTGCCATCCAGATACTCCCGACCGGTCGAGTCGCGCAATACACAACCTTTGCCTTCCACCAGCATCACGGGCTCATGTCCTGGTGCACACCAGTTCGCCATCGCCGTGAAGGGATGCCAAAGGTGTTTCTTCTCCAAGGCCGTCAGTGCGGCGGGATCATGCATTGGGCTACCTTTCAGTCGCCAGGTTGAAATCTCAAATCTCAAATTTCAAATCGACCTGTTGTGCACTACATCCCGTGATGCCCACCCCGGCCGACACCACCCTCAACCAGCTACCCGGCCTTGAAAGCCGCTTCGTCAAGCAGTTGGAGAAAGAGGGCCTTACCTTGGCGCAAGAGATTTTGTCATGGTATCCCTTCCGATATGAGGATCGGCGGCGGCGAGATAGCTTTGGTTTTGTACCGGGACCGGTTCCGGTATGCCATCATGTGGTGGTCACCAAAGCCTCGACCCGATACTTCGGCGGGCGCGGCAGGGGGGCGTTTGAGGCGCAGGTTCAGCCAATCGGAGGGTCCATTCTGGGTGATCTCTTGACCCTGCGCTGGTGGAACATGCCCTTCATGAATCGCACCATTGTTGAGGGCATGGAGCTTTTTGTCTATGGGCGCATCAAAGATTTCAAGGGCCGACTCTCCATCGATCATCCCGAATATGAAATTCTCAAGGAGGGCGACGAAGAAGCCGCGAGCATCCATACCGGCCGAATCACCCCGGTTTATCGGCTGCGAGGAGGCGTGACGCAGAAAGCGGTGCGTACCGCGGTCTGGTGTGCGTTGCAGCACTTCTCTGGTCAGCTTGCTGAGGATCTGCTTCCGACACCTTCTTCTCAAGGTGAGTTTGCCGGATGGTCGGCCAGCCGGGCTTTGCGGGCCCTGCATTTTCCTGAGGAACAAGCCGAGTTGGATCAAGCCCGGCGCTACCTTGCCCTTGAAGAGTTTTACACCTATCAACTGCGCGTTGTGAATCGACGCCGAAGCGCGCTGAATGCCGGAGGCCAAGTCCATGATTGCCAGGGTGAACTCGCTCTGCAGTTGCAGGCTGCACTGCCATTTGAGCTTACACCCGCCCAGCAGCGATGCCTTGACGAGATCCGTCATGACATGCGCACCACCGCTCCGATGAACCGTCTGCTTCATGGCGATGTCGGCAGTGGCAAAACCATCGTCGCCTTTTTCGCTGTTTTGCAAGCCATCGAAAGCGGTGCCCAGGCTGCTTTCATGGCGCCCACTCAGATTCTGGCTGAGCAGCATTATGAGAATGCCTGCAAGTGGCTCGCGCCTCTCGGAATCGAAATTGCGCTGCTGACTGGCAATCGCAAAGAAGTCCAATCCGCGCCCTTGTTTGGCAAGACACGACCCCAGCTCCTCATCGGAACCCACGCCCTGTTGCATCAGCGTGATTTGATGCCTGACCTCGGCCTAGTTGTCATCGACGAGCAGCACAAATTCGGTGTCGCCCAGCGGGCGCGCTTGATTCAAAAAGGGCGAACCCCAGACGTCCTCGTCATGACCGCGACGCCCATCCCCCGGACATTGACGCTTACCGTCTATGGTGATCTTGATGTTTCGACGATCGACGAGCGGCCCAAAGAGCGCGGCAAAATCATCACCAAAGTTCGCGTTGCATCCAAGCAACAGGAAGCTGCCGAGTTCCTGCACGCCCAGCTTGAAGAAGGTCGTCAAGCCTATCTCGTTTACCCGCTTATCGACGAGTCGGAGAAGCTCGACGCGGCTGCCGCCAAAAAAGGCCACAGCGAATGGCAGAAGCGCCTGCCGCATTTCAGCGTTGGCTTATTGCATGGCAAGATGCAGGCCCTGGAAAAAGAGCAGGTCATGCGTGATTTCCGCTCGCTCAAGCACGAGGCACTGGTTTCCACGACGGTGATCGAAGTCGGGGTGGACGTGCCCAACGCCACCGTCATGTACCTGCACAACGCTGAACGTTTTGGTCTGGCCCAGATTCACCAGTTGCGCGGGCGGGTGGGTCGCGGAAGTCACACCTCTTACTGCGTCTTGTTTGTTGCCGATGACGATGAGGATGCGAAGCAGCGCCTTGCCATTCTGGAGGAAACCAGTGACGGCTTCAAAATTGCCGAGGAAGACCTCAAGCGACGAGGTCCGGGCGACATTCTAGGTCATGCTCAGAGCGGGCAGGGAAGTCTGCGCTTCCCTGAACTTCTGGCCGATACACGACTGGTGCGCATCGCCCGCCAGTTGGCCGAGCGCACGCTTGATCAAGATCCGCAACTCAACGCTGCACGATTTGCGGCTGTTCGCGCCTCTCTGCTCGAAATCGATCTCTCCCAAGCCATGATGCAGTGACCTCATCACGGCGGGTGCGACCGAACAATTAGGGCGTGGTTAAAAACTCGACACGCCCCTGCAGCAGTGGAGGCGAGTGATTGGCTTCGTTGCAGGGTTTGTCGTTATTCTATCGAAAATACCCCGGCGTCTTGAGCTGCCGTGAGTAAATCTTATCTCCTGCCGCCACAAACAGCACATCGTGTTTCGACCCAGCGAACTCGACACTGACTACCTTGCCGGCTGGGTCTGGTTTGTCGATCACACCTGACAGGCGACCTGCCGGATCAAAGATCTGAATGCCGATTTCCGTTGTCACGAAAACGCGCCCCTTGGCCTCGGTCGTTGCCCCGTCTCCCTGAGCCGTTTCTTTTCCAGTGCCCACCCGCATGGTCATGAAGGGACCCGCACCTGTGAGGGAGCCATCGTTTTGAATCTGCCAGGCCCACACCTTCGTGCCGCCGTGTTCGGAGACATAAAGCGTCTGCTCGTCCGGTGAAATGGTGATGCCGTTCGGTTTCACGACGTTGCCTTGATCCGCCACGCTGTGTTTGCCTTCTGGGGTGATGACATGCACCGAGGAGGTCGGGGTCTCGGTAAAATAGACGAAGCCTTTTTTTGTCACCGCCAGGTCATTGCACTTCACTCCGGTGACCAGCACTTGAACATCGCCATTGGGTTTGATGGCGATCACACGTTGCTCTTTATTATGACAGGCGTAGAACCGACCGTCGGGTCCGATCTGCAATCCACTGATCCCAGGAAGATGGTCTAGTGCCAGGCTAGTCTTGCCCGTTGCGGCCTCCCATTTGTAGATGCCCTTGCCCTCCTTCACATCCGTGTAAAACAGATTCCCCGCCGCATCCACACACAGACCATCCGTGAACACCATGCCCTCGACCGCCACTTTCCAGGGCTCCCCTTCGACCAAGTATTCGCTCAAAGACGTGTCCTGAGCCTGCGTGCAAAGCGCCCAACTCAACAAACCCCAAACCCATGTTTTACTCTTCATAAATCTTTCGTGTTTAGCCTGTCAGATTCCGGCCTCAGTTCCCCAAGATCCACCGCAGTGTTTCGGGGAAAATGGATCCCGCATGTTTCGTATTGTGCGTGCCCTTACCCATGATGAACTGGTAATCATAGCCCGCAAATTTGAGCGCCGCGGCCATGTCCTGGTTTGCCAAGGGCCAGTTGCCGAATTGGTTGTCCAGATCGTTTTCGCCATCTTCCAGAAACACCTTCAAAGGCTTTTTGTCGGTTTTGCGCAACAACGCCGGATACACGTAACCGCCGCGAATGTTGGTGAAGGAGCCAATGTGGCTGACCACTTTGCGGAACGCGTCCGGCCGCTCCCAGGCCACCGTGAAAGCGCAAATGCCTCCGCTGCTGTTGCCGCATATTGCCCGATGGTCGGGATTATTGGTCAGATTGTAGTCCTTCTTTACTGCGGGTAAGATTTCCTCAATCAAAAACCGTGCGTACAAATTCCCCAGCGAGTCATACTCGAAACTGCGATTGCTGCGAGGCTTAGCCTTTGGATCCGCTGCAGGAAAAACGCCTGGGTTGATGAAGATCCCGATGGTGACTGGCATTTGGCCTGAGGCGATGAGGTTATCAAAGACGGTGGGCACCCTGAAATTGCCATCGTCCTTCACGAATCCGCTGCCATCGCAGAACACCATCACATGGGCCGGGGTTTCCGCTTTGTATTGAGATGGCACGTAGATCCACCAATCCCGAGTGGTGCCCGGATAAATTTTCGAATCCGTCCACGCTGGCATCTGTTTCACCGTTCCCTTGGGCACGCCCTCCTTCACCATCGAATCGGGTCCCAGTTTGTATTGATCATCCTCGGACGCAGCTTGGAGGAAAGTGAGGGAGAGAAAGACGGCGCCGAAGCAGTTGAGGAGGCGTTTCATGCAGTTTGAGGTTTAAGCGAACGAGCCGAGACGGCGGATTCTTACACCTCGAACGACGCCTCGGCCATTGCCAGCGGCCGATTCTGCGCTACTTCAGCGCATGTCCACCACCGCTTTGAACGACTGCCCTGATGTTTGGTCCTTAGAATCCTGGTTCTCCGCCTACGTGGCTGCTGATTACGCAGCCTTCAAAGAGGCGCTTCCCGGCGCTATGGAAGCATTGTCCGCTCGCGTGAAAGCCGCTGGAACCGACGTGATTGCCCTGGCCGCTGTGATCCCGGATTTTGAGTCTCACAACGAGCGTTTGGGCCATCTCTCTGCCTATCTTGGTTGCTTATCTGCAGCTGATGCCAACGATGAGGCTGTCAAGGCTGATGAAGCGTGGATGGCGACCATGATTGCCGAGCATGAAAAACTCGGTGCTACTCTGCGCAGTGCGCTGGCAGCGCTCAATGAAGCTGACTTTACCCGCCTGCTTGCGTGCCCAGAGACGCAAGGTGCGGCGCATACGCTGCATCGGTTTCGAATCGAAGGACAGCGGCAAATGCCGGGAGATCTTGAGGCTCTGGCTTCCGACCTCAATGTGGACGGTTTGCACGCCTGGGGACGTCTTTATGATACTCTCACTGGTAAAATGGCCTTTGAAATGACCTTCCCAGATGGTCACAGCGAGACTGTTGAGATGTCCCGCCGCCGCGCCCTCATGTCGGAACCGGATCGTCGCCTGCGCGAGGCTGCTTTTCATGCGGGTCAAAAGCCCTGGCTCGATCACGCCGACACGCTGGCTGCAGGTCTGAATGGCATCGCTGGTACGCGTCTCAGTTTGTACGCCAAGCGCGGCATTGGTCACTTCCTTGACACCCCGCTCTTTGATGGAGCGATGTCACGCGCTTCTCTCGACGCCATGATGGAGGCGATTCAAACGCACATCGAGTTGCCCCGAAGGGCCTTGCGCGTGGCCGCTAAACTCCAAGGCACATCAGCCCTGCATTTTTTCGACCTCGAAGCCCCGCAAGTGGCCGCGCCAGACCAGAAAGCCCTGACCTGGGACGACGCCTGTTCCACGGTGGAGCGAGCCTTCGCTGCCGCCTACCCAGCCTTGGGTGACTACTTTCGCAAGATTCTTGCCGATCGCTGGATTGAAGCCGCGCCACGGTCAGGCAAGCGCCCCGGAGCGTTCTGCACCGGCTCGCGATTGAACCGAGAGGAGCGCATCTATATGACTTATCATGGCACGGTGCATGACATGGTCACACTCGCTCATGAAACCGGACATGCCTGGCACTCGAGCGTGCTGCGACCTGCCCGCTCACTTGCGTCCGACTACCCGATGACATTGGCCGAGACGGCTTCGAACTTCGCCGAGATGATCCTGCTCTCCGGCCTCATGCGCGATCCGGCGCTTACCCCGGAGATGAAGGCCTACCTGCTCGACCAGGAAATGCTGCGCGCCCATGCCTACCTCATCAATATCCCCATGCGGTTCGAGTTCGAAAAGGCCTTCTACACCGAGCGCGCTGCGGGTGAAGTCTCGGTCTCGCGTCTTGGCGAACTCATGAGTTCGGCTCAACACAAGCTCTACGGTGACACCTTACTGGCTGACGGCACCGACCCGATGTTCTGGGCCTCGAAGATGCACTTTTTCATCACGGGCGTCTCCTTTTACAACTTCCCTTATGTCTTCGGATACCTGCTGAGCCAGGCCTTGTTTGCACGGTTCCAGGAGGAAGGTGCCGCCTTCCTGCCACGCTACGAGGCCTTCCTCGCCCTCACCGGCAGTGCCAATTGCGAAGAGGTTGCCCGGCAGACCCTCGGTGCTGACCTCACCGACCCTGCATTCTGGTCCACTGCTCTTCGTGCGATGGAGCCTACCCTTGTCCAATACGAAAGCTTGGTCTAAGACCGCCCGGTCACTCCGGTAGCACGGGCTTCAACGCCTCTGCCCAGACGGCGTAGCCTTTTTGGTTTGGGTGCAGGAAGTCGGGCATGTTCTCTTTGTAGATTGTGCCGTCGGGGCTGAGCCAGTTTTGGGTGATGTCGAGGAAGGTGACGCCGGGCTTGCGGGCGAGCGGGGCAAGCAGGCTGTTGATTTCTTTGAGCACAGCGCGCTTTGGGTCTTCTGGCTTTTGGCCACGGGGGAAGATGCCCATTAGGATGATTTTGGCGTTGGGGCACTTGGCGAGAGCTTGGTCGATGATCGCTTCGATTCCTTTGGCGATTTCAACGGGGGTGTTGGCTCGGCAGTTTTCGGTTTGCGCCAGGTTGTTCGTGCCGATGTGAATCACAATGGCTTTGGGGTTCAAACCATCCAGTTCACCGAGTTCGATCCGCTTCAGCACGTTCTGCGTGCGATCCCAGCCGAAGCCGAGGTTCAGGACGGGGCGCTTGCCAAACAGTCCCGCCCAAGTTTCCGATCCGCGATTGCCGAGTTTGCCGCCATCGGGTTGGCCGCCCCAGAAATGAGTGATCGAATCGCCAATGAGGACGATCTCGGGGTTGATCTCCGACTTCACCTTCATCACTGCCTCATGCCGCTCCTCCCAGCCGTAGCTGTCACGCTCCAGTTTGGCCATCGGGATCACGGCGGTGTTGACTGAAGTCACGTGTGGCACCGCTTTGCGAATGGCATCGGCCACTTTGTCGCCAAGGAAGCGATAGCCCGGCTCGCCAAAATGCACGTCCTTCGGGTTTTGATATTCGGTGAGGTGGGGCAGCATCGCCGCGTGGAGATCATTGATGCGGACGCCGTGCTTGGCCATCACCTTGGCTGCCGCTGCATTGCGCGCCACCAAGTCCGCTTCTGTCGCGTCCTTCATGCCGCCCTCGGCCACGGGAGTGGTGCTGGCCCAAATGACTCGGGCACCCGTGGCTTTCAGGCGTGTCGTGATTTCCTCAAGTCGCTGTTCGTAGTCCGCCAGGGGTGTTTTGCGATCGTGGATGCCGAAGTTGAAATGGATGATGTCCCAGCGCCCTTCGCCCAGCCAAATGGCGAGTTTTTTCAGACCATTTGCGGTGGGTCCGCAGTTCTCTGGCGCGCGATGTACATTCGCCATGCCCGCCAAGGCTTTTTGCGTCGCCAGCGTGTAACCGCGCGAAATCGAATCGCCGATCAGAAGCACGCGCGGCAGTTTGGGATCGTCCTTCACATAGTCCCAGGCCGTGACCTGGCCTTTGACTTTGTCCGCTTGATACAGCGGCAGATAAAACCCGCCCAGGTTTTGTTCCAGCACTGTCTCCCAGGCCTGCTGCTCCAGCGGCAGTGTCGCTTTCCAAGCCGCAAACTTCTCTGCAGTGACCTTGTTCGCTGCTGCCTTTTTCTCGGTGGCCTCTTTGGCGTTGGTGGGCTCTACCGCCTGAATATCTAGGGCAAAAGGAAGCAGGACAAGCAAAAGGCGGATGTTCATGGGCGGCAAGTTACGAAGCAAAGGTTCCCGCTCTTACGATATGAATTCCTGATGTCTGGATTTGCCATTTTCGTTGGATAGATTTGTTCATCGGACTCGAGATGCCTGCCCAAGAAGTGTCTGTGGGGCCTTTGACATGACGGTTTGGTAGCAGCCGAAGAGGATGAGGGCGGCGCCGGCGGCTTGGGGGGTGGAGAAGGATTCTTTGAAGAGGGCGATGCCGGAGAGGGTGATGGTCAGGGGTAAGAGGATTTGGAAGGCTCCACCGATGCTGACGGGCAGGTAGCGGAAGCCTTCGGTCATGGTGAGTTGGCCGAGAGAGGCGAGCAGGGCGGCGGTGGTGAGCAAGGCGAGATCGGTGAGGGAAGGCATTTGGAGCGAGAACACGAACGGGAGGGCCATCAGGGCGGTGTAGGCGCATTGGGAGGCAAAGATGGTGCCGCTGGTTTCGGTCAGGGTGAGCTGGCGGATGATGACCACGACGGCGGCGGCGACGAAGGCACCGACGATGGCTAGCAACTCGTAGCGTCCCAGATGGGTCAGGTCGCCGCCTTGCAAGCCCATTAGAAAGACGATGCCGACGATGGCGATCACGCTGCCGAGGATCTTGCGGGGGGTGAGATGCTCGCCGAGGACAAAGACGGCGAGGATGGCGCTCCAGATGACCCAGGTATTGCCGATCAAGGTGGCTTTGCCGGCGCCGAGGGCTGGCAGGGTGAGGTAGTAGGCGGCGGTGCCCAAGGCGCCCAGGATGCCGCGGGCGACCAATTTGCCGGAGCAGAGGGCACGCCGAAAATGCACGCGCTTCTGCGGCATGTAGACGGCCATGATCACTAGCATGCCGACGCCAGCCCGGAAGAGCAGGGCAAGCCAGGGGCTGATGCCGCGGGTGCTGCCCAGGTGTTTGATGAGCAGGGCCATGCCGGTGAATCCGACAAGCGAGAGGAGCATCCAGAGGGAGCCACGGCGGAGGTCGATGAGCGGGCCTGTTCTGGGAGGGGGCTCGGTCGTCAGGGTGAGGGAGTCAGGAGGAGGGGGCACGGGGATGAAGGGGGAGAGGGTGAAAACAAAAAAGGCGACCCGGAGGCCGCCTTTTGAAAGAGATCGAAAATCAGAGACTCAGCGATCAGTTGCCGGAAGGGGCGGCCGGGGCGGGAGCGGGTGCTACTGGAATAATGGGTGCAGGAGCAGGAGCAGGAGCAGGAGCAGGAGCGGCATCGGCCTTGGCTTCAGGTTTTGGCGTTTCGGCGGGTTTTGGCGCTGCTGGTGCAGGAGCTGGGGCTGCGCCGGGTTCCTTCATGGCGGGAGCGGCGGGAGCTGGAGTTGCAGGAGCGTCAGTTTTTGGGGCCTCGACGGCGGGAGCCGCGGGGGTCACAGGAGCTGAGGTGGCGGTGGCGGGAGCCGCTGTGGGTGCGGCTGGAGCTGCGACAGCTGGAGTGGCTGGGGCTTCGACGGCAGGAGGAGCGGTGAACAGCTTTTTGGTGTCACCGGCTTGCTTTTTGGAAACCAAAACGGCGAGGACAGCGGTGAGGAGGAACAGGGCGACGGCCAAGTAAACGGTGAACTTTTGCAGCACGTTGGTGGTTTGGGCGCCGAACATTTGGCTGGTCATGTCGCCACCGAAAGCGGCACCGAGGCCCTCCTGGCGGGGGCGTTGCATGAGTACGATGAGGATCAAAAGCAGGCAGACGATGACCTCAACGATCGTCAAAAGGGTGATCAGGATGGACATAAGGGGCTGGGAATATGGTCATTCCACCCGATCTGGCAAGCGGTTCTATGCCTTTTTACGAGCCACGACCCAGACGCTCTGGGTGGTGAAGTCGGATTCGGAGAGGTCAGGATGCCGTTTCCGCACCGCATCCGTGAGTCTTCCGGCGCCCTGATCCGGGGTGGAGAGCGTTGGTTTCCAGGCTTCGATTTCGAACTGTTTTTCCGTCAAGGCGCGCACTTCGGACAAGCGAAAGCGGTTCAATTTGGTCATGACGTAGCTGTCAGCGGGGAACTCGCCTTCCAGGTGCGCCCAATCGAAGTAGCGGGTCTGCTCCGGGTTTTGGGGCTGGATTTTGTCGATGGTTTTCGGGGCTTGGTGGTGGCCGTTCCAGGAGAACCAGTTGTGATGGCTGAACACCATGCGTCCTCCCGGCCGGAGGAGGCGATGGACGGACGCAAAGACCGCTTCCAACTGGACGAGGTGCTCGCTGGCGTTGTGGAGGGTGGCCAGATCGAACTCCCGTTTGCCCTCCAGATCGTTCGACAAGCCGCGGATCATTTCAAACCGGCTCATGCGGGCCATGAGTGCTTCCGGGGTCCAGCCGCAGTCGATGCGCTTGCCGTTGTGAAGGTCCTTCATGATGGAGGAACGGGGCTTCACTTCGGGGTCGACGCCGACGTAGGAGTTGGCGCCTTCTGCCAGGAAGCCCACCCCGTGAAGGCCCATGCCGCAACCGACATCAATGACGTCGGCACCTTTGGCGTAGCGGGCCAGGGAGCGTGACCAGCGCAGGTAGCCCATGGCCAGGGCCTGCTTGAGGGCGTCGGGCGGGATTTCGCGCACTCGTGCCCAATTGAAGCCATTTGCCGCCCAAATCATGGGCAATCGCCGCCAGTAGTAGAGCGGCCATTGATTCAGCAGTTTGCGATCTCGTTTGATGGAACGATGCTTCCTTCAGGCTGAGTCGGTGTCAAACGAACCTCTCAGATTTTGCGCAAGTGTTTGCCAATGCAAAGGCGGGCTTGCAAAGGGCAGGCAGAAGGGCTCGGTATGCCAAATGGACGCGACTCCACGCCAACCTTTGATGACCCTGTGGTCCCGGATTCCGTTCCGGGCGATGCTGGTCTTGGTGCTGGCGCTGTATTTGATTCGCGAGCAGTTTCCGTTTTCGAATTTCCCGATGTATTCCAACATCAGTGAGGAGGCGGATGTGACTTTCGTGACGGATCAGAATGACAAGCCGATTGCGATGAAGGCGCTGTTCAAGACGAGCTCGGGGACCTCCAAGAAGATGTACAAGAAGGAGCTTGGCAGCATCACGAGCCAAACGGGAAGGGACTCGGAACAAGCCACGGCTGAGGAGCGAGCCCAGGCTGGCAAGGCGGTGCTGGACATGCTGTTGCCGCGTCTGATTTCAAAAGCGGTCCCGCCTGGAACCACGGCGTTGCGCTTCCAGGTCCGGACCTTCCGTGCGGGCGTGAGTCCTGAGGGAGGAGAGCCACCTGAAAAACTGGCTGAGTCGACGCTTCCACCTTTATGACAGGTCCTTCCTCCGCATCGAAATGGTGGCAGCCCCGGCCTTTGGAGTGGGGGCCGTTCGAGATGTTCGTGATGCGGGCTGCTTTTGCGGTGCTGGCGTTTGTGAACATCAAGTGGGAGACGGCGCCGTATACGGAGCAGAAGTTCCCCAATGGCATCGCCCGGTTTGTGGATCTGACCTGGCTGGGGCATCATCCTCCTGGTGATCTCACCCAGTATGGAGTGATGGCTTTTCTGGTGTTTTATGTGATTGGGTTGTTTCCGGCGCTGGGCCTGCTGCCGACGGCGTTTTTTGCGACGGTGATTGGCACGTTGTTGAATTCCCAGGGGGCGATCAATCACAGTTGGCAGATGGTGACGATGATGGGGCTGGCGCAAGTGGCGGTTTATGCGTGGCCACGGCGGACGGACATGGGGCGGAACTGGACAGTGCTGGCCCGCCCTGATCTCCAGCGGCACCGGCAGGCTGTGTTCGCGGTTTTGACGGTCATCGCGGCGAGCTACGTGGTTTGCGGCGTGGTCAAGGTGGTGAACTCGGACGGGCTCTGGATTCAGAAGGCGCCGCTGCTGGCGGTGCAGCTTTTGAAGACGCATTACTCGCATTTTTATGACACGCTTGAGCTGCCACCGCAGTGGTTGCAAGACATCACCGCGTTTCTGCTGGAGTATCCTTGGATCGCACGATTCGTTTTTGGAGCGGGGCTGGTCATTGAGTTGCTGGGCTTTGTCATTTTGATCAGTCGCCGCTGGGCATTCGTCGGCGGGGTGGCGATCATTGCCCTGCACCTGAGCATCAGCCGCCTGATGAACCTTAACTTTGAGGCGCACATGTTTGCGGTGCTTATTTACTGCGTGAACCTGCCCGGGCTACGGAAGATGGTGAGAGGCGAGGCGTGACGTTCACTGCCAACTGACGGGTTGGGTCCAGGCTTTGGCTTTTTGGGTGGGTTCGAGGGGGTTTTTGGGGGCTTGGCTGGAGGTGATGAGGGCGCGGACGTAGAGTTCGTCTCCGGTGAGGGTGTAGCTGGGGGTGAGGGAGTCGCTGGTGGCGAGGATGGCGCCGACGTCTTTGGAGTAGCGGAGGCGGTAGGGGACGTTGTCGCCCTCCGGGGTGGGGACTTTTTCGACGGCGCGGTCGTAGCCTTTGCGGGTGCCGATAAATTGCGTGGTGTAGGTGACGCCGGGTTCGGGGGCAATGGTGATTTGGAGGGTTTTGGAGGCTTTGTCGAAGCGGACGTCATTCAAGGTGACGCCGCTGGAGGCGTAGAAGTCGCCACGTTGCATGGCCTCGACGATGGCGGCGGGTTCGAGTTTTTCGGCGCGGACCATGACCCAACCGCGGCCGGGTGAGGCATCGGCACCGTGGTAGTTGTGGGCGTCGTCGGTGCCCATGCCGAAGAGGGGGGCGGCTTTCAGTTCGGCGACGCGGATGGTGTTGGCGACGTCCCAGAGGCGATCCATGGAGGATTCGGCGCGGTCGGGGTGGCCGTCGTTGTAGACGATGGGGTGGCCGTTGTAGACCTCGAAGAATTTGTCTTCGACGACGTGGGCGAGGTCTTCGGCGGTGAGGGCCCAGCGGAAGTTGGGGTGATTCAGGTGGGCCATGACGGGGCGGCCATGCTTGAGGGCGTGCTCGGCGATGGCCTGCATGTTGGCGCGCAGGACTTCGCGGACGGTGGCGAGGTCTTTGATGGGCTGAATGGCCTCGGCCACGTTGATGGCATTGATGTGAATCGGCACTTTTTGCATGCCGGCGGAGACTTCCTCGGACTCAATGAGGAGGAACTGACCGGGTTTTTCGAACATGGGTCGGAACTCTTCGAAGGTGCGGAGCTTGACTTCGGGTTTGCCGTCGGGGCTGGTGCGCATTTGGACCCAGTCGGGGCCGAAGCGGTCGCGGTATTTGTCCATGACCTTGCGGCCGATGCTTTTGCGTTTGTTTTCGACGGCTTCTTCGGTGAGCCAGCGCTCACCTCTGGCGAGGGTGTTGTGATCGGAGAGACAGAGGAATTGGTAGCCGTTTTTGACATACCAGTCGGTGATCATTTCGGGGAAGTCATCGCCATCACTCCAGAGGGAGTGGGTGTGGGTGTTGCCTTTGAACCACTGGGGTTCAGCGGCGCTGGCTAGGGAGGCGAGGCAAACGAGGGCGAGGGACAGGCGGCAAGAGGACATGGGAGCAGGGAGAGGCTGCCCCATGATACGAGGGATGGCCAACGGACCTTGCCCGCGGTCTCGAAAAGGAGCCTGGAGAGTCGAGTTAGCGGAAGCTTTTGGCGAAGTCGTCGGCGCTGGCTTTGGCTTTGACGACGGTTTTTTTGAAGGTGCTGGCTTCGCCTTTTTCGATGAGGACGCGCTCGTATTCGGCGGCGGACATGGGCAGTTCGATGGTGGCGTC
>JARXAL010000085.1 GCA_029865835.1 Verrucomicrobiaceae bacterium
CCCAAGAACCCATCGTCGAAGTCCGCGACCTCGACCGCCGCTTCGCCCAGGTCCACGCCGTCAAAGGCATCTCTTTCGACATCCTTCCCGGCCAGGTCGTCGGTTTCATCGGTGCCAACGGCGCAGGTAAAACCACCACCATGCGCATGATGGCCACCCTCGAGCGACCCAGCGGCGGCAGCATCCGCATCGCCGGACATCACGTCATACGCGACCCCGCCGCTGTCCGCCAGGTCATCGGCTGGATGCCCGACAACTACGGCACCTACGCCAACATGAACGTCTTCGAATACCTCGACTTCTTCGCCCGCGCCTACGGCCTCCGCGGCGCCCAACGCCGCGCCCGGGTCGAAGAAATCCTCGACTTCGCCGACCTCACCCCTCTCGCCGACCGCCCCATCAACAAACTCAGCAAAGGCATGGGCCAGCGCCTCTGCTTCGGCCGCATGCTCCTCCCAGACCCCCAGTTCCTCATCCTCGACGAACCCGCCGCCGGCCTCGACCCCAAAGCCCGCATCGAATTCAAAAACCTCGTCCGCATCCTCGCCCAACAGGGTAAAACCCTCTTCATCTCCTCCCACATCCTCTCCGAACTCGGCGAAATGTGCGACACCCTCCTCTTCATCGACTCCGGCAAAATCGTCTACCATGGCGCCGCCGAACAACTCCGCCGCGGCAATCAAACCGACACCAACGGCCTCGCCTCCACCGTCCAAATCATCGACATCTCCCTCACCGGCGACCCCGCCCATCTCCTCGACTGGCTCTCCCTCCGCCCAGGCATCAAACTCCTCGACAAACGCCGCGACGGAGCCCGCCTCGAACTCTCCGCAGGCGATGATGAAGCCCTCGCCATCCTGCTCAAGCAAATGATCACCGACGGCCTCCCCCTCACCGAATTCCATCGCGTCGAACGCAAGCTCGAAGACGCCTTCGTCGACATGGTGCGCGGCCTCCAAACCCCGCCGCCCCTCCCCGGCCTCAACCTCCCATCCTAGCGCCCCCTGAACGCCAACACTCCCATCACCAGCGAATGGCCGGACTGGATGAACCCCATCCTCGTCAAAGAACTGCGCCAAAGCCTCCGCAGTCGCTGGTTTGAAATCATCTTCCTCTGGCTCTGCTCCAGCCTCACCCTCATCACCGCCGTCGGCTCTTCCATCAACGCCCCCAACGGCACCACCATCTGCTTCTGGATCGCCGTCGCCAGCACCTTCCACATCCTGCTCCCTTTCCGCACCATCCTCTCCGCCCGCGATGATCGCCAACGCGGCAATTTCGAGCTCATCCGCGTCGCTGGCATCACTGCCGAAAAACTCACCAACCAGCGCATCACCGCCCTCCTTTTCCACACCCTCACCCTCGCCAGTCTCGTCCTCCCCTTTGTCGTCCTCCGCTATTTCCTCGGTGGCATCGAACTCTACAGCGAACTCACCTACCTCCTTCTCCTCACCCTCAGTGCCCCCGTCGTCGGCAGCGTCTTCCTCTGGCAGTCCACTACCGACACCATCGGACGAGTCCTCATCTCCATCCTCCTCTGCTTCCTCCTCCCTCTCTACGAATTCTTCACCGTCGCCTCCGCCTTCGGTTCTGGAGTCGCCGCCGGCGCCCCTTTTGTCGTTTGGATCTTTGTCTCCATCATCGGCACCATGATCGCCCAAGCCTTCGCCTCCGAAGGCTTCATCCTCCACTCCCTCACCTCCAATCCTTAACCCACCACTTTCACCCTCCCCCTCTTTCACCGTTCAAAGCCCCTCCGCCCTCATGCCCGCCACCACCGCCCCCATTCTCCCCTCGAACGATTTCCCCGACTGGCTCAGCCCCATCGTTGTCAAAGAACTTCGCCAGGGCCTCAAAAGCCGCGCCTTCGTCTCCATCGCCACCATCCTCCAGGGCGGCATGGCCTTGATGTTCGTCCTTGCCGCCCTCAGCCGCATGAGCCCCGGTGGCAGCGGAGTCGACACCCTCAGCGGCTTCTTCTGGTTCATGCTCTGGATCCCTCTCATCTTCGTCATGCCCGGTCGCGCCCTGCAAGCCATCGCCGAAGAAACCAAAGTCCAGACGCTCGAACTCGTCCAAATGACCCGCATGCAGTCCCTTCGCATCGCCTTCGGCAAATGGCTCGCCCTCACGGTACAAAGCTTCCTCCTCGTCCTCGCCATCCTCCCCTACTTCGTCCTCCGCTACTTCTTCGGTGGCGTCGACCTCGTCAACGACTTCACAAGCCTCCTCTTCCTTCTGGCCTTCTCCATGGTCCTCACCGCCTCCGGCCTCGCCGCCTCCACCCTGAAGCCCGGCCTTCGCATTGTTCTCGTCATCGTTTCCGTCGGCTTCCTGCTCATCGGCGGCCAAGTCTTCGCCATGATCTCCGCCTTCGGCGTCGGCGGCCCCTTCGGCGGCTTCAGTTGGCCCAATTCCCCGTGGCTCGGCAGCCTCGCCGCCATCCTCCTCGTCGCTGCCTACGTCACCTTCTTCCTTCTCCAGGCCGCCGGCCATCTCTCCACCCAGGTCGAAAGCTACTCATCAAAAAAACGCTGCCTCGCCCTGCTCTCCGTCTTCGTTATCCTCCTCGCCTGGATCCTCTTCACCCAGTCCATCATCGACCTCCGCATCCTCGCTCTCCTCACCCCACTCGTCCTCTGGTCCGTCGCCGAAGCCCTTGTCGAACTCAACAACCCAGACTGGCTCATCGGCCATCGTCAACCCCTCTGGAATCTCCCTTTCCGCCCCGGTTGGTCCGGTGGCCTCTTCTTTGCCCTCATCATCTTCGCCATCATCTTCGCCGGTGTCCTCCTCGGTAGCCAACCCCAAGACCTCGAAACCCTCCAAAAAAGCTTCGTCATCTTCATCGGCGCCGTCATCACCCCAGCCCTCTTCCTCATTCGCATGCCCCGCATCAAGCAGCGACTCCTCTTCTACTGGCTCATCCACCTCCTCTTCGCCCTCGCCTTCGTCGTCGCCCTCCTCATCTCCACCCGACCCGGACTCAGCGATGAAATCGCCCTCGCCTACCTCGCCCCGCTCCCACCCGCCACCGCCATCGCCTGCATCGAACGGGAAATGGACATCGACTTCATCCGCACAGTCTTCCCCGTCACCGCCACCGTCACCACCATTCTCCTTGCAATCTTCACCCTCTCCGCCCTGCTCGCCCTCCGCCCCAAATCATCGGACGCCTCCATCCCCTCCTGACACCCGCTCCGCCGCCTCCGCCAGTTCCCCATCCAGTCCCGTCAGCCCCTTCGGCCGGTGAGTCGTCGATCGCACCCGAACCTTCCGCCACCCCACCACCAATTCGGGATGATGATCCATCGCCTCCGCTTCCATCGCCAACCGCCGAACAAACTCGATCCCATCCAAAAACGACCCAAACTCAAACACCTTCTCCAGTCTATCCTCCACCCTCACCCATCCTGGCAACCGCCCCAACCAAGCCGCCACCTCCTCCTCATTCAACAAACGTCGCCGATCCAAATCACTCATCCCATACCCAAAGCCAACACCACCCCCATCCACAAGCTGAATCCACCATCCTCTCGCAATATCCCACTCTAAATCACGTCCTCTCACCATGCCTGATCTCTCCCGCAGACGAGCCGTCAAACTCGGACTCAGCAGCCTCGCCGCCATCGGCACCAGCCGCGCCGACTCCCCACCTGCCCCTCATCCCTTCCTCACACCCGCCACCGACTTCGAAGACGTCTCCCGCGGCAACCCCAAACCCCACACCCTCACCGGCGATGCCCTCCTCCGCGCCCGCCTCACCCCCGAAACCTGGCGCCTCCAGATCGACACGGACCCCTCCACCACCGACATCGTCACCCAGAAACCCCAGATCGAAACTCCCGTCACCCTCGACTACCCCACCCTCCTCGATCTCGGCAAAAAGCACCGCGTCCTGTTCCTCAAAGCCATGCAGTGCCTCAACATCGCCAACCCCCTCGGCCAGGGACTGTGGGAAGGCGTCCCTCTACGCGATGTCCTCCGCCTCTGCGGCCCCATGTCAAACGTCCGCCGCATCTACTTCTGGGGCTATCACAACGACGACCCCAAACAGCGCTTCCAGTCGTCCCTCAGTTACACCCAGGTCATGGAGACACCCCCCGGCGAGCTCCCCGTCTTCCTTGCCTACAAACTCAATGGCGAACCCCTCTCCCTCGAACGTGGCGGCCCCGTTCGCATGGTCGTCCCCTGGGCCCACGGCTTCAAATCCATCAAATGGCTCCAGGACATCCGCCTCACCAATCTCTACCAATCCAACGACACCTACGCCGAAAAAAACAACGACCCCGAATCCCACCTCAAAACCGCCGCCTACCTCGACCCCGTCACCCCCGCCAACCCCATCGGGATCCGCGGCCTCGCCATCAGTGGCTGGTCCGGCCTCGCCCGCGTCGAATACTGGGTCCGCCCCGCCGGCCCACCCCTTACCGACACCGACCCCGCCTGGGAAACCGCCGACTGGAAACCCTGCACCCTCGCCCCTCCCCCAGACTGGCCATCCATTCTCCCCAAAGGCATCACCCCTCGCGAAATCCTCGGCTTCGACAAAACAACCGGCCAACCCCTCACCTGGCCCCTCCGCTACAGCATGATCAGCTACTCCGCCGCCCTCCACGACCTCAAGCCCGGCAAATACGAGGTCCGCACCCGCACCATCGACCTCAACGGCTACGCCCAACCCGAACCCCGCTCCATCCAGAAATCCGGCAAAAATGGCATCCAAATGCAACCCTTCGAAGTCACCTGAACCTCGCTCCCTCCCCGTTTTCATGCTGACAGCATCCCGCGACCATGCTTTCCTGTCCCTCACCCGATTTCGCACCCGCCCATGTCCGCCCCCACTTCCCTCACCCCCAAGCACCTCTCCGTGCTCCACCACGATCGACTCCCTTCTGGCGGCGGTTTCTTACTCCTTCCCTCAGTCCTCTCTCAGCACGACTTGCCCCGCCTCATCGAATTTCTAGCTGACCGCCCACTCGCTTTCCTCATCGAAAAAGATCGCCCGCTCCCTGTCGGCATCCAGTCTCAACTCGACGCCATCGAGGCCCCTGTCATCACCTTCCTTCCTGACCCCGAGCACCAACCCACCTTCCAAAGCACCCTCCAACAACTCACCAGCGAAGCCCGCGTCATCATCCACCTCCCCGCCGCCGCCGCCACGCTCGCCTCCCCAATCACCTCCACCAGTGGCAGCACCCTCGACTTCCTCCTCAGCGCCGCCATCCCCACCCTGCCGCTCGGTGTCCATCACGCTGGTGACGTCCGACTCGCCATCGACTCCCGCCTTCCTAACGACCAGTCCACCTTCGCCTTCGCCCCTCTACTGGCTCCTTCCGAAGCCACCACCGCCAACGTCCTTCAGGCCTACTTTCTGCTCGCCGCCGAAGCCTTTTCTTCCCACCCCTCACTCGACCTGAGCCTCCCCTACGCCCTCATCCAAGGCTTCAAAAAACACGGCTCCCGCTCTCGCATCATCGATGGCAAAGATGCCGCCGATGAAAAAGCCCTCGGCTTCGACAAAGCCTTCGCCGCCGCCATCGCCCTCAGTCGGCACATCAAAGCTGAAACCCAAAAAGACCGCGTCGCCATCGTCCTCCCCCCCGGCCTCGGCGGTCTCATCGCCAACGTCGCCGTCCTCCTCGCTGGCAAAACCCCCGTCAACCTCAACTTCACCGCCGCGCACAACGCGATCATCTCAGCCATCAAACAATCCGGTGTCGACCGCTTCATCACCGCTGACATCTTCGTCCGCAAAATGCAGGCCTTCCCCTGGCCCGCCAGCCGCCACATGATCCTCATCGAGCGTATCCTCCCCACGCTCAAAGCCCAGATCACCAAGTGGTTCCTCCTCACCAAAATCCTCCCCGCCTCCATCATCGCCTCCCTCCTCGGTGTCGCTAAAAAAGGCGGCGATCGTGAAGCCCTCCTCCTCTTCACCAGCGGTAGCTCCGGCGATCCCAAAGGCGTCGTCCTCACCCACCGCAACGTCATCGCCAACGTCGCCCAGTTCAGCAGTCGCCTCGACCTCCACTCCAAAGACGCCATCCTCGGCTGCCTTCCTCTCTTCCACAGCTTCGGCTGCACCGTGACTCTTTGGTATCCCATCATCGAAGGCATCCAGCTCGTCACCTACCCCTCCCCGCTCGATCCCAAACGCCTCGCTGAACTCATCGAAAAATACCGCGTCACCCTCCTCGTCGCCACCCCCACCTTCCTCCGCGGTTACCTCCGGGGCGTCAATCGGGAGCAACTCGGCTCGCTCAAGCTCGTCGTCACCGGGGCCGAAAAACTCCCCTCCTCGGTCGCCGCCGCTTTCGAAGACAAATTCGGCAAAACCGTCCTCGAAGGTTACGGCCTCACCGAGACCTCACCCGTCACCAACGTCAACCTCCCCCTTCCTCCGCCCCTCCCCATCCCCGGCGCCCCCCAACTCCCCAGCCACCGCCCCGGCTCCGTCGGCCAACTCATGCCCGGCCTCGCCATCCGCATCACCGACCCCGAATCGAACGCTCCCCTCCCTCTCGACCAGCAAGGCATGATCTGGTTTAAAGGCCCCAACATCTTCCCTGGTTACCTCGACGACCTCAAACGCACCGCCTGTGTCCTCTCCGATGACGCCTGGTTCCGCACCGGCGATATCGGCCATGTCGATCACGACGGCTTCCTCTACATCGAAGGCCGCCTCAGCCGATTTTCCAAAATCGGCGGCGAAATGATCCCGCACGAAACCGTCGAAGAACTCATCAGCAAAGCCTTTGGTCTCGAAAACGAAGACTCCCGTCGCATCGCCGTCGTCGGCATTCCCGACAGCGACCGCGGCGAGGCCCTCATCCTCCTCTCCGCCATCCCCGGCGGCTCGGAACAACAGGAAATCACCGACCTCCGCTACCGCCTCCTCGAACAAGGCATCCCCGCCCTCTGGATCCCCAAAATCCTCAAACGAGTGCCCGAAATCCCCGTCCTAGCCTCCGGCAAACTCGACGTCCAGTCCTGCATCCACCTCGCCCAATCCTAACCTGCCCTGAATACTGATTACTGATCACTGATCACTGATCACTGTTTACTCCCCCCTCCCCATGCGCCTCCTCCTCACCCTCCTCCTCGGCACCACCCTCCACGCCGAAACCATCACCCAAGTCGCCGAAAAAGCCGACCTCAAAGAGCCCTTCGGCACCAGCTTCGACTTCAGTGGCAACCTCTGGATCGTCGAAATGATCTCCGGCAATCGCACCTTCAAAGTCGCCCCCGACGGCACCGCCACCCACATCGCCGGAAAACTCGGACCCGGCTACTCCGGCGACAACGGCCCCGCCCTCGAAGCCACCTTCAACGGCCCCCATAACCTCGCCGTCCTCCCCAGCGGCAACGTCCTCCTCGCCGACACCTGGAACGGCGTCGTCCGCGAACTCGACGTCAAAACTCAAACCATCCGCACCCTCCCCGGTTGGAAAGCCCCCGCAGGCAAAGAACGCGGCAACGGCCCCTACTGCATCACCCTTTCCCCCGACGGCGAAACCCTCCACATCGCCAACCTCCTCCAGGTCATCGCCCTCCACCTCCCCACCCAAACCGCCAAAATCGTTGCCGGCAATGGCCAAAAAGGCGTCCCCGAAGACGGTGCCCTCGCTGTCGACGCCCCTCTCTCCGACCCGCGCGCCGCCGCCGCTGACACCGCCGGTAACCTCTACATCCTCGAACGTAACGGCAACGCCCTCCGCGTCGTCGACCCCAAAGGCCGCATCCGCACCGTTGTCAATCGTTCCGGCAAAAAAGGCCTCTCCGGCGACGGTGGCCCCGCCCTCGACGCCACCATGAACGGCCCCAAACACATCTGCGTCGACACCGACGACTCCGTCCTCATTGCCGACGCTGAAAACCACGTCATCCGGCGTTACATCCCCGCTACCGGCAAAATCAAACGCATCGCCGGCATCGGCAAAAAGGGCACCTCCGGCCTCGGCGGCGATCCCCTGGCCTGCGAACTCTCCCGCCCCCACGGCGTCACCATCCATCCCACCACCGGCCAACTCTACATCACCGACTCCTACAACAACCGCATCCTCAAAATCACCCATTGACTAACCTCCCGCCACACGCCTTTATAACGGCCCAGTTTTTAGCCCTCCACAACCTTCCCTGATATGTCCTTTGTCTCCAACTACGTCGCCGCCGTGCCCCCTTCAATGACCCTTGCTGTTACCAACGCAGCCAAGGTGCTGAAAAAGCAAGGCGTGGATGTTTTCAGCTTTGGCGCTGGCGAACCAGATTTTGATACCCCGAAACACATCGTCCAGGCTGCCGTCCAGGCCCTGACCGAAGGCAAAACCCGCTACACCGAGAGCAGCGGCCTCCTCGAGCTCCGCGAAGCCCTCGCCGCCAAACTCCTCATCGATAACGGTCTGCAATACGATCCTTCCCAGATCAGCGTCAACTGCGGCGCCAAGCACTCCTGCTACAACGCCATCGCAGCCACCATCAATCCAGGCGACGAAGTCATCATCCCCGCCCCTTACTGGACCAGCTACCCGGAAATGGTTCGCCTCGTCGGCGGCGTCCCCGTCATCATCGAAACCAAGCGCGAAAACGGCTGGAAAATGACCCCGGATGAGTTCGAGGACGCCATGTCCCCCCTCACCAAGATGATCATCATCAACAGCCCAGGTAACCCCACCGGCGCCGTTTACACCAAGGAAGAACTTCAAGCCATCGCCGACATCGCCGTGGGCGAAGACATCCTCATCCTGTCCGACGAAATCTACGAAAAACTCGTCTACGCCGACCAGACCCACGTCTCCATCGCCTCCCTTGGCAAGGAAGTCGCCGACCTCACCATCACCATCAACGGTTTCTCCAAAGCCTACGCCATGACCGGCTGGCGCCTCGGTTACACCGCCGCTCCGAAGGAAATCGCTGCCGCCATCGACGTGCTGCAAAGCCACACCACCTCAAACGCCACCACCTTTGCTCAATACGGCGCCCTCGCCGCCCTCCAGGGGGACCAGCAAATCGTGAGTGACATGCGGGACGAGTTCGATGTCCGCCGCCAATACATGCTCAGCCGCCTCGGCAACATCCGGAACGTCAAAGTCATGGAACCCCTCGGTGCCTTCTACTTCCTCGTCGACATCGAAGCCATGGGCATCAATTCCGTCAATTTCTGCGAGAAACTGCTCAGCAAACAAAAAGTCTCCGCCGTTCCCGGCCAGGCCTTCGGCGCTGACACCACCATCCGCTTCTCCTACGCCACCGGCCTCGATGTCATCAATGCCGGCATGGACCGCTTCGAAGAGTTCTGTGCCCAGCACTAGACTCGAAAAGCCAGCCTCTCTCAAAACGCGCTCCGCTTCACCGCCGAGCGCGTTTTTTTATCCTAGAAACGGAAATGGAAAGGGATGAAGATGGCGTCGTGCTTGGTTCCACAAGGCTGCCCGGTTCGCAGCGGTTGCATCGATAAGGTGATGCCACCCGAGAAGCGGGAAGCCTTGTGGGGCCAATGACGGCGGCAGATTCGCCCTCAGCCATTTCCGTTTTTAGGTTTATACTCCCAGCATCAGTTCCAAAGCCACTTTCCCCTTGCCCTCACGTCCCAGCCGCCCAATCTGAACTCCCGCTTTATTTCCAAAACCAACCTATCCATGAGCAAAACCCCCATCACAGTCGCCGTCACCGGAGCCGCAGGTCAAATCGGATACTCCCTCCTCTTCCGCATCGCCTCCGGTGCCCTCTTCGGCCCCGATCAACCCGTCAACCTCCGCCTCATCGAGCGCGATGACGAAAGAGCGCTGTCCGCTCTCACCGGCGTTTGCATGGAACTCGACGACTGCGCCTTCCCTCTCCTCAACAGCATCACCCCCACCTCCAGTGTCGATGTCGGCTTCGCTGGCGTCAACTGGGCCCTCCTCGTCGGCAGCGTCCCGCGCGGCCCCGGCATGGAGCGCAAAGACCTCCTCAGCATCAACGGCAAAATCTTCACTGGTCAGGGCCAGGCCATCGCCAAAAACGCCGCCTCCGATGTCCGTGTGCTCGTTGTCGGCAATCCTTGTAACACCAATTGCCTCATCGCCATGAACAACGCCAAAGACGTTCCTGCCGACCGCTGGTTCGCCATGACCCGTCTTGACGAAAACCGCGCCAAAAGCCAGCTCGCCACCAAAGCCGGCGTCCACTCATCCGCCGTCTCAAACGTCGCCATCTGGGGCAACCATTCCGCCACCCAATACCCCGACTTCTACAACGCCAAAATCAATGGCAATCCCGCCACCGAACTCATCTCCGACCACGCCTGGCTCCAGGGTGATTTCATCTCCACCGTGCAACAGCGCGGCGCCGCCATCATCAAAGCCCGTGGTGTCTCCTCCGCCGCCTCCGCCGCCAACGCCGCCTGTGACACCGTCCGCAGCCTCAGCACCGCCACCCCGGCGGGCGACTGGACCAGCGTCGCTGTTTGCAGCGATGGCTCCTACGGCATCGAAAAAGGCCTCATGTTCTCCTTCCCCATCCGCAGCACCGGCACTTCGTGGGAAATCGTCCAAGACGTCCCCGTCAACGAATTCAGCCAGGGCAAAATCAACGCCACCGAAAACGAACTCAAAGAAGAGCGCGCCGCCGTCCAAGAACTCGGCCTCATCTAGACGAGAGAGTCAATCTGATCCGCTGAGCGCAGTCGCCTCAGTAGCAAAGAAATCGAACAGCCCGCTATCAAAGCGACAGCGGGCTTTTGCATTCTCGTAACCGGCTCTAGGCCCAATGCCGCTAAGCAAAAGGGATGATGACGAGTTCATGGTGGGATTGGATGGAGGTTGGAGAGAGCATTCGAGGCCATTTTTTCACGGGTTGTCGCACCTTGCGTTGGCAGGTGCGCCGTCGTCGTGGCGGCAGTGCTGCTTGGGCGATTGTGGCTCGCACTCTTTTGACC
>JARXAL010000162.1 GCA_029865835.1 Verrucomicrobiaceae bacterium
GAGCTTGATTTTGGCTTATGATCAACTGATTCGCGACGGCTATGATTCCGAGCGAATTTTTGCGCGGATCACGGATCGCGACGAGTCGAACACGGCAAAGTCGAGTCGACTTCTTGGCAAGCTGGCGGTCAAGCGAGGCTGGAGGCTAGGGGTGGGTAAGGAACCGGGAATTGGGGCTGAAACAGAAGACATTTTTCATGAGGCTGCTTTGGGGGTCGACAAGGGAAATCCTTTCGATGTGGTGACGGCGGTGGGGATTCTTGAGTATTTGCAGGGATCGACCTGTGAGACGACTGAACAGCGTCATGAGATCGAGGAAATGGAAGAGCCAGCGACGGCTCTTCATCTGGTGGCGAGGCTATGTGACATGACTCGCCGAGACGGGTCTTTGATTGTAAACACCTACCGACCTCATTCGAGTACACGAATTTTGGAGTTGTTTGGAAAGCGTTTTGACTACCGGCATGTGATGAACATGAATGCGCTTTTGTCCGGGACGCAGTTTTCTATTCCGATTTTGGTTGGTTCCGGTCACATTTATGACGTCAAGATTTACAAGAAAGAGGTTCAGTAGAAGGCAGGCTCGCAAGGAATTGGTTGGAATTCGCATGCGATTTGGTTCTTGCCGGGGTCTTTTGATAAATCTGGCTAGCGGTCTGAAGAAGCGGGCGTAGCTTGTTCAAGGTTGAGCAAAGATTGTCACGATTGAACGTTATTACAGCTAGTCACGTCTTAAGGGTATGCGTTTATTTCAATGGATAGGTTTGATTTCGGTGTTGGTTCTTCCGGGGCTGACTTTGGCTGAGGAAACGGTCGCCGCCCTCATGAAGCAGGGGAATGTGCACGACGAGAAATTTGAGCCGAAGGAAGCCTTGGGCTTTTATCTGGAGGCGGAGAAGATCGAGCCAGAGAACGTCCAACTGCTTCTTTGCATAGCGAGGCAGTATCGGCACTGGGCAGCGGATTCGGGGACGCTTGCCGAAAAGATCAAACTGAGCCACACGGGCAAAGACTATGCGAAGCGGGCGCAGGCCCTGGCGCCTGGAGATGCTGAGGCGCATTTGTCGGTGGCAATCAGTCATGCCAAAATGGCGCCGATTTTGGATAACAAGGAAAAGGTTGAAGCATCACGTGAAGTGCGTGCAGCAGTGGACAAGTCGATCGAATTGGATCCGAAAAAGGATTTCGCTTGGCATATCTTGGGGGGATGGCATCAGAGGCTCGCCGAGTTGGGAACGGTGAAGCGGGCACTGGCTAAAATGCTGTATGGGGAGATGCCACCTGCCTCAAACGAGGAGGCGGTAAAGTGCTTTGAGAAAGCGATCGAACTCAACCCGAATCGTTCGATTCACCATATCGAATTGGGGCGAACCTATGCGCAGATGGGCAAGTCTGAGGAGGCGAAAAAGTGCATTGAGAAGGGATTGGAGATGCCCAATACGGGCAAAGATGACCAGGAAGTCAAGCAGCGCGGGCGAGAGACACTGGAAGGGCTGAAATAGAAGGTCCGGGTGAAACCGGGCCGAATCCGAAAGAATGGTTGTTTTGGCCGACTTTTGACGGCAATATCGACACCCCGTTCAGTCGGATCTATTTTATGCAAAAAGAAGGCATCGCAATCATCGGAATCGGTTGTCGGTTCCCAGGAGGAATCAACGACACAGAGTCTTTCTGGAAATTATTAATCGAAGGAAGGGACGCAGTAACCGAGGTGCCGGCTGATCGGTGGAATGTAGAGAGGTTTTATGATGCTGAACCTGGAATCATTGGGAAATCGATCGCCAAGCGTGGGGGATTTCTTGATTCGATCGATCAGTTTGACCCGCAGTTTTTCGGAATCTCGCCCCGGGAAGCCCCATACATTGACCCTCAGCAACGGTTACTCCTTGAGACGGCGTGGGAGGCAATTGAGGATGCGGGGGTGGTGTTGGATTTGGAAAATGGAACGGACATTGGGGTGTTCATGGGGGTGTCTCACAATGACTACCAGAACATTCAAGGGGGTTCTTCGGACAGATCGGGGATCAGCTCGCATTCACCGACAGGTTGCGCGCACAGCATTGCGGCGAATCGGATTTCCTATTGCTTCAATTTGAAGGGGCCGAGCATGTCAATGGACACGGCGTGCTCTTCTGCGCTGACGGCGGTTGCTGTAGCGTGCGAGCAATTGCGTTTGGGACGCTGCCAAATGGCGATGGCGGGTGGGGTGACGATCATGATCACACCCGATGGTTTCATTGGGTTTTCGCAAGCGGGGATGCTATCGCCGGATGGTCGATGTGCGGCGTTTGATGCTTCGGCGAATGGTTTCGTGAGAGGTGAGGGGGCTGGTGTGGTTTTGTTGAAGCCTTTGGAGCAAGCTCTGGCGGATGGTGATCCGATTCACGGAATCATTGTTGGAACCAGCATGAATCAGGATGGGCATACGAATGGGATATCGTTGCCATGTCCGGATGCCCAGGCGCGATTGGTCAAGGATGCGTGTGCAGACGCGGGGATTGATCCTGCCCAAATTGGGTATGTGGAGGCTCATGGAACGGGGACCGCGGTGGGGGATCCGATTGAGGCGACAGCGCTGGCCGAGGCGTTGTGCGAGACGCGGAAGGTGCCGTTGGCGATGGGTTCAGTGAAAACGAACCTGGGCCATTTGGAGACCGCTGCTGGAGTGGTGGGTTTGGTCAAGGGATTGCTGGTGCTGAAGCATCGTCAGATTCCTGCGAGTCTGCACTTTGACACGCCGAGTGAGCACATTGATTTTGAGGCTTTGAAACTGCGGGTGCCGACGAGTTTGGAGGCTTTTCCAGAAATTCCCGGGCCGCGTCTGGTGGGGGTGAATTCGTTTGGATTTGGTGGTGCGAATTCGCATGTGATCTTGCAGGAAGCGCCTGCATTGAAGAACGTGAAACATGAGCCGGTGTCTGCCTCACGAGCATGGCCGTTTGTGTTCTCAGCGCGGTCTGAGAAGGCGCTGGCTGATGGAGCCCTGAAGTTGAGCGAGTGGATTGAGGATCACTCGAAGAGCAATGGCAAATCGCCGATGTTGCCAGCCCTGGTTTACAACTTGGGAGCGCGGCGCAATCATCATGCTTACCGGATCACTTCGCTTGCGAGGACGACGGAGGAATTGGTGCAGGAGCTGCATGCTTATGCGGCGGATCCGTCGAGCAGTCCGTTCACCAGTTCGTTCACGCCGCGTCCCGAGCATGCGTTGCGAGTTGGTTTTGTGATGAGTGGTCAGGGGCCGCAATGGTGGGGGATGGGTCGGGAATTGATGGTCCATGAGCCGGTGTTTCGGCAGACGATGGAGGCATGCGCTGCGGCCATGAAGCCGTATGCCAGCTTCTCTCTTTTAGAGGAACTTGGGAGGGATGAGGCGGATTCGAAGATGCAGCAGACTGAGATCGCGCAGCCGGCGATTTTTGCGATGCAGCTGTCACTGGCGGAGCTTTGGAAATCAAAGGGGGTTCAGCCAGCGGCGATTGTTGGGCACAGTGTGGGAGAGATTGCCGCGGCTTGCGCGGCGGGCATCTTGAGTCTTGAAGAAGGCGCGCGGGTGATTGTGTTGCGGGCGCGCTTGATGCATGAGTGCGCGCGTGGAGACGGCACCATGCTGGCGGTTGGTTTGACTGAGGAGGATGCGTTGGCGGTGATTGCCAAACATGATCGCACGGTAAGCATCGCAGCTTTCAATGGACCGAAGTCCTTGACCTTGTCGGGGCCCAAGAGTTCGCTGGAGGCGATCCAGGCGGAGCTTGAAGGACGGTCGGTGTTTGCGCGGTTCGTGCGGGTGGATCATCCTTTCCACCATGCGATGATGCAGCCGGCGGCGGATGCTTTGACGGCGGCGTTAAAGGACTTGAAGCCGGAGGCCGAGACGGTGCCCTTTTTTAGCACGGTAAGTGGTCAGCGTTGCTCCGGGGCGGAGTGTGTGGCGGCGCATTGGGGTCGCGGCATTCGGCAGGCGGTTCAATTTGTGTCAGCGGTCAATGCGGTGGCTGATTTTGGAGTGGATGTGTGGTTGGAAATCAGCTCGCATCCGGCGCTTTCCATGTCGATCCAGGAGTGTCTTGGAGCGCGCAATCAAAAAGCACCGGTGACGGCTTCGGTTCGCCGTGAGCGCGAGTTCGAGACCTTTTTGGATGCGGTTCTGGCGCTGCATCGCGCGGGAGTGGTGGTGGATTTTGCGGCGATGACGCCGTCGCGTGAGTTACTTTCTTTGCCAGCCTATGCGTGGGATCGGAGCCGTTGGTGGCACGAGTCGAGTGAATTGAGGGACGGGCGTTTGTCTCCTGGAGGGAAGGGACTTTTGGATTCGCGGATGCCGAGAGCAACGCCGACATGGGTGACTCGCTTCGACAGCCGACACATGTCGTATTTGCGCGATCACAAGGTCGACACGCACATTGTTTTTCCAGGAGCTGGATTTGTTGAGATGGCCTTGGAGGCGGGGGTCCAGTTGTTTGAGGGGCGGCCCTTTGCGATTGAAGATTTTGAAATTCGCAAACCGCTGATTTTGCCGGATCCACCGACGGGTTTGACGATGGAACTGACCTATGAGCCGAACGAGCGGACGTTTACGATTCAAAGCAAATTTGAGCAGGCGGCGTCCTGGTCTGTGCATGTCGTTGGTTCCATGAGAAGTGAGCGAACCGAGTCCACGTTTGCTCAAACGGTCTGGCAGGCGCCGGGGGCTGATGAGGAAGCGGAAGGGGTTGGTCAATTCTATGGTCACATGAGCGACCTGGGACTGCGCTACGGGGAAGAATTTCGGGCGGTGAGGGAATTGGCTGCGGGAGGAGGGAAGTCCACGGGCAAGGTGGCGTTGACGGAAGCCACCGGGAAGCGAGCCGCCGAGTATGCCTTGCATCCGGTGCTGCTGGATGCCGCGCTGCACGTGTTTTCGGCGGGTGCGAAAACGGTGGAAGATCGCAAGGCGAAGATGAAGCTGCCTGTTCGATTTGCGAAGATCCTTTTCTTGCGTTCGCCAGGGGCGTCGAGCCGGGTGAATGCACGGGTTTTGCACTTCAACGAGGAACTGATTGAGGGGCGGATTGCGCTCTTTGATGACGCGGGTCAGCCTTGCGTTTTGGTGGACGGGTTCCGTGCGATCAGCATGGCGGCGGCGCGTCGCCCGGGGGCTTCGGGAGGCGGGCGTGACTTGCTGTATCACGTGGATTGGGAGCGGTCTCAATCGACGGCTGCCCCTTCGAAGATTGCTCCTGTTGCGCTGAAACAGCTGCACAAGACGGCGACTGCCACTCTTGAAGAGATTTTGAGTGTCCGCGGGCGTGAGGAGCTTGAGGGGGTTTTGAGGGCGGAGGATGAATTAGCTGCGGCGCAGATTGCGTCTGGGTTGGCGGCGATGGGTGTGAGTGAAAAACTCAAGGCGGGATTCAGTGCGGAATCGCTGGGTGTTGCGCCGGGGATGCAGACGGTATTCGGGCGGTTGATGTCGAAGCTGGTGGGACGCGGTCTGTTGACGGGCAAAGGAGGCAAGTTCAAGGCGACGGCTGCCTTTGGACAGGCTGCCGAGTCGGCGAATGGACTGTTGAAGTACTTTGTTGAGAATCATCCGGGGCATTTGCCTGAAGGATTGTTGTGTGAATCCACTTGCGCGGAATTGGGTCCGATCCTGCGGGGCGAAAAAGACGCTGTGCAGATTTTGTTCAGCGGGCCCGGGGCCGAATTGCTGGATCAGTTTTATGGTGACGGGCTTCTGGCAAGTCACTGGATGGCAGCGATTACGAGCGCTGTTCAGGAGTCGGCTCGTCAGTTGCCTGAGGGGCGTGGATTGCGGATTCTGGAGATTGGTGCCGGCACGGCGGGTCTGGCAGCGCAGTTGCTGCCGCTCATTGAGCGCGGGGTGCACCACTATACCTTCACCGATGTTTCTGCCGGGTTCTTTCCCAGTGCCAACCAGAAGTTGGCAGCGTATCCCGAGGTCGATTACAAGATCTTCGATTTGGAGAAGTCGCCCATTGATCAGGGATTTGAGGAGGGTAGCTATGATTTCATTGTGGGAACCAATGTGCTGCATGCCGTGGCGGATGTGCGGGTGACCCTGGCCGGGCTTTTGGAGGTGTTGAAGCCTGGTGGGACGTTGATGTTCATGGATGTGGCGACGCCGCAGCTTTGGACGGAAGCGGTGTTTGGTTTGACGAGTGGTTGGTGGCACCTCACGGACCGTGACTTACGGCCCGAGCAACCGCTGTTGCAGCGGGCTCAATGGGAGGCGGTGTTGCGCGAAGTGGGATTTGCGGAAACGCTTTCGATGCCGGGTCTGATGGGGCCTGATGGCGAAGGACAGATTGCGATTCTGGCCCGGAAGGCTGAACTGGTCGGCGATGCTGATGTGCAAGAGGTTGAGACCGATGCAGGTGTTGAGTCATCGTGGGTGGTGTTTGCCGACGAGGGCGGTGTGGGCGCCCAATTGGCTGCTCGCGTGAAAGCGTCAGGGGCACGTTGCCGAGTTGTTCAGCGTGGTAAGTCTTTCAAGCAGGCGGGCGATTTGTATACTCTGCGGTCCGATAAGGTCGAGGATTACAAAAAGTTGTTCGCTGAGATGTTGGTGGACGCACCACCGGAGCATCTGGTTTATCTGTGGTCGCTGGATGAGAAGACGGGAATGGGGGCGGACGATTCCTTGATGGGGATTGACGCTTTGTTGCACCTGACGCATGCGCTGGAGGAATCCATGGCGGTGGCGAAACTGCGGATGGATCTGGTCACTCGGGGTGCGCAACCGGTTGGGTCGGAGATGGGGGCGACGGCCGTGGCGCAAGCGCCAGCGATTGGGATTTTCCGGGTGATTTTGGGTGAGCACCCGAATTTTGCCTGCCGCGGCATTGACCTGGCACCTGTGGCGGCTGACTCGGATTTGGAATTGCTTTGGAATGAGTTGCTGATGGAGAACTCAGAACGGGAAGTGGCGTTGAGGGGCGAAGCACGTTATGCGCAACGTTTGTCGCGCGGGCTTGCAACGCGTGAACAACGGCTGGACGCGTCGGTGCCGCTGCGTTTGGAATCGAAGGAGCGGGGATTGCTGGACAGCTTGAAGTTCACGGCGTTCCCAATGCCAGTTTGTGCTCCAGATGAGGTGCTGATCAAGGTCAAGGCAGCCGGGATGAACTTCCGGGATGTGCTGAAGGCCTTGGCGCTCTATCCTGCGGAGACCATTGATGCGCGCATTTTTGGTGACGAGATTGCCGGGGAAGTGGTGGCGGTGGGTTCGGAAGTGAAGCACCTCGCGCCAGGGGATCGTGCCTTTGGCCTGGCGGTGTTTGGCTTGGCAACCCACAGTTTAGCGCGTGCGGCAGACGTGAGACCGATTCCGGGTGACTTGACCTTTGAGGAGGCGGCGACGCTTCCGGTTGTGTTCATGACGGCCTGGCACGCACTCAAGACGGTGGCTCGGATGAAAGCAGGAGAGGTGATCCTGGTGCATGCGGGCGCGGGTGGTGTGGGCATGGCGGCGATTCAGATTGCGCACCATTTGGGTGCTGATGTGATCGCTTCTGCGGGTAGCGCGACGAAGCGTGCTTTGTTGAAGACCCTGGGTGTCAAATATGTGATCGATTCCAGAAAGGGAGACTTTACGGAGACGGTGATGGATCTGACAGCGGGACGGGGTGTCGATGTGGTGCTGAATGCGCTGGCGTCTGAAGCGATCCCGATGGGACTGTCTTGTTTGGCCGAGTTTGGGCGGTTTATTGAAATCGGCAAACGTGACATCTATCAAAACTCTCGTCTGCCGCTGTGGGCGCTGCGTCGCAATGCCTCGTTCCATGTGGTTGCGATGGATGCGGTGTTTGCTGGGGACGCGGAGCAGACTTGCGAATTGATGGCGGAGATTTCCGGATTGGTGGAGCAGGGAGCGTTGACAGCGCTGCCGTATCGCTCATTTCCTGCAAGTCGGATTGATGCGGCATTCCGGTTGATGGCGGGAGGCAAGCACACTGGGAAAGTGGTGGTGGCGTTTGCCGACTCGTTTGTGCAGCACCGAGGGGAGCCGCCCTTGCCTCCATTTGAAGTGAAGGCGGACGGAGCTTACCTGATCACGGGTGGCTTTGGTGGGTTTGGCAAAGTGTTGTCAGAATGGTTGGTGGAATGCGGAGCGAAGCATTTGGTGTTGTCAAGTCGAAGCGGAGCGTCCACACCCGAGGCCCAGGCCTTTGTGGACAAGCTAACGGCTGACGGGATCAAGATCACGGTGATCAAGGCCGATATTGGTGTGCCAAAGGATGTGAAGAGCCTGATCAAGAAGGCTGCATCAGGCAAGATTCCTCTGAAAGGGGTGTTCCATCTGGCCATGGTCATTGATGACGCGCCATTGTCCGCGCTGACCCCTGAGCGGCTGCGAGTGGTGATGGCTCCGAAAGCTCATGGAGCTTGGTTGCTTCATGAAGAGACGAAGGAGATGAATCTGGATTGTTTTGTGATGTTCTCGTCGGTTTCGAGCATCTTTGGGAATCCGGCCCAGGGCAATTATGCGGCGGCTAACGCGTTCCTTGATTCGCTGGCTCATCATCGACGTGCGCTTGGACTTCCGGCTCTGGCGATCAACTGGGGCGTGTTGGGCGGCGAAGGCTATGTGGCACGCAACGAGCGTGTGGCGGAGTTCCTGGCGCGTCAGGGCACGGCGGCATTGACTCCGAAGGAGGTGACCTCTTTGATGGAGTCGTTCCTGACAGCGAATGCGACTCAGATGGCGGCGATCCGAGTGGATTGGGCCAAGTGGCGTCAGTCGTTCCGGGGGATGCAGGACAATCCGCTGGTGCAGCGCATTTTTGAATCGGGGGTTGAGGTTCAGGAGTCGGGCGGCGGCAGCAGTGACTGGCGTCAGAAGATTCAGTCGGCGGGTCCAGATGAGCGTGAAGACGTGATCGGGCAAGCAGTTCGGGATGTTGTGGGGTCGGTCCTGCGGGTGAAACCTGACAGTCTGCGCAACGATCAACCGCTGACGGATCTCGGATTGGATTCGTTGATGGGGGTTGAGATTGAAAACTTACTGGAGAGTTCTGTGGGTGTGGCCTTGCCGCCAACGAGTTTGATGCGGGCGAGGACGATTGGTCAGATCGCTTCCCTTATCTCAGAGCACCTTGGTGGTGCGGATGCTGGTGCGACAGCGGCGAAGCCGGTTGCGGTGGAGTCTGCTCCAGTTGCCGAAGTGGATCTGGATGCGCTTTCAGATGAGGAGATCGATAACCTTCTGGGTGGGGCACTTGGAGACGAGGTGGAGGCAGCACGCGCCTGATTCATGGAGGAGCAGGACAATCGGGCAAAACTGAAACAGTGGCTGGCGAGCGGAGAAATTCGGCTTCAGCCACTGTCATTCTCGCAGCGAGAATTGTGGGAGACATCGCCGGTGCCGGTGGGAGACCCAGCGAATCACATTTGTGCGTTCATCGAGATCACAGGGGGCATCACACCTGAAGAGTGCGAAGGAGCAATGCGAAGGGTGATGGAACGCCAGGAGGCGCTCCGGGTGTCGTTTTTGCCGGGGAAGGATCGGACATTGGAGATGATCCGGGCGACGTCCACGCCGCAGTTGGGGTATCGGGAGTTATCGTCGGCTGAAGCACGGCCTGAGGCCCTGGAAGAGGTGCTCAAGGAGACCTACCAGAAGCCTTTCGATTTGGTGCAGGGGCCGCTTTACCGCGTGGATATGTTGAAGAGGCGCGCGGGGGATCATGTGTTAGCGTTTTCGGTGCATCACTCAATCGCTGATGGATGGTCTTTGGGGGTATTTGTCCAGGATTTGTCGACGGCGTATGTGATGGGACTGAAGGGGATGCGCAAAGCGGTGGCGACCGGGGTGCTGGGGCTTTCGGATCAGTTGCCGCCTGTGCCTCAAACCTACAGTGAATGGTCCGCGTCAGAACGGGCGTTCTGGCAGCCAGCGGAGATTGAAAAGAGGGCGGGATTTTGGAGGGATCAGTTGCTGGGGGCCCCGCAGGTATTCAACGGGTGCACGGAGGTGGTGAGGAACAAGGGACCGTTGCAGCGACTGGTTTCGTCAATGAATCCGAGGTTGACCAAAGCGGTGAGGGAATTGGCGCAGAAGAATGGGGCCACTCTTTACAGCACTTTGCTGGCGGCTTTTCAGGTGACGCTATGGAGGTGGAAGGGGACGGAAGATTTGGTGGTGGGAAGTCCGGTGGCGAATCGCAACAAGGCGGCCTCACACCAAACCATGGGTTATTTTGCCGGCGTGGTACCGATTCGAGGGCAGGTGGATCCGGAAAGGGCCTTTGCGGATCATTTGAAGGAGGTGCACCTCAGGGCGGTCGATTGTTTTGCGAATGCCATGCCATTTGCCGAGATAGCGAAGGTAGTGGGAGAGCGGCCTTCCGGAGTGGTGCATCCGCTTTTTGATGTGCGGTTTGCGTTACAGAATCATCCCGTTCCGGACGTGGTATTGCCGCGAATTTCGACTAAATTGCGCATGCGTTCCACGGGCACAGCGCGCTTTGATTTTGGGTGTGAAATCACCGAGACGGGTTCTGAATTAGAGGTTGTCTGGCTGTTCCGGCGTGATATGCTTGGAGAGGCTGAAATACAAGCGTTAGACGCGATGTTTCGTGAGGTAACGACTGACTTGTGCAGCCACCCTGACCGCCGACCCACCGACCTCAAACTATGACCACTACGAGTCCAAAGGATGATTCTCAGGCAGTCGAAGTTTCACCTGCTGCAGGGAAGTCCAGAGCACGAGTTCGGGATGAAGAAGATCATGGTAACACGCATTGGGTGAGCCGAGCGGCATTTCCGTTGATCGGGCTGGGATTGGTCAGCTCACAAGCGGCCCTGGGATGGGTGGTTTATCATCAATGGTATTGGTTGGCGGTGCCATTGGTTGTCTTGGTGAGTCATTTCATGCACGGGGCGTTGATCGGGTTTCATGAGGCATCCCATGGTTTGCTGCGGAAGAACAAGTTTCTGAATGAAGTGGATGGTGTTCTAGCTGGCGTGTTGAGTTTCATGAGTTTCACGCTTTATCGAGCGGCGCATCAAACGCATCACATGCATTTGGCGACGGAGAAGGACGAGGAGCTTTGGCCGTTTGTGAATGTGGATACGCCACGTTGGGCGCGTCAGTTGGCGGCGTTCATTGAGTTGAACGCGGGGCTTTTGTTTACGCCGTTTCTTTTTTGGAGAATGTTTTTTCGCAAGGGTTCCTTCATTCGGAGTCGCAAGGTGCGGCGGAAGATTTGGGGTGAGCTGATTTTGATGGTGGTGTTTTGGACGATTGTTTTGGTTGCCGTCCAATGGTTTCAGGTTTGGTCCTATTTCCTGTGGTGCTTTGGGGCGCCAGCAGTGATTGCGGGAAACCTGCAAAGCTGGCGGAAGTATGTCGAGCACATTGGGTTGCACGGTCACACAGCGAAGAGCGCGACGCGGAGCATTATTGCTGACACGTGGTCCGGCAAGCTGTTGTCGGTAACGCTTTTGCATGAGCCGTTTCATGCGGTTCATCATTTGCGTGCGGGATTGCACCATTACGAGTTGCCACTGCACGCTGATTCGTTGCAGCCGGAGTTAGAAGGTGAAGTCACTCCGTTTCCGAACTATCGCAGCGCGATCAAACATCTTTTGGGTGAGTTGCGCGATCCACGGGTTGGGAGTCACTGGCCCGATGACCGGGTTGGGCATTCGGGCAGGGTGGAAATGGCGTCTTGATCCAATCCAATCCAATGAATGAGGCTTCCAAAGGTGCGGGATCGGTGGTTTACGAAGCCCACGGACTGAAGAAGAACTATGACGGGGGGCAAGTCGCTGCGCTGAGGGGGGTGGACTTCGACATCAGGGAGGGTGAGTTTGTGGCGATTGTTGGACCAAGCGGTTGCGGGAAGAGCACGTTGCTGCAGATGCTGGGGTCTTTGGACAAGCCGAGCGAGGGGTCGCTTTCATATCGCGGGCGGTTGATTTCCGCTCTTGAAGATCCTTCAGATTATCGGTCGACCGAGATTGGATTTGTTTTTCAGTCGTTTCATTTGCTGCCGACTTTCACGGTTTCTGAGAATGTGCAGATTCCGATGTTTGAGACGGGTCTTTCGCGGGGAGAAAGGGAAGTGAGGGCGCATGAGTTGTTGGTGTCTGTGGGCTTGTCACATCGATTGAAGCATTTTCCTTCGGAGCTCTCTGGAGGGGAGCGGCAGCGGGTGGCGATCGCGCGCAGTTTGGCGAATCGGCCATCGGTGTTGTTGGCGGATGAACCGACGGGGAATCTGGATAGCGAGAATGCGGCGCATGTGGTTGAGTTGCTTTTGAAACTGCACCAGGAGCTAGGGATGACGCTGGTGCTGGTGACGCATGACTTGGGGATTGCGGCGCTGGCGACGAGGACGATTCGAATGAAGGATGGTCGGGTCGTCAATGAATCCACACCTTTAACGCACGCCTCCTAACGCCATGACCTTTTTCACCGTAGTCGTTCGAGGATTGATTCGCCGCCCGGTGCGGACGGGGCTGACGTTATTGGGCATTTCGATTGGGATCGGTGCCGTGGTGACTTTGGTGGGGATGTCCTGGGGTTATGAGAAGAGCATCGGCAAGCAATTGGATGTCATCGGGATCGACGTGGTGGTGAGCAACATGAGTGGCGGACTGATGCCCAAGGTGTTTGATGAGACTCTGCAAGACAAGGTGGCAGCCCTGCCAAAGGTCGCCGATACGACGACAGTGTTGATGCTGATGCTTAGCATTGAAGATGCGCCGATGATGATGGTTTCGGGTCGTGAGTGGGGAGGGTTTACGTGGGAGAAGTTGGAGGTTTTGGAAGGGCGATTGCCGAAAGATGACAAAGAGTTTGCTGTGGTGCTGGGGAAGTTGGCGGCGGAGGTGCTCAAGAAGAAGGTCGGCGATACGGTTCAGATCGAGGCAGATGAGTTGCCGGTGGTTGGGATTGTCGATGGTCACGCGGTGGTGGAAAATGGGGCGGTCATCCTTTCGCTTTCGGTGCTGCAGGAGATCTCGAGCAATCAGGGGAAGGTCAATTTTGTTGATGTGCGGGTGCCAGAGGGTACACCTGAAAAAGAGGTGATGGAGTTATGCGAAACGGTGAATGGCCTTTTCCCGGAGGGCCGGGCGAAGCTAGCGAGCGAGGTGGTGGGAACAAGCCAGGGTTATCGACTGGCGCGGGCGATGAGTTGGAGTACGTCGTTGCTGGCGATCATTGTCGGGGTGTTGGGCGTGATGAACACGATGCTGATGACGGTTTTTGAGCGCACGCATGAGATTGGGATTCTGCTGGCGGTGGGATGGAAGCGAAGGAGGATCCTTTACATGGTGTTGTGTGAGTCGGCGTTGCTTGGATTTCTGGGGGGAGTGACGGGAGTGGGGCTGGGGGCGTTGGGGTTGAAGATTTTGGAGGTTACGCCGGCGATTCGGGGGCTCTTGGAGCCGGATTTGAGTCCGAAGTTGCTGCTGACGTCCGTGGCGATTGCTGTTGTTGTTGGAGTGGTCAGTGGATTGTACCCTGGGTGGCGGAGTTCCCGGTTGTCTCCGAGCCGGGCCCTTAACTTGTAGTCTTTGATGATCATGAATGCCTTTTTTCAATCGATGGTTGGTCTGATGTTGCGGTCTTCCGCGGTGGTGGGTTTGGGGCTGGTCTTGACGTGTTCAGCCCAAGAGGGCGAGCTTTCGGCCAAGGCGTTGGCAGAAAAGATGAGTGCTGCGGTTCTGGACAATGCTTCCAGTGTGCGGTTGAAGTTGGAGTTCACGCCAGCTAAGGGAGGCGAGAAGGTGGTGTTGCAGTTGCAAGCGAATGCCAGCCGGACAGCGGCTGCTTCGGATATCCTTTACAAGGTGCTTTGGCCGAAAGAGAGAAAGGGGGAGGGCTTCGTGTTGCGGAAGGCGTCGAACCAAGCCGCAACGGGTTCAGTTTTGACTCTGCCGGATCAGGTGACGCCTTTGACCGGGGGCGGAATGAAAGAAGGGATCTTTGGTAGTGCGTTGTCGTATGAAGATTTGGTGGGGAACTTTTTTGGTTGGGTATCGCAAGAGATTGTTGGGACGGAAGTTGTGAACCGTGTGACGTGTCAGATTCTAGAGTCGAAGCCGGGGAAGGGAGATTACTCGAGTTACGCGAGTGTGCGGAGTTGGATTGATACCAAACGGTTGGTGCCGATTCGCATTGAGAAGTTTGGGGGCGGTGGAGCCATCGTGAGTCGGATTGTGACGACGCGGGTGGCGAAGGATGATACGAATCGGCAGGTGCCGGCGAGTTTTACCGTGCAGCGTGCGGGGGAAGAGGCGGTGACGGTGATTGAGGGGTCAAACAGCAAGCATGACGTCACGTTTACGGCTGCGGATTTTTCGATTGAGGCTTTGAAGGCGCCTTGATGGTCTTTAAGAAGGACTACAATCCGTTCGCATTGGAACGGGAAGCATTTGCTCTGGAGTGGTTCCGCAAGTATGTGGAAGAACATGGGATTTTTAAGTTTTCTGCGCAAAGCACCGGCCGTTCATTCGCCTGATGTGGCGGATTTTTTGGCGCTGCTGGGCCTGACGGCTTCGGCGAAGGATTTTGCCCATGCCTTTTATCAGAAGCACTATGTCGTGATCGACGAGGCGTTGGGTCTATGTGGGGCCATCAGGGTAAAGCGTTCGAGTCTGGCGCGGATTTTGGATTTTACGCAAATTTCACCCGAGGAGACGGCGGCGAAGATTCGAGTTTCGTTTATCGATTCGGTGCCGGACGTTGAGTTAGCAGCGCTGTTGAATTCGCAGATGCCGGAGCTCTTGGCTAAGATCGAGAGGTTGTTGTTGGACAGTAGTTGCCCAGATCGGCTCAAACTATGTCAGTGGATGGGGGGAGGTCTAGAGTGGGTGCCAATTGAGGGCGGACGCGGAGATTCGCGTTTGGTGAACCTTGCGGTGGGCGAATCGATCGCTGGGTGAAAGCGGATGGTGGAGTGCTGATATCGGCGGGTCGTTTCTTGTCAAGGATGGAGGCGAGGGGTTTACCAAAGCGGTGATCAGGACGTGCTCATTGATGAATGGTCCTCCGATGGTTGTGTGGGGCGACCGGATTGAACTTGTGATTTAGACTGGTTCTTGAAATGCTTGTCACCTTGCCCGGCGGCGGAGCGGCCTCATTGGCGGCGTCAGCCGCTTGCCCGCTATTGATTTAATCCTAAAAACGGAAATGGCTGAGGGCGAATCTGCCGCCGTCATTGGCCCCACAAGGCTTCCCGCTTCTCGGGTGGCATCACCTTTTCGATGCAACCGCTGCGAACCGGGAAGCCTTGTGGAACCAAGCACGACGCCATCTTCATCCCTTTCCATT
>JARXAL010000169.1 GCA_029865835.1 Verrucomicrobiaceae bacterium
GGGATGGACGGAGACGTTGACGTCTTTTGGGAGGTCGACCCATTCGCGTTGGGGCGGGCCGTCGTGGTGGCGTGAGTCGCGACCACGGAAGCCGCCTTCGCCGCGAGGCGGGCGGGGTCGATTGCGGTCGCCGCCGCCATCGGGGCGACGTGAAGGGGGGCGATCACCACGAGGAGCGGAGCTGGGGCCGCCGGGGCCGAAGCTGCGCCCGCGTCCGCGGTCTTGGCCGCCACCGCCGGGGCGGCGTTGATCGCCGCGTTGGGGGCGGTCGTGATCGTCGTATTGACGTGCATGGGTTTCGGGGGTCTTACCGAAGTCAGAGACCCAGGCGGGCATGATCTTCAGATCGGAGAGATCGAGTCCGGAGCGTTTGGCGGGGGCAAGCGGTGCGGCGGCCTCCGGTTGCTGGGCAGGTTGAGGTGCAGCTTCGGTTGAGGCCGGGACGGAGATGGGAGGTTGGGCGTCGGAGTCGCTCATGAGTGGGTGGGCATTATGATGCAGTTCGCGCTGAGCGCTAGCTCGCATTTCTTGCTTGAACAGATGATTGTTTTGCGGTGGTGAGGGAGAGGGTTTGTGATTTCTGGATTTGCGGAGGGGGTTTTCACGGTGTGAGATGAGGGATGGATGAGATCGTGTTTTACAATCGCCTCACGGGTCGGATGGAGACTGAGCAAGTGTATGGCGAGGGTTTTTTGAAGTGGGTTTATGGGTCGATGTTGGGGAAGCTTTCGCTGCATGCGCTGGTGAAGCGGGCGGTGTTTTCGAGTTGGTATGGGAGGCGGATGGATGCGGCGGCGAGTCGGGCGAAGATTCGGCCGTTCATTCAACAGTTTGGCGTGCCTGTCGAGGAGATGGCGGATCCGGTGGAGAGCTTTGCGACCTTCAATGATTTTTTTTATCGGCGATTGAAGCCGGAGGCGCGGCCGATTGATGGGGATGAGGGTGTTTTGGTGATGCCGGCGGATGGGCGGCATTTGTTGATTGAGGATGTCTCGAAGGCGTCGGATTTTTGGGTGAAGGGAGTGCGGTTTGATTTGCGGGCGTTTGTGGGTGATGCGGAATTGGCGGAAGAATTTGAGGGAGGGAGTTTGTTGATCTCGAGGTTGTGTCCGGTGGATTACCATCGGTTTCATTTTCCGTGTGGTGGGGTGTCGGGGCGGGCGGAGTTGATCAATGGGTGGTTGAATTCGGTGAGTCCCTTGGCGTTGAGGCAGCGGGCGTCGATTCTTTGGGAGAACAAGCGGTATCGGACGGTGATTGAGGAGAGTGCGTTTGGGCGGGTGGTGTTTTTTGAGATTGGAGCGACGTGTGTGGGGTCGGTGGTGCACACGGTTGGGGGCGGGGTTCGGGTGGAGAAGGGGCAGGAGAAAGGGTATTTTCGGTTTGGAGGTTCGAGTGTCGCGACTTTGGTGGCGAAGGGGAAGGTGAAGTGGGCGGAGGATTTGCGGGAGCAGGGAGCGCGAGGGGTGGAGGTGTATGCGAGGATGGGGGAGAGGGCGGGGGTTTTGGGGGGTGGGGGGAAGTAATCAGTAGTCAGTAATCAGTAATCAGTGGTCAGTAATCAGTAATCAGTGGTCAGTGGTCAGTGGTCAGTGGTCAGTGGTCAGTGGTCAGTGGTTGAGGGGCGTCACGCGGAGTGATGGTGGGTATTTTGGAGGGGTTGAATATTTGGGTTTAGGAAATGGTTTAAGGAAAGTAATTGGAGTCGTTGTTGTTTTTTTAGTTGAGTGTGATAGATTTGGGGAACTTCTAATTTCGATGATTGGTATTTTTCGGTTCAAAGGATTGGGTCAGGTGGGTGCGGCGGTGGTGGCGGTGCTGACGTTGAGTCAGTGTGCTTTGCCGCCGGGGACGGCTTGGACGGTGATTCGGAAGGATGGGGTGAAGGATTATTTTGCGATCTCGTGGGGGAAGAAGCCGGTGCCGGATTATGTGAAGGAGTTGGTGCCAGAGGCGTTTGGGTTGCCGTCGCCCGAAGTGGATGATGGTGGGGAAGAAGCGAAGGAAGAGGAAGGTGGGGTGATCGCTGAAGGGGAAGCGTTTCCGGAGGTGCCGGGGACTTTGCCGGAGGATTGGGCGCGGCCTGTGGAGCCGGTGTTTCCTTTGATGGCGACGGAACCGCCAGCGTTGGTGGATGGCGGGACAGCACCGGTGGGAGCGCAGGGGTTTGGGGTGAATCCGCTCTTGGGTGAGGTGGCGAAGGATGAGTTTGCGCAGGTGGATCTGCCTGATGTTGTAACGGAGCCGGTGGTGGCGATTGATGAGAAGTTAAAAGGGGGCGCTCCGGGATTGAAGATGAAAGATCCGGTGGCGGCTGGTCCTAGCGAGGAGGTGGTGAACCATCTGGCTGAGGGTTTGAAGGAGGTTGTGAAGCCTGAAGTGGTTGAGGTGAAGGAGGGGACAAAGGATGAAGTGGTTGAGGTGAAAGAGGTGGCGAAGTCTGAGGTGGCTAAGGTTGAAGGCAATGATGCGAACGTGGCGAAGTTTTTGCCTGAAATGGTTCCTGGTTCGGTGACTGAGGAAGTGCCTTTTGGGTTATTGGTTGAGGGGCGCCCGGGTTATGTGAGGAGTCCTTATGCGCAGTCGCATCAGATTGTGGATGTGACGGGATTGAAGGTGGGAGCTTCGGTGAAGTGTCCGTTTTCCGGGAAGTTTTTCCGGGTGCCTGCAGCGCATGCGGCGATGAACGAAGCGGTTAAGGCGCAGGGTCCGGTGGAAAGCAAGATGGAGGCTCCTAAGGACGAGGAAGTGGAGTTGTGAGTGATTGTAAATGCCTGCGCAGGAATGGCGCTGGGTAACGTTGTTAATGGGACATGATGGAATCCCTTCGACGACTGATTTTTGCGGTATTTGTATTGGCGCTGGCCCTAGCGTTGTTTGGCATTTGGAGGCGGGGATCGGGGGAGTATGGGCTGTTGAATTTTTTAAGGGGTGAGAAGCCGTCTGAGGTGTCGTTTACGCCGCCGGTGGAGCCGAGTTTGGATTTGGGTGAAGTGGAACTTTTGGCGAGGCTGGATGGTGAGTATTCGAAGCTGGCGGCGTCGGTGCTGCCATCGGTGGTGAGTGTGACGACGAAGACGGTGCGGCAGGGGGGGTATGGGTGGCATCCGTTCTTTGGGCTGGTGGGGACGCAAGCGCAGGTGATTCCGGGATTGGGGTCGGGTGCGATCATCAGCAAGGAGGGTCATGTGGTGACCAACTTCCACGTGATCGAAGGCGTGAATGAAGTGATGGTGACGACCCAGGATAAGAAGTCGTATCCGGCTCGGTTTTTGGGGGCGAACCGGCAGCGGGACATTGCGGTGTTGAAGATTGACTCCAACCGGAAGGATTTTCCGGCTTTGAAGTTTGCGGATTCGGATGCGGTGAAGGTGGGGCAGTTGGTGCTGGCGGTGGGAAATCCGTTTGGGTTGAGCGGGACGGTGACGCGGGGGATTATCAGTGCGCGCGACCGGCATTTGAGCGACAGTTCGTTGGATTACTTGCAGACGGATGCGGTGATCAATCCGGGGAATTCAGGCGGGCCACTGGTGAATGTGAGGGGGGAGATTTTGGGGATCAATGTGGCGATTTATCGGGGGGATGAGAATGTGCGGGCCTGGCAGGGGGTGGGGCTGGCGGTGCCGGCGAAGGATGCGGAGGCGGTGATCAAGGCGGTGTTGAATCAGGAGCAAGACATTGAGCCGGGGTATCTGGGTTTGGAAGTGGCGGCGGAGACGGTACGATTGGAGGGGGCCCAGGGTCCGGGTCAGGTGGTGGTGGGAGCGTTGGTGACGGCGGTCATGCGGGGTTCGCCAGCTGCGGTGGCGGGGATTTTGCCCGGGGATGTGGTGGTGGCGTTTCAGCGGCAATTGATTGAATCGCCATCGGGATTGTTGAAGTCGATTCGGTCATTGCGACCGGGGCAGGAGGCGGTGGTGAGGCTGGTGAGGGAGGGGCAGGAGTTGGAGGTGGCGATGCGGGTGGCGAAGTTGCCTTTAGGGAAGTGAGAGCTTGAGGCACAAAAAACGCCGTCCGGCTTTTGGGCGCGGACGGCGTTGAAGAGATGAGGTGAAGGCGGGTTACGGGATGCCGTAGACGAAGACTTCGCAGTAGTGGTTCATCTCATTGGAGGTGTTGCCATTGCTGTAAAGACGGACGTAGCGGCCTTTGGTGCCTTTGCCGTCGACCACGCGACCGTGGTTGGTTTCGATGTAAGCGGGGTCTTTGCCTTCACCGAGGGTGAGGGTGTTGTCGTGGTCGGAGTTGAAGACGGTGGTGACACCGGTTTTGAACTCCGCATCATCCGAGATTTGGACGACGACGTCGACATAAGCTTGGGCCTGCTTGTGGTAGTGCCACATGAGGATCTTCTGGATGGCGGCGGGTTTTTCGAGGTCGATTTGGACCCACTGCTGGCCAGGAGCGAGTTCGACGAAGGAACCGTCAGCGCCATCGGGATCGCCATCGGTGACGAGGGGAAGATCGCCGATGATGGGGGCGGGGTCGGAGGAGGTGACTGGCTTGCCTTTGGAGAGAAGGACGGTGCCCTTTGGCACTTTGAGGACTTTGACGACCTTATCGGGATCTGGCTTCTCGAGGTTTGGAAGTTCGGCAGGAACCGGGGTGCCGATGAACATGGGTTTCGGGAACTCGGGGACGATTTCTTCCATGTCGCCAGCAGGAGCGGCGGCTTCGGCGGCGGCGGCAGCAGGAGCGCTGGCCGAGGAGGCGGCGGTTTCGGGGGCCTTGCCGCAGGATGAGAAGGAAAGAGCAACGGCGAGGCTGCTACCGAGGATGAGGTTTTGGGTGGTGTTCTTCATGTTTTGGGGATGACTGAATGGATTTGGGTCGCCTGAATTTAGACAGCGAAGTCTTCAGGAGTGAAGATGTATTTTTGGCCGGTTTTGATGGACTCGTAGGCTTTCAACACGGTGACGCAGCCTTTGTAGGCTTCGACGACATTGCAGTTGAGGTGCTCGTGCTTTTTCATGGTCGCGGCTTCGACGAAGTTTTGGACGTGAGGCGCGTGAGGTGGGCGGTCGAGGGTAGCGGCGAGGCTCCAGGGGGAGAGGCCTTTGGATTCGCGGGCGTCGGCCTTGCTGACGAGGGTGTAGGAGGGGGCTTTGGGTTTGTCCCAGTCGCGGGATTGTTCCCAGAACTTGTTTTTGATGGCGTTGGATGGCTTGACGATGAAGGGGGTTTCGCCTTCGGACCATTTGGTCCAGTCGGAGCCGGGTTCGGCGTAAGCGTCATTGAAGCTGGGGCTTTCGGAGATGACGACGCTGCCTTTGACGCCCATGTATTTTTCGTAGAAGCCCTGGGAGCCGGTGGTGGTGAGCACCTGGTAGTAGGCGCGGGTGGTGCCGCCTGCGAGTTTGTACTCATAGAGGCACATGACGTTGTCCGGGAGTTCGAACTTGGCCTTGCCGTCGGTGCCGTCGTAGTAGTCGATGCCGCCGGTGGCGAAGAGGGAGACGGGGGTGGATTCGAAGGTCCAGTTGAACATGTCGATCTGGTGAGCGCCGAGATCGGAGATGGGGCCGCCGCCGTATTTGGCATACCAGCGCCAGTTCATGAACTCTTCCATGCTGGCGAAGCCGTACTTGGAGAGGAGGTCCTGGGGGATGGATTGGTTTTTGGGGATGCCGAGGGGTTGGGAGGCGGAGACGCCGCGGTTCCACTGGCCGTAGCAGTGGGTGATGCGGCCCATCATGTCGGCCTTTTTGACGATGTTGTCGCGGAAGTTGAGGTAGCGGGGGTTGGAGTGGCGCTGGTGGCCGATCTGGAAGATGCCGCCGGTTTGCTGCCAGGCTTTGACCATGTCCTTGGCACCTTCGATGGTGTTGGACATCATTTTCTCGCAATAGACGGCTTTGCCGGCTTCGAGGGCGATGCGGGAGAAGGGGGCGTGGAGGAAGTCGGGGGTGGCGATGAAGACAGCCTCGATGTCCTTTTGTTTTTCGAGCATTTCCTCGATGGTGGCGTACTCGGCGACGGCGCCATCGACTTGATGCTTGTTTTCGTATTGCATCCGGCGCGCGGTGGGGCGGCGGTTGAACTCCCAGATGTCAGCGACGGCGACCCACTGCATGCCGGGGACGTCTTTGGAAGCGATGCGGATGGCGTTGCCTTGGGCACCGCAACCGACGAGGGCGCACTTGAGTTTGCGATTCGGGTCGGTGGCTTGGGCGACAGCGGTTTTGCTGGTGGATAGGACGAGGCCGGCGGCGGCACCGGTATGGACGCTGGTGCGGATGAACGAGCGGCGATCCATGAAGCGGGACAGGCCACCGGTGGAGGCGGTGTCGGTGACGGGGGATGTCGGAGTCATAAGCAGAAGAACGGGTTTGAGTTCAGATACCGAATACGTCCGGGTGCCGGGACCCGGACGAGGAATGCCGTTTAACTGTTGGATGCTGCGGAACCGGCTTTTTTCTTGCCGAAGAGGAGGCCGTCCAAGGAGAACTTGTTGTGATCGTTTGTGGCGAGGGCGGCAGCGACGATGAGGATGTGCATGCCGATGAAGAGGACTTCGGTGTCATCAGGCAAGGTGGCGAGACCGATACCGAGGGAGAGGAAGACGAGGCCGCAGAAGAAGAGGCCGAGGCGGCTGAAGAGACCGAGGACCGCCCAGACGCCGCCGATGAGGAGGAGGAAACCGAGGGGTTTCGCGTAGAGGTTGCAGAGGTTCTCGGGGAGGATGCCGTTATTGAAAGTGAGTTTGGCGATGGCGGCCATTTTCTTCTCGTAGTTCTCCATGTTGAAGGTGGCATCGGCACCGGAGCCGTAGCGGAATTTGTCGACACCTGCGAAGAAGAGACGGAGACCGATCCAGAGGCGGAGGAGGAGGTTAGCGAAGGCGAGGTCCCAGCGGCAGGAGGGGGATGAGGAGTCAGACATTGGAGGCTGAAGAGGTGGTAGGTTGGGGTTGGGTTTTTAAACGAGCCCGAAGCATGGTGTGTGATTGAGGTTAAATCCAGCAAAATTTGAGGCTTCGGAGGGCGTCAGATGGGGTGTTTTGCTGAAAGAATTGGGCTTTTTCGGAGAAGGGAGACGGGGTGCGGGCAGAAAGGGACTAAAGGGGCGCAAGAATGGGTGAGGTTTTGAACTTTGAGGGAAAGTTGGATTGGAGGTAAGGTTGGGGATTATGAATGAACGCACTTGTCGGACGCTCAGCATGGTTTGCTTTCAGTTTGGGATGTTATCGATTTTCCTGTCGATCGCGATCTGGTGGTTGATGCGTGGGGAGACGGCGGAGGAGATTGCGCATGCGGAGCGGTTTGGGATTTTTGTGGGGTTGTGGGCGCCGACGTTGTTGATTTTGTCGAATCGGTTCGACCGGTATGCGGACAAGGCGGCGACGCTGCCAGGGATGCGGCCGGAGTTTTTTGAGGAACCGCAGGAGTTGAAGTGAGTCAGGGGGCTAGGTTCCCCGGCGTGCTGCAAGGTTGAGAAGGCTGGTGCAGACTTTGCACAGCGTGGGGTAGAGGCGGTAGGTGGGCCAGCGAGGGGGAATTGACCGAGGTTGGGTGGTGTTGGAGGCTCTTGGTGCGGTGAAGCGGTTTCTGGAGGGGAATGATGGGATGAGATTCTGAACGTGAGCCTTTTGTCAGACAGTTGCACACTGACCCCGTTTCCGGCGGTAATGATGCCTTCACCGCGTGGTTCAATGATGGCCAAAGAAGATACCTGGCATCTTGGTTCCCCATCATGGGGATGATGGTTCTTGCGACCCCAGTCAGGAAGTTCATCGGTGTTTATTTATCCACCAGCCGCACAGGAACAAAATCCACCGTTGTCATCCTTAGTTGTGTCAACATCACCTTGCGGCAATGGGCGGAGACGATCAGAGGCCGCTCCCAGGGCTCTTCCTCCGCATACCTTTTCTCTTCGGGTGAGGTAAGCGCGGCATCAAAAGGCTTGATCACCTCGACTTCCTGCCGACTGAAGACCAGTTCCTGCGGTTGATGTCCGCCGTCGTCATACCTGCGAACGTCGAAACCACCAGTTACGACCGAATGATACATTGGCAGCTGACACGGAGGCATAAACCGCGAACTGGATACCACCCAGAAAGACCCCTTGGCTTTCTCCGGATGGTCAAACAACACGGGCAAAAAAGTCAGGCCGCGCAACCCGGCAGCTTCCAGAGCTTCTTTGAGATCGCCATTTACCAGGCGAGGGTAGAAAGGGAGCTTCAGGGTATTGCCGTAACGTGTTTTCCATTTGGCTTTGGCCACCTTGCCTATGATCAGGCCATCCCGCATTCCTTCATAATTGAAGACATGCGTCATGTCACTCCAGCGACGAATATGAAAATACTCAGCCCGTTGGTAGTCTTTCCTGTCATAACGACGGATGCGGCGAACAAGGTAATGGGTGTCCATCAACGCATTGTCGAATCCTTCGCCGAGATAGGGTTCCCATCCTGCTTGTCGAAGCATTTCAACCGCTTGATGAAGACGCGGATCATCCTCAGGCAAGTCAATGCCGACCCGGGAACTAGGGTGCCCAGGGCGTTGAGGCCTTGAAAACTGCCCCTCCCAAGTAGGTTCGATGAGCGCATAGAGTCTTTGGTATAAGTCTGAATCGTCAATATAAGGACTGTAAGGCACAGGCACGGAAGGCTTTGGCCCTGGGTAAATACTAAATATCCAATTCACATTCATTTTAGTTAGGGATAGCGATTTCAGGACCAAGATTTGGCTGCGCCCGTAGCCAGTCTCTAGCTATGGGCCACATGTTCAATGGGGCGAATGGAGCGTCGTTATTTTGTTCACGCATTTTTTTGCGGGCTCTGGACTTGACCAGGAGACGTGGGAGCTGAGGTGAGTCAGGGAGCGGTGGTGAGGTCGAGGAGGAGTGTGTGGGCGGCGCGGAAGCGGGGGGCTTCGGCGAGGGCGTCGAGGAGGTGGCGTTTGGCGGTGGCGGGGTCGGTGGGGCGGAGGAGGGTGGCGATTTGGTAGTGGGTTTGAGCGGCGTTGGTGGGGTCGAGGGTGAGGAGGCGGCGGTTGGTGGCGAGGGCGAGGGAGGTGTTGCCGGTGGCGGTGGCGGAGCGGGCGAGGGCTTGGTTGGGGGTGATGAGGAAGGGATTGAGGGCGAGGGCGCGGTTGGCGTGGGTGGTGACTTCGGACCAGGACTGGGTTTCGGTTTCGAGTTCGATGAGGCGGAGGAAGGAGGTGAGGGCGCTGGAGTGGCGGGCGGCGAGGGTGCGGAGGAGGGTGGTTTCTTCGGCGGTGCGTTTTTGTTCGCGGAAGATGCGGGCTTTCGCCCAGTGGGCGGATTCGTCTGAGAAGTCGTCGGGCAGGAGGGCGATGAGGTGGTCGGCGGTTTTGAGAGCGGCGGGGTGGTCTTTGGCCTGGAGTTGTTGGGTGAGTTGGAGGCGGAGGGCGGAGAGGTTGTTGGGGTGTTTTTTGAGGAAGGTGGCGAGGCTTTCGGGGGAGGCGGGGTTGAGGTCTTCGGGGGTGGGTTCTTGCCAGTCGGCGGCTTTGCCGAAGGATTCGGCGAGCGTTTGGAGATGTTTGGCGAAGGCGGTTTCGAATTCGTCGATGGGGGCGGCGTGGTTTGAGATGGCGTTGTTGATGGAGGTGCCGGTGGCGAGGTCTTGGATGATGCGGAGGAGGGTGTCGTGGCCGTGTTGTTCGACCAGGAAGGCGACGACCTGGCCGGCTTGGTAGTAGGCGAGCATGAGGTGGTCGGGGGACTTGGCGTTGAGGAAGGCCTGGGAGAGGCGGCTGACCGGGGTGGCTTCGCCCTCGAGGATCATTTGGCGGTCGTCGGCGGTGAGGGACATGCCCCAGGCGGGGTCGCGCTGGGATTCTTCGAAGACGGAGATGCCTTCGCTGAGCCAGCGGGGCATGCGGTTTTTGGTGGCGGTGAGGGTGACGACGTGACAGAACTCGTGCCAGAGGGTGGACTCCCAGTTGTTGCGGCCATGGCCGAGGCTGCCGGGGCTGTTCATGGTGACGACGGAGCCGAAGCAGGCGCCGAGGATGCCCTGGCCGCCGAGGTTGCCGAAGGTGCGGATGGCGAAGTCCTGCTGGCTAGGGAAGAACTCGACGAGGATGGGGCGGGTGAGGGGGATTTGGTAGCGTTGGGTGAGGGTTTGGTGGGCTTGTTCGAGGAGGTCGAGGGCGTGCTGGCCGTAGATGGGCCATTCGCGGCTGGGCATTTTGAGGGTGAAGTGCGGGGTGCGTTCTTCGTGGTAGGTGGTGATTTGTTTTTCGAGGGTGCCGAGGTTGACGGCCTGGATGTTGTAGGAGTCCTGGGCGCGGATGGTGGTGGCAAGTTCGAAGGCTTCGGATTCTTCGCCGAGGCGGAGGAGGTCATGGCAGAGTTGGACTTTGGCGGGGAGGTAGCCGGGAGAGAAGGTGAGGGCCTGGCGCTGGCGGGAGGCGCCTTCGGCGAAGCGGTAGGCGCGGGAGATGACGCGGCCGAGGGTGTGGTCGACGAGGGGATTTTGGGGCCAGCGGCGGAGGCCTTCGGCGCGGGCGGCGTCGACTTTGGCTGCGTCTGCGGTGGTGATGGCGAGGGTGGCGGCGCGGAGGGCCCAGGCGGTGGGGTGGGCGGGGTCGAGGTTGAGGACGGACTGGATATCGGCCTCGGCGTCGAGGTATTTTTCGGCGCCGATGTGGAGTTCGGCGCGGAGGAGGAGGGCACCGGCGTGATGGGGGTTGATTTCGAGGGTGCGGGCGATGTTTTCGGAGGCGGCGGGGCGATCTGAGGTGAGGAAGGCGGTGGCGAGGCCGTGGCGGAGAGCGGGGGTTTCACCGTGGTTTTTGAGGCCGGCGCGGAAGGTGTCGGCAGCGCGGGCGGGGTCGCTTTTTTCGAGGGCGAGCCAGCCTTCGGCGAGGTAGGGGGCTTCGGCCTTGGGATCTTTTTTGCGGGCGACCTGGAAGTAATTGGCGATGACTTTTTGGGCGTCGGCACCGGCGGCGAGGGCGGCCTGGCCGAGGGCGGTCCAGTCGGTGGCGGAGCGTTGGGGCGCGGGTTTGGATTTGGCGACGGCGTTGATGGCGTCGAGGGTTTCGCGGGCGAGGTCGGTTTGGCCGAGGTCGGAGGCAAGCTGGTGACGCTGGATGAGGAGGCGGAGGTCGCCGGGGAAGGCGGCGAGCATGGCGGGGGTGGCGTCGAGGGCATCCTGGAGGCGGCCGAGGGCGCGCAGGGCGTCGAGGTGGACGAGGCGCCATTCGACGGCTTTGAGGCCACGGTCTTTGGCCATTTCACCGATGCGGATGCAGAGTTCGTAGTCGCCGCTGTTGAGGACTTGGATGAGGGGTCCCAGGTTGCGCTCTTCGAAGAGTTGATCGAGGTCGAGGGACTGGGCTGAGCTAGAGATGGGGAGAATGAGCAGTGTCGCGAGGGTGAGTCGGGTGAAGAGACCGGCTTGGGGCTGCTGCATGGGGTGAGTGAAGCAGGTTCTGTTGGGGTTGGCAAGTGGGGTAACTGGTGTGGGGTTGGTGGGAAAATCGGATGGTGGGTGAGAGGGTATGAAATGGTGGCTGGACATGAGCGGGGGGAGGGGTGTAGTTGTTTTTCTTCCGAATTATGAAGTTTGCCCTGTTTGCGGATATTCACGCCAATTACCACGCCCTGCAGGCGGTGCTGGCTGATGCGCAGGAGCAGGGGTGCGGG
>JARXAL010000173.1 GCA_029865835.1 Verrucomicrobiaceae bacterium
TATCAAACCGCTGCCTCAACGCCGGAACCACCGTCAGAATAATCATCGGCAAGTTCACAATCGCCAAAATCAAATGCGTGATCAAGATCGTGAAATACACCGTCCGCACCGTCCCCTGCCCAGCAAAACCCACGTGCCCCACGTGGTAATGTTAAATCAAATAACTCGTCAAAAACGCCACCGAAACCCCAAGCGCCGCAAACATGAAAGCCGAATGCACCTTCGGCTTCTTCAACTTGATCGCTGTCAGCCCGGCGATGATCAACACCGTGGCACAGCTATTGAGAATGGCATTGAGCGCCGGCAGTTCAGTCACAGTCATGGTTGTTTCACTTCGGTTGTTTTCACACGTTCAGCTTTCGCCTTTTCCTTGAACAAATACTCCAGGTCCAGCCGCAATTGCCTGTCCCAGTAACCCGCCACCTCAGGATCCACATTCACCAGGTCCGCCATCCGCCTCACATTCCCCAAATGATCCAGCAGCACCACCCGCAAGTCATGCATGTACTTGTCCTCCGGTGAAAGCCGATCCTTCTCCGGCATCACCTGCGTGGGCCGAAACTTCAATTGCCTCGTCATGAACGACTCAATCTTCACAGCATCACCATTCACAAACCAAAACGGCGCCGTCTTGGGAATCCCCACCTGATCCGCAAATGACGACATCATCGCCGGCGTGTCATCTGGATCGAGCGCAAAGCAAATGAAGTGCACATCATCCCTCCCCGCATACTCCTCTGCCAACTTCTTCAACTTCCCCACCACGCCCGCACAACCTCTCGGACACCGCGTAAACACCCACGAAGCCAGGATCACCTTCCCCCTCAGCTCACTTAGCCGCACCGTCCGCCCATCCCGTTCCGTCAAAATCAAATCCCCCTCCGCGCGATGAATGTATGGCGGCCTCCCCGCCTCTTCTTCACGCGACTTTTTCTCCAAATAAACCAGCCAGTTGTAGGTAATCACTCCCGCCAGCGCGATCATGATGATCGGCACCCAAAGGGTCCATGGACGAATGCTAGGCGCTTCAGGAGGGGTCTCAGACATCACGATTCAATCATCAAAATTCACCGCCAAGTCAACGCGGCCAGCAACAGCAACCCTGGCAAATAAGCCAGCGTACAGAAAAACAACTTACGCGCCGTCAGCCTCTCCGGCTTCTGAAAAAACCGCCATGCCAGCAAACAAAGCCACCCGCTCAGCAGCAGCGCGAAAGGCAAAAACCAAGCCGTCACCACCAATCCCTCATACACCGGGTAAAACATCAGCAACACCATCGCCACAGCATAGCCTAACGCATGCGTCGAAGTCGTCCGACCATGCTCGTCCTCATTCGCCAGCATCACAAATCCACCCCGCAAATACTCATCGCGATACATCCAATTGATCGCCAAAAAGTGCGGCAACTGCCACAAAAACAGCAAGGCAAAAAGAAACAACGCCCCGGGCTCTACCAGCAGCGACCACCGAAAATACGGATCGTCCGGCCCCGGCTGACCCGCCGCCCCCACCCACCCGATCAACGGCGGCAACGCCCCCGAAACCGCCCCCACCAGCGTGTTCACCGCCGACTGCTTCTTCAACGGCGTGTACACAAAAAGATACACCGCCAATGTCAGCGCCGTGATCGCCGCCGCCTCGATGTTCACCATCTTCACCAAATGAATCAAAGCCATCGCGCTCAGCAACCATCCAATTCCAAAAGCCGCCGAAGGACTGATCCGACCCGCCGGTAACGGCCGGTCCGCCGTCCGCTTCATCCGCGAATCCGGCTCGATCTCCATCAACTGATTGAACACCGCCGCCCCAAAAGCTGCCAGCGTGCTCCCCAACAGCGTGTGCAGCAGTAGCCCAAGACTCCAACCCTCCCCACGCCTCAACCAAAACCCCACAAAGGTCGTCACAATCACCAGCGTGCTCAGCCGAAACTTCGTCAGCACCATCAAATCCGCCGCCGTCAATCGAGACGGAGGCGTTGTGGCGTCAATAGAGGAATCCATGGGTGCGATGCTGGGTCCGCCAGTTCTAAGCCGTGACCACCTCTTTGTCAGCCACCGATTCAACCACATCGCCAACACTTTTCGCGCCACCCCACGCCGCCGCCGCCATCATGCAAGTCAGCGCCAGCATCGCCAGCCCATTGATCACATGGAAATTCGTCACCCAGAAACTCTTGCCCGTTAAAATCACCGAAATCCCCAGGATCACCTGCAGCACTGGCAGAACCGTCAGAATCCGGGGAATGAACCGAACCGCCGATGACCCATCCACCCAGGTCCTCGCATACCTCGCCACCCCCAGCATCAACAACGCCACCGTCACGCCCCAGTACTTGTGCAGAAACAGCACAAACACATCCGGAGGCGAAACCGGCGGAATGAAACTCCCCCCCGTGAAAATCAAATCCGACGCCGCCAAATGATCCCGCTGGGTGTGACGCAATATCGCCCCAATCACCAACTGCCCGAACACCGCAAAAAACAGCACCGTGCTCGTCACCCGCGCCCAGACCGCCTGCCCTCCCCTCAACACGCTCTGCCCGTTCCTCCACGTCCACGACGACATGAACGCGATCAACACCAAAACACAAAAGAACACCTGCCCCAAGGTGCCGTGCAACACCCCAAACGGATCAGACATCTTCAACACCCGCAGCCCCCCCAAAGACGCCTGCACCACCACCAGGATCAAAGCCAACGTCGCAAGCCCCCTCAATGCCGACCACCGCGCAGCCATCCACGTCAGCACCAGCCAAAGCAGTCCAATTCCCGCGATCACCGCAGCAATCCCAACCGCTTGCTCACGCACCAGGTACAAGTAGCCCAATGATACAAGAATGATCCCAGCAGCTTCAATCAACCGGGGTCTCTCTTTGAAGAACGCCCAAAGATACATCACCAAAACCAACACCCCAATGGTCGCCCCCAGGATCCGATGCCCGTGCTCCAGGAAAATCGCAGGAACCTTCCACCACCCATCCGGGTTCACCCGACCAAAAGCCAAGGGCCAATCCGGAACCGACAACCCCACATCCTCAGTCGTCACCGCCGCACCCCACCAAATCAAAACCACTCCCACCAGCACCGTTAGCAATGACCAGGCGTGAAACCCTTTGGACGTCTTGTGTTTGGATTGCATCTCGGTTTGAAGAAATAACGCTCCTGCCCGCTCCCGGGACGACCCGAAGACACTCCCTGAACACCTCATTTCATGAGGCCATCAGAAACCTACAAGAACCGCAAAGACCTCACTTCGCACCACTGGCCGCAGCCACGGCTGGCGTCTTGCCTTCAGCAGCCTTTTTGGCTCCCGTGGCCGACATCTCCTTCGCCCACTCCTCATAGTCCTTGTCACTCACCACCTCAAGCTGGGCCTTCATCTGGGCATGGCCTGGACCGCAGAGCTGCCCGCAGATGATGTCCCAAGCACCCATCTGGGTCGGCTTGAACCACATGTGCGCCTTCATCCCAGGTATCGCATCCTGAGCCGAACGCATCGGCACCAAGGCCAAATTGTGAATCACATCCTTGCTCGCCACATCCACAATCACAGGCCGTCCCACAGGAAGCTTCATCGTCCCTGGATTCACAAAGTCATCCTGCCCGTTTGGATCTGCCATGTCCCGTCCTACCGGATTACTCCCACCCACAACGTGGCGCGGGTTCCAAATGCCAAGATTCTTGTCGTCCCCTGGGTATTGAAAGTTCCAAAGAAACTTCTCACCCATCGCCCGCATCCGAACCACCTCAGGTCCAACCGGATAGTCGTCGGCCTGACGGGACCAAAGCGGGAAGGCAAACCCGAGAAGCAAAATCGCCTCCACGATTACCACCCCGATCTCCACATGCGTCGAGGCATGTCCGCGCACCCCGTGGTAATCAGCCTTGGCATTCTTTTTCGCCCGAAAACGATAGAAGCACACCACCAGGAAAATGCTCCATCCAATCAAAAGGGCCAGCATGAACCAGTGCACGACTCCCAACATGTGGTCCAGCAACTCTCCATGTTCGGAGGCTACCGGAGTTTGACCAATCCATTCGTTGATTTTAGAAAGCATAATTGAAGTGGGGGGTGGAAAATTGGGGGTTAGGCCGCGCTACTCACATCTGAAAACTGCCGCTGGCGCCGGGCAAAACTGAAAATGGTGTAGAATAAAATCGAAAAAATCAGCGCCAGTGCGCTCAACATGACCAAAAACGCAAGACCCTGAGCATTCGCTTCCGCACTGTTCGGATCAGGCAAGCAGGTAGCGCAGGCAATGGGAAGTGATAACAAGTTCATGACATCATTACTCCGTGATAATCGTGCGGCACTTCCGGAACAAATACCAAACCCCATAAGCCAATAGCCCCAAACAAGTCCATCCGGCAACAGCCCCTAAGCCGGTTGCCCCGGCCGCAGCAGCCTGATCAGGAGCCAGACGCGTCCACAAAAAGAAACCCGCATCAAACAAGATGGCGAAAAAGAGAAAGACGAGATGGAAGTGCTTCAGCGACATCGCAATCAAATACGCTCGATCAGTGGCTCACGGCACTGGTGGCATCAAAATCTTTGAACACCAATGGGTCTCCATGCGAGAAATGGAACAGCAGGAAAAGTACGATCGCGAACACAAAAGTGAACGCGAGAATCTTGTAAATGACCGAACGCTCATGATTCAAGTGCATGAAAATCAAGGCCACCAAACCCGCCTTAAAGGTCGCCACAATCATGCCGACCATGATGTTCATGCCATGGGTCGGAAGCTCCACGTATGAGAGGCCCACCGTGATCACGGTGAACACAATCAACAGAGAACCGATGATGATGTACTTCTTGATCGACTTTTGAATTTCTTCGAGATTGTCCGCCATAAAAGTGAAGGGAAGGTAAAAGGTTCGTCAGTTAGCCCCGCGTCGTTACAGGAGATAGAGAAGAGGGAAAAGGAAGATCCAGACCAGGTCAACGAAGTGCCAGAACAGACCGCCAACTTCCACCCGGTTGGCCAGATGCTCAGGGTTCGTCTTCAGCAACTTCCCGTTGCACAGCCAGAACCAGGCAAGCACCAACGCCCCAGCCACCACGTGCAGACCGTGCAGGCCAGTCAACGTGAAGTAAATCGCATAGTAAGTGTTCAGTTTGGGCGTGAAATTGGAGAAGAAGCTGATGTCCTTCTTCTCCAAAACAACGGTCGGATGGTGACCATGCGCCTCCTCACCATGCCCACCCTCAGCGGCAGCAGGTGCCTCATTCGAAGCGCTGTGCCCTGCCCCCTCGGGAGCGTGGTCCGACGGTGTCGTTGAATGAATGTGAATGAAGTAACTGTGCTTCTGCAAGGTCGCGCTCTTCAAAGGATCGCGGCCGTCACCATACTTCTCTTTGAACTCATGCTGCGCATGGTCGCGATTGGCGATGAACACCTTCTTCCAGTCGTCTCCCAGATACTTTCTCTCCCAAGCCAGCGACTTCTCCTTGTCCGCCACCGAACGCGCGTCAACGCCATCCACCTCAAGCGTCATCCGGTCATCAAGCAGTTTGCCCTTCACAACGGTGCCGTCCTTGAACGTGATGCTCTCAGCCGTGTAGCCAAAGGTCTTCGAGGGCTTGACTGAAAACTTCATGGGCGATACCGCCGTCAGCTTCACAGTGGTTGGTGGCACCACATTAAGTGCATCTGCTTCGCCCTTCTTTCCCGCCTCGACCAACTCCTGCTTCCGCTTCTCGATCTTCTCACGCGCCGCAGCGACTGTTTCCTTCTGGAGCTTGCTAAACCCAGCCTCGTCCAACCGGATCTCGGAACCATCAGTCAGTTTGAAGGCAGGCGCCTCACCCTCAAGATAAGGGAAAACATACTTCACTGGGTTCGCATCCATCGCTGCGTTCTCACTCTGGATCGTCAGGCTCAGCTCGGACGCCTCACCAAATTGAATCTCATAGCCGTGCGGCAAGTGCCCCGTGAGAATCGTGCCATCTTGCAGTTCCACCGAGTAGTGGTGAAACTTCGCATTGTACTCGAATCCCTTCAAGACCATGAAGACGCCGGCACAAGCCACAGTGATCGCCATGAACAGTTTGAATTGAAAAATTCGGCGCAGTTTGAGCGACGCCCAAGCCATCACAATCGTCACCGAAGAAGCGATGAGCACCATGGTGTTCACAAAGCCGGGCAGCACCGGAAGTTCATGGATGGGCCAATGGTAATCAGCTCCCACTCGCAAAAAGATGTAGGCTGAGAAGAGGCCGCCAAAGAGCATGACTTCAGAAGCAAGGAATAACCAAATGCCTAGCTTGGCATTGTAGAGTCCTGTGTCAGGCCTGGCTGATACGGTGAACGGAATGTCCATGGAAGAATCGGGGTCGGTAGTTGGTCTGAAGTTGCGTTAATTGATCAATGATGTGCCGCCGCTGGGCTCGAGGCCGGAGCCACAACTGGCTTGCCCTTTTCGTCCGCCCACTGAGGCGTGAAGTCCTCGGTGGCACCCGGAACCGAATACTCATACGGCCCCCTTTGGGCGCTCACGTCAAAGGTGAAGTTTCCGTGTGGAGGCGGCGTTGGGGTCGCCCATTCCAGGGTTGTCGCATCCCAAGGGTTATCGTTGGTGATTTTCTTGCCGCCCTTGATGCTCATGAACACATTGAGAATGAATGGTACTTGGGCCAGCGCCAAGATGAAAGCCCCAATCGACATCACTTCGTTCAGCCAGAGCCAATCGGCCGATGTCTGCTCAAAGTATTTGCCGCCATCATACCAGCGACGGTGAAAGCCTGCCATCCCTTGAATGAACATCGGGGCAAAGACCAAATTCATTCCGACAAGCGATGGCCAAAAATGCAGGCGTCCCAATTTGTCGTTCATGAATCGGCCCGTGAGTTTTGGGAACCAATGATAAACCCCGGCAAACAGGGCAAAAATCGTTCCCGGCGCCACCACGTAGTGGAAGTGCCCAATCACGTAATACGTGTCATGTAAGGCAAGGTCGATGAAGTTGAAAGCCAGAGGCAAACCCGTCAAACCGCCGATCCCAAACATGGGCAGGAAAGCCGAAGCGAACAGCATCTGAGTATTGAACCGAATCGAACCACCCCAAAGGCTGATCATCAGGCAGGTCAGCAAAATCACCGACGGCACTGATATCAACACGGTGGTGATTTGGAAATAAGTGGACATCATCGTGCCCATCCCCGTCAGATACATGTGGTGAGCCCAGACCAGGAAGCTCAGGAATCCCAAGGTCAAAGCCGAATAGACCATGCTCTTGTAACCCCAAAGTGGCCGCCGGATGTTGTTCGGAATCACTTCCGCTACGATCGCGAAGGCTGGCAAGATCAACACATACACCTCAGGATGTGCCAGGAACCAAAACAAATGCTGATAGAGCAAGGGGCTGCCACCCCCGGAAATATCCAGGTGCTGTCCGCCCTCCATCAAACCCGTCGGCAAGAAGAAACTGGACCCGAAAACCCGGTCACTCAGTTGCAGCAAGGCGGCCACTTCAAGGGGCGGGAATGCCAAAAGCAACAGGAAGGCCGTGACGAACATCGCCCAGGTAAAGAACGGCATCCGAAACCAAGACATGCCACGGGCCCGCAAGTTGATGATCGTGGTGATGAAATTCACCGAACCTAACAACGACGCCGAGATATTGAACACCATCGCCATCAACCACCAAGTGTGACCGTGATTCCAAACATTGTCCACTCCCAACCCCGTTGTCGATGCCAAAGGCGAATACATCGTCCAACCCGTCTGCACCGCGCCTGTTCCCGAGAAGAAACTGTACATCATCAACACGCCGCTGATGAAAAAGAACCAAAAGCTCAACATATTGAGCTTCGGAAACGCCATGTCGATGGTGCCAATTTGCAGAGGCATCACGTAATTGCCGAACGCAGCGAAACCAAGCGGCACAATGCCGAAGAACACCATGATGGTGCCGTGCATGGCGCCCAACATGTTGTACAACTCGCCATTGACGATCCCACCCGGCGCCCAACGGCCGATCACATCGTGAAAGACACCACCAATCAATGGTAGGTTCTCAAGAAACAGCAATCCAGGAACCGGTTGGCCTGGGTAGGCGATGCTCCACCTCATCAGCATCATCAAGAAGAACCCCACCAGCAAAAACAACAACCCACTGAGGCCATATTGAATCCCAATCACTTTGTGATCGGTCGAAAACACATACTTCCAAATGAAGCTTTGTTCGTGATGATCATGGGCATGATCGTCAGTGTGGGAGTGATCGTGAGGAATGGCAGCAGCGCTCATGGTGACAGTTGCAGGTGTTAAAAGTTCAAAAAAGATTACGTGCGGAAGGTCGGTGGACGATGGAAAAAAAGATCATGAATCCAGTGCCAGAGTGGCATCAAACGATAACGAAAAATCAAAAGCAAAATCAACCTGTGCCGTTCCATTCACGACCTGGATCGTCTTACTCAGACTCTTCTTAAACCGGGGATGCCAGGCTGAGACCGTGTACTCGCCATCCGGCAGGGCCCGATCGACCGTGTACCCGCCATCGATGCCTGTGACGGCCTTGTGAATTCCCTCGTGAACGTAAATCCATGCCCGCATCCACCGGTGTATGTCACACTCCAAACGGTACACTCCCGGCTTGCGCATCTCGCGAACCCATTCTTCACCCTGCCCGGCTTGAGCGATGTTTTCCAAATTCTCACCCTTGTCCAGCGTTCCCGTCTGGTGACGAATCAAACGCACATTGTGATACGTTAAATCGCTATTTCGCACAGCGATCGACTCCCCCGCCTGAACCGCCGTCACCGTCGGTAGATACTCGCAATTTTTTTGGTCAATCACCGCCGGAGTCGCTGCGACGTTCACCGCTCTCGAACTGCCACTCACGGTGATCACCACGTCCCCTAATCCCCCCTCCGCATCCATCTTCCAGGTCGGATTCACAATCTTACCGTGACTTGTGCAAAACGGGTTGCCTCCAACATCAATCGCCTGCCCCAAAGACTTGGGAGGGCCCCCAAGCAGAACCACTCGACCCGATACACTAGGATTTTCAGCCACCAGCCCAGCTGGCGAGAGCTCCACCTTTCCTTCATCGATCAAGCCAACGCTTTTCCCTGGCCCGCAGCCCACCATTCCAGTCATCCACACCAATCCACTCACGACGCAAAGCGCAGAAGAGGAGCAGTAACTGAATGGTTTTCTCATGGTCTAGTTCGTTCGTGACACCTTACTTAGCAGCCGGAGCATCCGCACCCGGGCCTGCGGGAATCGGTCCAGGCACGTTTTCTTTCTCAAAGGCCGCCAGTTCGCTCGCGGTCCATTGAGTCGTTCTCGCCGATTCCCTCGTCCTAACCGCTTCCACCATTTCCTTGGTGATCATCGTGGCCTCATTGCCCCAGTTGTTCCGGATGTAAGTCAAAACATTCGCCAAGTCACCTGCAGACATCGCCGCCCCAAATGCCTGCATCCCACCCGGAGTATTGTAGTTCTGCCCTTTCACTGTGATTGCTCCAGTCAAACCGTGTTGCACCACGCGAATCAAACGCTCCGTTCCACCCAACACCCATTCAGATCCAGCCAATGGGGGAAACTGCCCCGCAATCCCCAATCCATTGCCCTGGTGGCACCCCCCGCAGACAGCGTAACCACCCGCACCCTTTTTCATAGCAACTTGGAACGGGTCACCTCCCGCGTCTCCACCCACCGCCTTCGGCCGAGGATCAGCCGCAATCGACGTAGCGAACGGGTTGCTTGTCTCAAATTGATATCCCCCCGTCATCACTCCCAGTTGCCCACCTGCAATGATAGCGACAATGAACCCAAGAAAAATCACCCAGGTAGGCGCAGGCAAGCTGCCAGCTACCAAATCCGCTTTCTCGCGATGGGCAGCAGAGTGAATGCGGTCGATGTTGGTATTGTCAGGATGGGCGGATGGAGCGCTCATGAATTTTTAAGAGGGAACAGATAGGGTAAAATCTCACTTCTTGGCAGCTTCACCGGCAGCAGCAAGAGCTGCGGTCACTCCAGGAACAGGGTAGTCTTTTTTCAACGAAAGCACATAATCAGCCAAAGCCTCAGCCTCCGGCGTCGGGATCACTTCATAGCCTTTTTTCGGCGCATATTTGCCAGTCAGCTTTAACGCATTCGATGCCACCGGACCCTGTTGCTTGCGAACGATGTAAAGGTGCTTGAACGATGGCATCACCGACCACTCGTCCTTCGAACGGGGAGCATAGAGCTGTGTGTGCACATCCAAACGATCCGTGAAACGCCATCCCGCATTCGCTAGATCAGGTCCGATTCTTTGAGCGCCCAGAAAGGCATAGGGCTCCTGGAGATAGTCACGCATGGTGTTGGAGCGCACAGGCGCGGCCGCACGTGCTTCCTGATCTTGGCCCCAGCCCTTCCTCCAGCCATCAAGAGCCAACTGCGCCGGACGAATCATTTGGGAGTGACATTGCACGCATCCTTCACGAGCATAAACCAACTGTCCTTGGCGATGGATGCCAGTAGGCGGATAGTAACCTTCAACACCATCGACCTCCTTGTTGTAAGGAATAGGTTGAATGCGTTGATACTTCATCACCGGGATGATGATTAGCAATAACCAAGGCACACCAAAAGTGGCCATCAAAGAGAGGGTGAATTTGCGGAAGTCACTCATGCGTTTGCTCCGTGGGGAAGTGCGGAATCGGTTTCATCGTGATGGCTAGGAAGCAATGTCGGTGCTGCACTCCGACGTCCAAGTCCCGCCACCATCAAGCCTAGGTGGATCAAGAACCACACATTGGACCAGGTAATCAATGCCCAGGCAATGACGCGGGCAACAAGGTAAGGTCGCGCGTTCATGACGACCGACATCCAACTTTGATCCCATCGTTCAGGAACATTGATGTCAGCGTTCTGTTGCATTCCAGCCAGGAGACTGGTCACCACAATCGTGCCAATGCCGTAGACCGAAAACCAAAAGTGGTTGCGAATCAACCGGACCGACAGCCACTCGCAGCCAGCCAAACGCGGGACGATGTAATAAATGGCGCCAAAAGCCGTCATGCTAAAGAAGCCATAAACCGCAGTCACTTGGTAACCATACCATGCGTGACTGAATTGAAGGTTCAAGCCACTCCAAAAATTCGAGAGGAGAGCGAGAATCGCACCCGATACCGGATAGAAAATTGCCCCAAAGAACACAAATCGCAGCGTCGGACTTGTCGCGACTAGATGGTGTTTCCCCAAGGTCGTGAGATGGTGATTCAATCCCACAACACCAACCGGAATCAGGAGCAGCACACCCGTCAACGCACCGATCGCGACCATCCACGCCGGCAACGGTCCACCCATGAAGCGTTGCATGCCGGTCCATCCACCCAGGATCGCCAAGAGCCAGAACCCGATTTGAGCCAACTGCTGGCTTGCGATCGGCTGACCCGTGATCTTCGGAATAAAATAATAGGCCGCACCCACAGCAACGGGAGTGAAGAAGAGCAAGATCAACCCGTGAACATACCACGCGTTCACCCCCGCTCCCAAAGCTCCAAGACCTGGCAGGCAATGCAGGCAAACATTAGTGGTGATGTAAATCCAAGGAAACCAAAAACAGGCCCCAAGCACATACCAAGTGCTCACCATAAAACCTTCCGGCCTAAACGCCCGAGCAAACATCCGGGTCATCGGCCAGGCGTAAACCAAAAAGCAGACCAAAAGCACAGGCCACAAGTAAGATGGCATTTCCAGCCACTCAAATCCAGTCCCCTTGCCCGCCAGGATTCCCACGATCGCTAACGAAACAGCAATATTCCAGAACACCCCAGCCACAATCATCAGAGATTTGCCCCCGATCAACTCCTGACCCGAACGCCGGGCCATCAGCCAGAGCATGATGCCCAATCCAGCCTGCATTCCCCAGCCATAAACCAAGGCGGTCAAATGGGCTGGCTGGAGCCTCCCAAAGGTAAGAAAAGAAACATCCAAAAACTCAGGGGCAAAGGCCTTAATCCCTGCTAACACACCCAAGATGGTCGAAGCCATGAGCCAAAAGGCTCCGTTCAAGAACAAAAACAAAACCGGACCCTTCACTGAGCGGTCGATGGCCGCGCGACGGGTGGCGTCAGCCTGATTTTCCAGTTCGGCGTTGGCAGTTGAAGTATCCATACAAACTCAGGGTAACGGGGAAAAAAACAAAAGGTTAAGGCTTGGCAGGAGCAACGGGAGCGGCAGCGGGTGCCCCATCAGCAGGCGGGGGCGGCGCGCCTTCAGCCATCTGCTTGAGCTGGGTCGGAGAACCTGGAACCACAAACGCGCTTTTCGCAGCCTTCCGGGTTTTCAACTCAGCCGCGGCCTTGGCGAAGATCGCCGCTTTTTTGGTCTCATCAATGAGCCCCATCTTCGCGATCAAAGCATTTTGCTCGGCCTGCACCTCATCCTTGATCGCCAAACGATCTGGAGAACGTGGATCCGTCACAGGGGCTTTTCCAAAGAGCGCCTGAACGAGAAAAAAGAGTGCGGCGAAGCCAACGAAGGCCCCTGATACCCAAAGAAATGAGGCGCTTGATTTGGAGGAAATTTCAGAAGTGGACATGGCAGTACCAGAAAGATAAATCGACTCAGTTAACAACGTTGGCGGACTCGATAAGCCGCGGGTCACGACAAGGGTAAAGGCTGAACTTGCCTAATCCGCGGAGGAAAACAAAGCCCACTCCTCCAATGACGGCGAGCAAGGCAAACACATCCTGAATCCAAGCATAAGGAATCAGCCACTCCTCGCCGTGAGTGAGTGAGGGACCACGCTCTGGGATGATGTTCCAGTAAATGTCCACAACGTGCATGAACAAGATCCAAAGACACATCCCCACCATCCAGCGGGTCTTCTTCTTCCGCTGCTGATCCAGAAGGATCACGAACGGACCCGCAAAGTGACCCACCAGAATGAAAATGCTCACCCACCGCCACGTCTCCGTGTTTCTTGTCAGGTAGAACCGGGTTTCCTCGGTGATGTTCGCGTACCAGATCAGGAAGTATTGGCTGAAGGCGATGTAGGCCCAGAACACAGTGAAGGCGAAAAGCAATTTCCCCATCAAGTGGTAGTGCTCATCAGTGACCACCTTATTCAGATACCCAAGGCTTTTCAGCCAGGTCACCAACAAGATCATCACTGCCATCGAGGACCAAGCACACCCGGCGAAAATATAAACTCCCCACATGGTCGAGAACCAAGAGTAGTCGAGTGTCATCAGCCAGTCGACCGAGGCAAAGGTGGCCGTGAGAGCAAAAAAGAAGAGCAACAAACAGGAAAACTGACGGGACCAAATGGTGTGCTTAATGTTCCCATCGGAGTCTTGCATCACCGAGCGTTTGCGCAGCGTGCTCGCGATAAACCAGAGGATCGCAAAGTAGAGGAAAAAGCGAACATACCACCCCCCAATATTCAAGTACCCGAACTTCTCGACCAAGATGTGAAGGTGACTGTCTTCCTGCGCCATGTGGTGCAGAGCTTCTTTGACGGTTTCACCCGAATCGTGGGCATGATGCGCCGCCTCACGGTGATGTGCCATCCATTCCCATAGAGGATTTTGAACAGCAGGCACAAGCAAGGGTAACGCAAACAACCCAACCACCAGAATCATGTTGGCGAGGTTTTCAAATAGCCGCCGAATCGAAATACCCCACCCGGAATTAGATGCATTGTGCAGCAAAATCCAGAAACAGGCTCCAACGACCACCGTGAAGGCCACAAAAACAGCAAACAACCAGCTGTAGGCGAAGGTATCCGTGCGGGTGAAGAAGAAAAAGGCAGATCCAATTAGCCCGATCAATCCCGCCATGGCAAAACCGCCAATCAGCTTGGACCCGCGGGCCGGATCAAATTTTTCTCCGCCCTCAGGCAGATCTTGGAAGGTGACGTGGTGACTCATGCCGGGAATGCGAAAAACGTTACTGGACGGTGACTTGGCCTTCTTTGACGGCGGTTTGAAGTGAACGGATGTAGGCCACAATAGCCCAACGATCTTGAACCGTGATGTTGGCACTGTAGCCTCCCATCAACCCCTTGCCGTTCACGATCACATCGTAGATGGCACCATCAGGACGATACGCCGCCTGATTCGTTGGGTCCGTTGACCCCGCTTGGTGGAAATTGAACGCATTCAGAATGCCATACCTTGAGGTCATTCCCTTTCCATTGCCCGAGGCACCATGGCAAATGGCGCAGTTGATCGCATATCTCTCAGCCCCACGCTGGATCAATTCGGTTGTCACCTCAACTTCAGGCGGCAATCCGTCCCCATAGTAGTCACCCACCTTCCCCGTGTGATAATAGCTGGTTCCGTTGGTGAAACCAAACTTTGGAGGCCGTGGATTTTCTGCTGCCGGCGCTTGGGGCACCTCGTAACCCATCGGCACCGTGCCCTTCACTGGGCGACGTGCACCCAAACCATCAGCAAAAAACTCGCTGGAAGTCTGGAACTTGATCTTGGCTTGATGGTCCATATCCGGAAGAATTTCAATCGGAGGGAGTTCAGACTTGGAACCACGGAAGCCTGCCGCACTGACGACAATCGCGGCGACAAATAAGAAACTGAGGAAAAAGTATTTCATGGATGAAAGGGTCCGGCAGCCAAAGGGTTAGATTTCGTCCTCAACTAGTTCGATGTTCTTTCCACCGATGCCTTCCAAAAAGGATTTGGTGCCTTCTTTCGTGAACTTCGCATCACGGGCCTCAATGCACACAAAGAACCCGTCGTCTGAGAATTTGGGAAACCTCTTGGAAGCAAACAAGGGGTGATTCAACCGGGGTAACCCAATCAAGGCAAGCAAGCCAAACAGGGTTGTGAACGCCGAGAACAAAATCGTTAATTCGAACATCACCGGGAAGAAGGCCGGCAGGGTGTAGATGTCGGTGGGCTTGCCCTGAACCACGGTCGGGTAAATGATGACCTGAGTCAAAAACTGCATCAAAAATGCCACGGTGAAGCCAGTTGCTCCACCAAAGAACACCAACCAGGGCAGTTTCGAACGCGGGTTGCCCATCGCAACATCCATTCCGTGAACAGGAAATGGGGTGTGGACATCCCAGCGTTGATATCCCTGATCGCGCACATGCTCGGCGGCATGATAGAGGTCCTGCGGATTGTCAAATTCCGCAAGGTATCCGTGGACTCGTTTGAGGGTAGTGCTCACAGCAGATCGTTAGAAAAAGGTTGGTTCATTTAGGCAGTGGCAGCGGCTGTGCCCGGTTTCGCCACATGGCGATCTGGGTAGTCCATGAGGTCCTCCTCCTGGATGCCCTTCTCACGGTCCGGATCATAATGAGGATCAGACTGAGGCAGAACACCCTTCACCTCGCCAATGGCGATGACCGGCAAGAATCTGAGGAACAAAAGGAACAACATCATGAACAAGCCGAATGTGCCCACAAAAGTCCAGATATCGACCCAGGTTGGGCTGAAGGTCCGCCAGGAGCCAGGGGTCAAGTGACGCTCTAAAGTCGTGACAATGATCACATATCGTTCAAACCACATGCCGGCATTCACGCACATGCACACAAACATGACGACCCAGAGATTGTGTCGGCACCAACGACTCCAGAAAAGCTGAGGAGCGAACACGTTGAAGCCAAACATGCAATAGTAATACCACACCGAGGGACCGTAGAGCCCGCGAAGTTGGAAGGTCTGAAGTTCGTATTTGTTGGCACTGTAATACGCCATGAAGAACTCCATGCTGTAGGCGTAACCGACAATCGTCCCGGTCAAAAGAATGATCTTCGCCATGTTGTCGATGTGCTTCGCAGTGATCAGATCTTGCAGACCGTAGATCTTCCGAGCCGGAATCATCAAAGTTAACACCATCGCAAATCCACCGAAGATAGCCCCGGCCACAAAGTAGGGAGGGAAAATGGTTGTGTGCCACCCAGGGACAACTGACGTCGCAAAGTCAAATGACACGACCGAGTGCACCGAAAGCACAAGCGGTGTCGAAAGAGCGGCCAACAGCATGTAGGCCGTCTCGTAGTGCGACCAGTGACGGTTGCCACCGCGCCATCCAAGGGCAAACATGCCGTAAAGCATCTTCCGCAGACCAGGCTTGCAGCGATCACGCAAGGTGGCCAAATCAGGCACGAGCCCGATAAACCAGAAAATAACTGAGACCGTGAAGTAAGTCGAGACAGCAAACACGTCCCACAACAAGGGCGATTTGAAGTTTTGCCAGATGGCATTCGCGTTAGGAATCGGCGCCAGGAACCAAACCATCCAGACACGACCCACGTGGAACCCCGGGAACAACCCGGCGCACATCACAGCAAACAAGGTCATCGCCTCTGCGGCTCGGTTGACAGATGTCCGCCACTTCTGGCGCGTCAGGAAAAGAATCGCTGAAATCAACGTTCCAGCATGGCCGATGCCGATCCAGAAAACGAAGTTTGTGATGTCCCAAGCCCACGCCACTGGCTGCTTCTGCCCCCAAACCCCAACGCCCGTCGAAATAAGATACGTGAAACAAAATACCGTAACCCCGGTCAAAATCACGGACGGAACAAACAAGATCCACCAGAGAAAAGGCTGCTTGTTCTCAACAATGCCGCAAATGCGGTTGGTGATCCAAGAGTAAGACCGATTGTTCAAGACCAGCGGTTCGCGCTCAAGGATGCGCGGCTCGCTCGGAGTCGGTGCAGATGCGTGGGAGGTGGCTTCCATGGGAAAGGCTTAGATTTGCTTGGCGCTCCAGACAGCGATTTTGTCTGCCCCAGGCATTTTCGGGTTCGGATTGCGGAGTCGTGCCAAGTAACTGGTGCGCGGACGAGTTCCGATATACTTCAAAATCTCGTAGCTGCGTGGCGATGCCTTCATCTTGTTGATCGAAGATTTCGGATCTGCCAAATCACCAAACTCAATAGCTTCCACTGGGCAAGCTTGCTGACAGGCTACCTTGACCATATCCGTTGGGATTCGGAAATTCTTCGAATCGCGTTGCTTCTGCTTCTGCTGAATTTTGGCAGCTTCAAGCCTTTGCACGCAATAGGTGCACTTCTCAATGACACCTCGCATCCGTACCGTCACGTTCGGATTCTTCTGCAATTTGACGCTTTCACGCATTCCCGTCTTCTCAGGTGTTGACAACGGCCCCCAATAGAGCTCATCCAAAGGACGCTTGTTGTAGTCGAACCAATTGAATCGGCGGGCAGTGTAAGGACAGTTGTTCGCGCAGTAACGGGTGCCGATGCACCGGTTGTAGGCCATCGCGTTCAGCCCGTCTTCGGTGTGAACCGTTGCATTGACCGGACAAACGGTTTCACAAGGTGCGGATTCACATTGCTGGCAGGCTACCGGTTGCATCACCATTTCAGCCCCTTCGAGTTGCTCAGGCGTTGGGTCCACATTGACGTCGTCAGAATCTGCTTTGCCTTCGCCCCATTCATTGGTAGCAAAGTAACGGTCCATTCGGATCCATTGCATGATCCGCCCCTTCCGGACCTGATCTTTGCCTACCACAGGTATGTTGTTTTCAGATTGGCACGCTACTACACAAGCCGTGCAACCGAGGCACTTGCTGAGGTCGATGGTCATGCCCCACTGGTGCTCGTTCTGGTAATCAAACCCGGCCGGATTGGTTTCTGACCTCACTCCCACCTGACCCTTGTAAAAAGAGATGTTCGGTGGGATATGCGAATCCATCCCAGTCTGTGAAGTGTATTCGGGTTTGTTAAACTCTTCGAGGGTTGCTTCACGATAAAGCGCCCGACCCTCCATGGTGTTGTGCTCCTGGGTAATCGCGAGTTCGTAGACATCCGAGGTCGCTGTTAGCGTCGCTCCAGTCAGGACAAAACCCTCACCCTTCCTCAAACTGTAGGCGTCGAAACCACGACCTTTGCCCTTCGTATCAGATCCCACATAGCCTAAATTCTTCTGCCCATACCCGAGTGAAATCGAAATGGAGTGGGTGACGTGCCCGGGTGCCTCAATCGCGGGTAGCGTCAACTCTGCACCTCCAACCGAAACCGTGACCATCTGTCCTTCCTTGAGACCGAGATCACGAAAGGTTTTCGTTCCCAGCCAAGCCGCATTGTCCCATGTGAGTTTGGTGACTGGATCAGGCGCTTCTTGCAACCATGCATTCCCTGCGTATCGGCCATCCCACAAACTGGAGGACGGCGTCAAAACAACCTCATAGGCACCCGCGTCAGGCGCCGCTGCAGCCTTCGCATCAGCCATCAAACCCGCAAGAGCACTCGAGTTGACGATCGCTTGCGCAACCGTGTAGGCCGAACCTTTCAAGAATCCGTCTCTAAGTGTGACATTCCACACATCTTCCTTCGTGCCGCCAGCGAGAGATCCGAATGTTTCTCGAACCGCATCATAGGCCGTCGCGCTGGACACCACAGGGGCACCCGTTGCCTCCGCACCTGCTTTTGCCGGTTCCTCGGCAGCAACTGGTCCAAGCACCTTCTTGTCCAACAACGCCAAGATCACCTCGATCTCGTTCACACCATCATACAATGGCTGAATCATCGGCTGAACGACCGAGTAAGTGCCATCAGCAGCCCTGACATCGCCCCACGATTCGAGGTAATGAGCCGCAGGCAAGTGCAACCCAGCTCTCCGAGCCGTCAGATTGACAGAGGATCCAAGATGGATCACCGCTACCTTCTTGTCCCGAATGGACTTGCCAAATGAGGATGCGTCCGGGGCATCGAAAAGAATGTTCGAAGGCGTCAAAGAAACCAACGTTTTCACCTTACCGGATGCCACAGCGGCCGCTACTTCTGCAAAAGCCGACGCTGCCGCATCCGCATCACCTTGAACGAGGTCAACCGTTTTACCAAAGGCTCCCAGCGCGCTGTTGATGGCCGCAACCAGCGCATGAACCTCTTTTCCATAACGTGAACCAGCAAGAACCAACGAAGCCCCAGCATTCTCTTTCAAGTCGGCAATCGCTGGCTTCAACCAGTCCGTCAGGGAACCCGGCGCAGTTGCTGCCAGGGCCTTGGCCGAGCTTTCTCCGAATTCAGCGGCAATGAATGCAGCCGCGACCGGAATCAAACTGGCAGCCAAAGGCTTCCGATGATCCGCCATTCCGCCAGTCAAAGTGAAGCGATTTTCAAGCGCATAGAGGCGATTCATCTTACCACCGCTCTTGTCTTGGCTGCGATGTTTAGCGAACTCCTTGATGTGATCTCCTGCAACCGGATCAAGTCCCAAAAAGTCGCAGTCAAGACTCAAAATTCGTTTCGCCTTACCCAAATGATAAACAGGCTGAATGCTATTCCCGAAAACCAAACCATGCGCTAGCGCGGCGCTACCGGAAGACAGTGCTTCATACCTCGATACAAGAGCTTGGGGATAAGCCTTCTTCAGATCTACAAGAAGACGACTCACTGTCGGTGATTCGACCTCACCTATGATCACCGCAAGGCCTGCCCCCTGATCCTTTTTCGACTCAGCCACCACCTTCTTGATGACAGTATTAGCCCGTTCCCAGTCGGCGACTTTCCCCGACATCATGGGTTTCTGAGAACGTTCAGGATCGTAAAGATCTAGAATCGAAGCCTGAGCGAACGTATCAATACCGCCACCCAGTGCATGAAGGGCGTTCCCTTGGAGATGCGTCGGCCGCCCCTCATAGGTCGTCACCACCAGCGGAGTCGCACCTCCGGCTCTTGGCATCGCTGTAGCGTAGAGCAAGGGCTTGCCTGGAATGACCCACTCCACATGATCCGTGTAGGGCAGAATGTTGAAGATTGGACGGCGACAACTCGCCATACCCAGCCCCATCAATCCAGTCGCAGCACCCATGACCTTGAGGAACTCCCGACGTGAGTTTTCCTGTTCTTCAGTGCTAAGCGTATCCCCAGCAGGAAACTCAATTCCCGAAGTCTTCAGAAACTCGGAGCGCTGCTCCAACTCAGCCGTGCTGCGCCAGTAGCGCTTGCTGGTGCGGGGCTCTTCGGGGTGGTGCCAAATGCGTTTCATGGAGACGTTTTCTTAGCCGGGTAAAATCAGATCAAATATTAAACAGGAACTTCCTCAATTGATTATCGGTGACAAGCCGCGCAGGACTCCGGCGGCTGGATTTGCCAATGCTTCTTGAGTTGGCTGCCCACCTCAAGCTGGGACACGTCCTTTCCAAACTTCTTCTCAGCAATCGCCATCAAATCCTCCACTCCCTTGACATCGTATCCGGGCTTGCCACCCAAAATCACTTCAGCGATATCACCAGCCGGTGTCCCCGCAGCCAGCAGGTCCTTGTAGAAGGCTGCACGATCTAAGTCTTTGGCTTGATAGTTCAAATTGGTGATCTGATCGAGGGGACGAAGATTATTCTCGGGATTGCGGTGGCAATCCAGACACCAACCCATCGAAAGGGGTTGGTCATGGTAAACTACCTCCATCTCGTTGATTTTACCGTGGCAGTTGGCACAAGAAACTCCGCGATTGATGTGCACCGAATGATTGAAGTAAGCGTAATCAGGCACCTTGTGTAGCTTCACCCAAGGAACCGGCTGTCCCGTTTCCTGCGCCTTGACCACTTTCTCCAACTTAGGACTTGCCGACTTGATGTTCCCCTTCCCCGCGCCGTGACAATTGATACACGTTTGGTTGGTTGGCACGTTCGCGTGTCCGGATACTTCAACAAAACTGTGACAATACCGACAGTCTAACCCCAACTCACCCGCGTGAATCTTGTGCGAAAACGGTACCGGTTGGGTCGGCTCGTATCCAACGCGTGTGTATTTCGGCGTGAAATAGTAGGCGATTCCCATCGAAACGCCCGCTCCAATGAAAGCAAGCGCGATGGCTAGCTTCAAAGGAAACCAGTTGGTCCAGCGCGGAAAGAAGTTGCCCATAATCAATCGATGAAGGTGGGCTTGTGAAAAATTTCACAAGCGAGCCCAAGAATAGAAAGTACCTCTCCGATTGCAAGGGGCGAACACACCTTTTTTGCACTTTTTAACACATTGCTTGCGATATTGAGACGCTATCGCGATTGCCTGATGAGTCAGCCTTTTTTCTGCCCGTTGGATACTCAAACACCCCGACTGTCCGTCATTCTGATAATCGCATCATTGCACCGACAGCATTGACCATTTCCATGTCGATTTTCGGTCTGCAACTTCACGAAAAACGCTCGATGAGAACCAGGGATGGCCAATCGCAATAGCCCAAAAACTGCCCCCTGTTTGTGCCAATGATGCTCGTCACACTGATTGATTACAATCATCTCGGTCGCTTGACTGATTGTCATCGCACCCTTTGCCATGGCAAACCACAATACCGATTGAACGAATTTCCTTCTATCCCGTTGGATCCCACGGGCACAAACTTCTAGGCCACAGACACGTCACTCCGTTTGGTTGAAACGGCCTTGCGATACCGAATATGGAACACAAATCCCATCAGTCCGCTATCGCCAAATCCCAGCATCACCGCCGTCAAGTTCAACACCTGCGTTTTCACCGGAACCGATGCACCGCGTTGGCTAGACCAAAGGTTAACCTCCCAACCAAGCACCCGCAACTCTTTGGCAGATCGGGTCTTGGAACCATCTTAATCGGATTCTGAAGATTAGCCCCTGGGAAGCATCCTCCAATAGAAATCAACTAGCATGCTTCAATCGACACCTCCGCGCCCAAAAAGTACCTCGAACTTTTCCGACACATAAATGCGACCGTCATGACCCGCACTCATCCCTCCAATTTAGCCAACGCTGTGATTGAAGGCATCAAATGATCGCATGCTTACCGCAAACCGATAGTGGGCACGCCACAGAGACACATCAAAGGTCACATCACTACCTGTCCCAGCCCGTTACGGTATCAACCCTCCACCGAAGTCAGTCTTCACTCATCGGAGATCCTTCTCTGTCGAACCCTGCCTAGTGCCATATCAATTCGATGGCTCGGCACCTTCAACATACATCGCAACTTCCTATTAACTCACGACCTCATCCACAGCAGCTCCATCCAAAAAATTGGCGCCCAGCATCATTTGGAAACCTGGCCGTGCAATCCATGAAATCAAAGCAATGACCAAAACACAAACGGCGACTCCAATACCCCCTTTGGGAATCAAGAATAGCCGCCTATAAAGCAGCCGAGCGAACGATAATAAAGACACATCGAAAAGTTCTCATCCCACAAAGTCGAACTTGGACACGCTAACATTTTTGAGGATCGTTGTATACACAGAGAGATGCTCTCCATGTTTTGGGGCATTCAATGGAACTGAGAGTGTGCATCTCACCCACCTTGAATCTGGCCCTTGCGCGCCGCATCTCCGGATTTGCCACATAATTTCTCACGCTCAATAAATTCAAAACACTACCTATCTTCGCGTTCACTGACCGAAGTTTTACCAACCTCTCGCATTTGACAGTTTTCACTGAGGTTCTGACCCCCTCCTGAACATCTTCTCACGCTTCTCCACGGGCCAAACACCCCCTTGACAGGCTATTTTGTGCCTGTGCGGCAAATGCCTCATTCTCAGGTCCCCCAGACCCCTCAGAACGACACGGCAGAGCCACATTCAGTGCCCCGGAAACACACAACAACACAGCCCATACCCCAATGAAAACCAACAAACTCGTCCTCATGCTAATATCCCTGCTCGCGATCGTCTCCTGCTCGCTTCCTTCCAACCCGCTCGTCATCGAGTCGGACACCGGTCGGCTATATCCCGCCAGTCACCTTGACAACCTTCGTGGCATGGCCAGCGGAAAACGTGATGCGGAAATGATGCGTTTTGCTGACGCCATCATCGCTAAAGCTGGCCGATACGAAGTCGATGACAGCGGCACCACCTATCCCGGAACCATCAAAGTCATCCGCTGGACCCAGAATGGCCAACCAAAATACACCGCAATGCGACTCGCCACTTGGCCGGGTTATCCCTCCGCCTGGCAAGGCCCCACCCCACCCAGCGGATTCTACGCAAGCAAGCTCACAACGGAAATCCTGAATTAAAGTCACTCTTCAATACGCGACTCCTAGCGGCTGTTCCAGGGTACGTCGACCCAAAACAGCCGCTTCGTTCATTCAGATAACGCCTCGCAAAAAACCGTCACCCTTTTCAGATTCCTGTGCATCGTATCGAATGGCCCGCCAACTTATCTGCCTGATCTTCTTGTCCCTGCTAATAGCGCCCGCAGTAGCCGCAGATTTGCCAACACCGCCAATTCCCCCCCGCGAACTTCGCGGCGCATGGATCGCCACCGTCCGCAACATCGACTGGCCCAGCGAACCCGGTCTCCCCACCGAAAAAGCTCGATCCCAACTCCTCACCCTCATCCAAAAAGCCGCTGACCTGCGCCTCAATGCCCTCATCTTCCAGGTCCGACCTGCCGGCGATGCCATGTACGCCTCCCAACTCGAACCCTGGTCTCCCTTCCTCACCGGCAAAATGGGCTCCGCCCCAGATCCAGCTTGGGACCCTCTCGGCTTCGCCATCGAAGAAGCTCACAAACGCGGCATCGAACTCCACGCTTGGTTCAATCCCTACCGCGCCCTCGCAGGTGAAAAACACGCCGCATCCTCCGACCACATCCTCAAAAAATCACCCGAACACACAATGCCTTACGGCATCGACAAATGGATGGATCCCGGCATTCCCGAAGTCCGTGCGCAGACCGTTGCCGTCATGCTCGACGTCACACGCCGTTACGATGTCGACGGCATCCATATCGACGACTATTTTTACCCCTACCCCGTCAAAGCCGCCGATGGCTCCATGGTCCCTTTCCCGGATGACGCCTCATACAAAACGTATCAAGCCTCCGGTGGCACCCTCGACAAAAGCCACTGGCGCCGGCAAAACGTCGACACCCTCGTTCACGAACTCTACGATGGCATCAAAGCCACCAAGAAATGGGTCAAGTTTGGCATCAGTCCCTTCGGTCTCTGGCGCCCAAACGTTCCGCCCGGCACCGGCGGAGGCCTCGACCCCTATGAAGAACTCTCTGCCGACTCCCTCAAATGGCTGCAAAACGGCTGGCTGGACTACATGGTCCCACAACTATACTGGCCAATCGAACCAGCCAAACTCTCTTTCACCACCTACTATGACTGGTGGCTCAGTCAAAACCGCCAAAACCGCCACATCTGGCCCGGCATGGCCGTGGATCGCGTCGGCAAAGATCGCGGCCCAGGCGAAATCCTCCAACAAATCTCCGTCGTCCGCCAGCGAGGCACCATCATGACACCCGGTCATTTTCATTGGAATTTCGGGTCTCTCGTCAAAAACACCCTCGAAGTCGCCGACCTCACCAAAGCACGCGCCTATCAACTTAAAGCCATCCCCCCCGCTTCACCCTGGTTGGGCCCTATCGACCTCCCGGCCCCCACCATCACGACAACCATCAAGAACAAACAAGGCCACGCCTCCTGGACGATGTCAGACCCTCGCTGGCTTACCCACATCCGCTGGTGGACTCTGCAGACTCTCAACGACGGCAAGTGGACCCTCCACAGCGTCCATCCCGTCACCACCACCGAAATCCCATGGCCCAAAAACGCCACAGCCATTGCTCTCCGCGCCGCTGACAAGACCTGGACTCTTAGCCCACCCGCAGTGCAGGTTTCACCATGAGCCGGGTGGAGAACATTGCACAATTTCCCTCCAAAACATCCTCCCCTCAAAAAAAGTGGTCCGGAGGGACCCAACCATATCCCTCCGGACCTTAGGGTGATCTGAGAGCCGCCAACCATGAAGTAGCTCTCAAATCTGTCGTCTTTTTTCCCAGGATTCATGCCCTGGAAAACAGTAGAAGCTTTCGCTCCCAACCACCTCTTTTTAGAGCATCCTTCGGGCCAAGTTATCACTGGGATTTAAAAAAAAATGACTTTCCCTGACTCAGATCGAACATCAACCCCGTCCTTGCACACCGCCCCCGGCGTTTCACTATCTGCACGTATCAACAAATCATGACTCAGTTTGCCCTCTTTAGGCTCCCAGACGGGCGCGCTTGGCTCGGCGAAGGTCCCTTCGAGGCGCTACCGGAAGCTCCAATCGATGGGTCCGCTTTCTACTGGAACGACTTCGACCTCCAAGACCCCGCTCCTTGGAAACGCCCCGCTCGCCTCATCCCACTAACCGCTGACTACACCCCTCCCTGGCACGACCTCCCCTGGCCTCGAGTCAACTGGCGACATCCCTCCACCGAATACTTCGAAATGGCGTTCCGCCGCATTCGCAAAGAAGTCATCGCCCGCCGCCTCGAAAAAATGGTACCCGTTCTCACCGAACATGGCGTGCTGATCGAGGGCCGCTGGGAACGACTCCTCGACCGCGTCCTCTCCGCACCTGCCGGTTTTTGGGGTTACGCTTGCGTCGATGGCGATAACGGATTCGCCGGTGCCACCCCAGAACTCCTCTTCCACGCGGATGGTCCCGAGGTCGAAACCATGGCCCTCGCAGGCACCGCCAAACCCGGCACTGACGAAGCGTTCATGCAAGACATCAAAGAAATCGAGGAACACGAACTCGTCGCGGGCTACCTCGAATCCCAACTCTCCAGCCTCGGCCAAGTTACCCGAAGCCCACGTGGCCTTCGTCAGGCCGGAGCCCTCACTCACTTCCAAACCAAACTCACCGTCACCCTGTCCGAAGACGCAAGCCCCACCACCCTCGTCCCCTGGCTTCATCCCACTCCTGCAGTCGGCTGCCTCCCTCGCGAAGAACGCTGGCTCGACAAACTGCGCGAATATCGTCACCTCCTCCAAGTCCCCGACTTCTTTGGTGCCCCGTTCGGCTTCACCGTCGATGGCGAATGCCACATGGTCGTCAGCATTCGAGGAATCGCATGGCAGGGACCCAAAGGATTCCTTCCCTCCGGATGTGGCATCGTCGGCGCCAGCGCCTATGACCACGAATGGCGTGAGCTCCGATTGAAACGCGAGGCCGTCATGAGCATGTTAGGTCTCTCAAGGCCCTAACCCCATGTCCCAAATTCAGCTCATCCAAGCCTCGCTTCGCCTCCTAGCGGAACTTGGTGTCCTCGAAATCTGCGTCGCAGCCGGTGCGCGAAATGCCCCCATCCTGACCGCCCTCCTCAGCTCCCAAAACATCAAACTCTGGAACTTCTTCGAAGAACGCAGTGCCGCCTTCTTCGCCCTCGGCCGCATCCAAGCCACGAACCGCCCCGTTGCCGTCCTCACCACTTCCGGCACCGCCGCAGCCGAACTCCTCCCGGCCGTTTTCGAATCCCACTACCAAGCCCT
>JARXAL010000071.1 GCA_029865835.1 Verrucomicrobiaceae bacterium
GCCTTCGGGTCCCCGACCGGCGGACGCCCCTCGTCGCCGAAGAGGGGGCCGCAAGGGCCATCGGGGCCGTCGGGGCCGTCGGGGAGGGGAGCACGCCCGCCCTCGCGGCCGAGGCCCAGGCCCTCGCCGCCCGCGCCGCTAGCGACCAGCAACCCCGCGTGCAGCACTACCTCCTCTCCGAAGCCGCCCGCCATCCCGCCGCCTCCTGGACTCAGGTCCAGACCCTCATCGACCACGCCATCGCCACCCAAGTTACCGACGAAGCCATCGCCCTCCTCAGCGACTGGCTCGACGACCCCCCCACCCCGCACGACCCCAAGCAAATCAACGCCGCCCGCCGCGCCCTCGCCAACCTCCATCTCACCGCCAAACAACCCGAAGAAGCCGCCAAAATCCTCACCCCCCTCATCCAAAATCAAACCCAGCCGGATCTCGAAGCCCTCGACATCGCCTGGACCATCGCCGGCCTCACCCAAAACCCCGCCCCCCTCATCGCCCCCATCGAATCCCTCCTCCGCCGCTACCCCCAGCACCAGCTCAACTGGCGCGAACTCTCCCTCACCCCCGCCCCGGACCCCACCTACCTCCTCTGGCTCGACCGCCTCACCAACGCCTGCACCCAAACCCAGCAGGACGCCCGCGCCGTCGAACTCGGCCTCCACCTCTCCACCCTTCACTCCCCCGCCAAACTCCTCCCCATCCTCCCCGCAGCCGCCCGCGCCGATCGCTTCCCTGAAGTCCTCGAACTCCTCGACCGCCTGGAAAAAACCGCCACCACCGCCAACCAACCCTCCCCCACCCTCACCCTCGCCGAAACCTGCTACCTGCAGCAGGACATCGACAGCGCCCGCCGCCTCCTCGAACACCGCCTCGAGCAAGCCCCCGCCCACCTCCCCACCCTTCGCCTCAGCCTTCAGGTCAAGAGCCACGCCCTCCCCCCCATGCAAACCGCCATCCTCTGGCGCCGCCACCTCCAGCAGCACCCCGACGACCTCTTCGCCCACCAGCTCCTCGTCGACGCCTGGCTCGCCGCCAATCAACCCAGCGCCGCCGTCAACCACCTCCTCGCCACCGACCCCACCCGCCTCGACACCGACCTCCGACTCCGCACCGCCCAACTCGCCCTCGAAAATCGCCAGAACGCCGCCTTCCCCCGCGCCATCCAGCGCCTCCTCGACGCCAAAGACCCCATCCCCGCCGAAAGCCTCAGCCTCTGGACCCAACACCTCCAAGCCCTCAAGCTCCCCACCCTGGCCCAGGCCCTAAACTGAGCCTGCCCAGCGACTCAAAGTAGCGCAGCTTGCCCGCCCGTGGCCCAAGCCGCAAGCGTGCCCCACCTCAAAAGCAGCCACTGCTTCAGCGTTCAGCGTTCGACTTTCAGCGTTTAGAGTTCAAAGTTCGAGGTTCTTCCCCCATGCTCCTCCCCCGCGCCACCTGGCACGCCCTCGCCCACGCCCACCATGCCCGCGTCGCCCCCATGGCCGACGCCACCCTGGTTCGTCGTGCCCGCGGCCAAACCCACGCCGTCGACGACTTCCTCTTCAGCTACTACAACTTCCCCCCCGGCAAACTCAAACAGTGGCTCCCCCCGCTCGGCACCACCCTCGAAATCACCGAAGCCGACCTCATCGACCACCCCTTCGTCCTCCGCACCCCCACCACCCTCACCCTCAACCCCGAACTTCTCCCCGACAAAACCCGCCAACTCGCCACCTGGGTCGCCACCCTCTGCCGCAACATCCTCGACCGCCCCCCGCGCTTCCGCTGCTTCGGCCTCCACGAATGGGCCATGGTCTACCGCCAAACCCCCGAGCAAATCCGCCACCAAGGCCACGCCCTCCGCCTCACCCCCGACCAACTCGCCAGCTTCGTCGATTCCCAAGCCCTCTGCTGCACCCACTACGACGCCTACCGCTTCTTCACCCCGCCAGCCTCCCCGCTCAACGCCTTCCAACCCACCCTCGAAACCCGCCTCGAAATGGAGCAAGGCGCCTGCCTCCACGCCAACATGGACCTCTACAAGTGGGCCTCCAAACTCTGGCCCTGGATCGGCTCCACTCTCGTCGGTCAAACCTTCGCCCTCGCTGTCGAAGGACGCATCCTCGACATGCGCGCCAGCCCCTACGACCTCGCCCACCTCGGCTACGACCCCATCCCCATCGAAACCCCCGAAGGCCGCCAAACCTACGAGCAAGCCCAACGCCACCTCGCCGAAAAAGCCCTCCCCATCCGCCAAGCCCTAGCCCAAGCCGCCGAGCTCCTCCAAAGTACCCATCACCGCTCCGCGTGATGTCCCCTCAAAGTAGCCATCATCGCTCCGCGTGATGAGCCCCACAACCTAACTCACGCCCGACCATCCCGAGCGTTCCAAAGACTCCGTCCGCTACCCCCTCAAAGCTTCGGCGGAGCCGGCTTGATCGGCGCCATCTGCCCACTCACCACCCCCCGAGCCTTCGTCGCCCTCTTGTAGATCGTGTCCCCACAAGCAATAAACAACTCCCCCAAATCCTTCCCCCCAAAACACACATCATGTGCCGGCTTCGGCGTCGGAATGATGAAGTTCACACGCCCCGCCTGATCCAACACCTGAATCCCCAACGACGTCGCCACATAGAGCCACCCATGGGAATCGACAGACATGCCGCCAACGAATGCATCGCCATCAGGAGAAGCCTCCACGCGGCAGAATTCCTGCACATTTCCAAGCGAGTGATTGCCTTGGATCGATGCTACCCAGATAGAAGGGTCGCCAAAACGAACACCAAATAGCTGCGTCTGGTCGCAAGACAACGTGAGCTCCCCAAGTGCCACACCACAGTCTAGTCTCGTCGGCTCGGGATCACCTTCTCTCGGATCGCGGAAGGGAAACCCTAGAATTCCCGGCATCCATCCATAAGCTGCATACGCCCATCCATCGCTGGATAAAACAAGCGTCGAAGATCGCATTCCCCAGCTCGCGTCAACAGGCTCTCGGCTTCCATCACGCCTGATCTCGCAAAGTCCGTCCTGAAGCTCCGAACCAACTGCGATCATTCTGCCATCTTTAGTGAACTCGATGCCCGACACCTCAGGGCCATGATCTTCGGAAGGTCGACTTGCTCCAAAAACCTTTGCATCACCTGTTTCTGGAATTGACCAAAGGTCTCCTGAATCCGCATCCACAGAAACCACTTCTCCGCTCACCGAAGAAGACAGCCAAAGGAACCGATTGCCGGTCACTCCAACTACCTCCCAATCCCCCGCCCCCACCACCTCATACCCCTTCCACTTCGAATCCCCCTTCACATTCGCCTTCACCTCAAACTCCGTCTTCCACTCCCGCCACAACCACCGCATCGCCTCCGGGAAAACCTGGCTCGCATGCTTCTGATTATGCCCGCCCTCGCCCCACGCGTGCTTCACCTCATACCCCGCCCAGGTCAGACTCCGCTCCATCATCTGATTTGCCATCCACCAGTCGCCGCAATACAGATTGTTGTCCCCCGTCCCGCTCTGCAAAAACACTCGGATCGGCTTCGGCTCAAACTTCCGCACCCACACCGGCAGTTGATCCGCCCCATGGATCCCCACATACGTCCCCACCCCCGTGAACACCCGCCGAAACCGGTCCGGCCGATGCCACGCCACCATGAACGCGCAGATCCCCCCGCTGCTATTCCCCGCGATCGCCGCCTCATTCGGATTCGTGCTGAACGTGACCCCATGCTCCGCCTCCACCGCCGGCAAAAACTCCTCAATCAAAAACTTCGAATAAGTCGGCGTCACCGAGTCATACTCAAAGCTCCGATTGAACCGCGGCAGCGCATTCTCATTCGCCGCCGGCACCACCCCCGGCTTGATGAACACCCCCACCATCGGCGGGATGTCCCCCTTCGCGATCAAGTTGTCAAACACCACCGGCGCCTGATAAATCACCCCGTCCTGAAACACCATGAAAGCCGTCGGCTTCGTCTTGTCGAACCCCGCCGGCAAATACAACTGATACTCCCGCTGAGTCCCCGGAAACACACTCTCCTCCCCCGCCAAATACCCACCCTTCACCATCGTCCCCTTGGCCACTCCCTCCTGCACCTTCGAATCCGCCGTCAGCGGAAACTCCGGCTCCTGCGCCAACACAGCACCCACCAACCCAACCAACAACAACGACAATCTCATCCCCTCATCCTAACAAGCCACCCCGCCCAAGCCAAGCAAAAGCACATCCCTCCATCGCACTCTCCAAAACAAAACAACCCCCGGAGCCATCAAGCTACCGGGGGTTGTGTTTGAGAGGTTATCTGTTCAGGTCTTAGGCGCGCAAAGCGTCGTCTTCAACACTGTCACGAGTCGAGAAGCTAGGCCGCTCGGTCTCTTCGACTTCGAAATCCCGGTTGCTCCAGAAGCCCGAACCCGCAGGGATCAAGTGACCCATGATGACGTTCTCCTTGAAGCCGCGCAGCAAGTCGGACTTCGCAAGCGTCGCCGCCTCCGTGAGCACCCGTGTGGTGTCTTGGAAGGACGCAGCCGAGATGAACGATTCCGTTTCCAGCGAGGCCTTCGTGATCCCCAAAAGAACCGGCTCCGCCTCTGCAGGCTTACCACCTTCTTCGGTCACACGAACGTTCTCGATTTCAAACGACGTGCGGTCCACTTGATCTCCCCAAAGGAAGTTCGTGTCGCCTGGCTCGTTGATCTTCACCTTGCGCAGCATCTGGCGGATGATGATCTCAACGTGCTTGTCGTTGATTTCCACACCCTGTGCGCGGTAAACTTCCTGCACCTCATTGACAAGGTGTTCACGCAGGGCCTGAGGCCCAAGGATCTCCAGAATTTCATGCGGCACCACAGGCCCTTCGGTCAGCTGATCACCCTTGGTGATGTGGTCGCCGTTAAACACGAGGATGTGCTTGCTCCGAGGAATCAAGTGCTCTTCCTGCTGACCAGTCTTCGGATCCGTTACGATCACTCGACGTTTGCCGCGAACCAGACCACCGATCTCAACCACGCCATCGATCCGCGCGATTTCGCACGCATCCTTCGGCTTCCGGGCTTCGAAAAGCTCGGCCACCCGTGGCAAACCACCGGTAATGTCCTTCGTCTTGGAAGCCTTCCGCGGCGTCTTGGCAATCGTGAAACCACCGTCCACTTTCTGACCGTTCTTGACGGCCAAGTGAGCGCCAGCCGGAATGGTGTAGCTCGAAAGAATCTCGTGCGTCTTCGGATCGGTAATGACGATCTGCGGATGCAAATCTTCCTTGTGCTCGATGACCACCATTTCTTCGTTCCCGGTCGACTGGTTAGTCTCCTTGGTCACGGTGATACCAGAAATCATGTCGCGGAATTCGACCTTACCACCCTTCTCCGAGATAATCGGGATGTTGTAAGGATCCCAGGTGACAAATTGCTCACCCTTCTTGACCTTGCTGCCATCAGGCTTGGCGATCACAGCACCGACAACCAGCTTGTGGCTCTCAAGTTCTTTGCCGTCATCATCAAGGATCGAAATGGAACCATTCCGGGTCAGAGCAATCCAGGTGCCTTCGTCAGACTGCACCGAACGGAATTCGTTGAACCGCAGCGTACCCGCCGCCTTCGCAATAATGAACGGCTGCTTGAAGCTGCTCATCGCAGCACCACCCACGTGGAACGTACGCATCGTCAGCTGGGTTCCCGGTTCACCAATCGATTGCGCCGCAACGATCCCAACGGCTTCACCAATCTTGACCAAACGGCTGGTCGCCAGGCTGAGTCCGTAGCACTTCGCGCAGCAACCACGTTTCGCTTCGCAGGTCAAAACAGAGCGAATCTTCAGACGATCCACACCAATCTTGGTCAGCAGGTTCGCTTCAATCTCACTGATCAAAGTTCCAGGCTTCACAATGATGGACTTGTCCACGGGGTTGTGAACCGTCTCGCAACTGACGCGGCCATAGATCCGTGTCTTGAGATCCACCACTTCTTCGTCACCGGAGTAAATCGCAGCCAAAGTAATGCCGTTGACCGTTCCGCAGTCTTCCTCGTGAACAATCACGTCCTGAGACACGTCAACCAGCTTCCGGGTCATGTAGCCGGAGTCAGCGGTCTTCAAAGCCGTATCAGCCAGACCCTTACGGGCACCGTGAGTGGAGATGAAGTATTCCAACACGCTAAGACCTTCGCGGAAGTTCGAAGTGATCGGGCGCTCAATGATCTCACCGGAAGGCTTGGCCATCAGACCGCGCATCCCACCAAGTTGCTTGATCTGCGTCCGGTTCCCCCGGGCACCAGAGGTAACCATGGTGTAAAGCGGGTTGTGGCGCTTCTTGCCTTCATTGTACTCGATCGTCCGGAAAAGCTCGTCAGCGACCTTGTCACCCACCTGGGTCCAGATATCGATGATCTTCTGATAACGTTCCCCTTGGGTGATGATCCCGCGGCGGTGCTGCTTATCAACTTCCTCAATGTCCACGTAGGCCTGCTTGAGAAGCTCCTTCTTGAGCGGCGGAATCTCCATGTCGGTAATACCGATGGAAATACCCGACCGGGTCGCTTCACGGAAGCCCAGTGACTTCAGACGATCCAAGGCCGACACGGTCTCCTTCTGACCGTTGGTTTGGAAGCAACGCCAGATGATCTCCGAAATCTGCTTCTTGCCAATCGTCGCGTTGATGAAACCCACGCTGCTAGGCCAGATCTCATTGAAGCGCACACGACCCGCCGTGGTGTCAATGACCGGCTTGGTCGGGTCACCATAAGGCTTGCCCGGTTGGCCATAGTCTGGGTTGCGGAACTTGATCTTGTCGTTCGTGCCCAAGCCACCTTCAGTGATCGCGAATTCCACTTCGGTGACGTCGTTGAACATCGGCACCCGAGGCGTTGCATCGCTCTTGTCGTGACTTGGGAAGTCACGCAGGTAAGTCAGGTTGTAGCAACCCAACGGAATGTCTTGAGAAGGTGTCGTGATCGGCTTGCCGCTCGCTGGCGAGAACAAATTGTTCGGTGCAAGCATCAGCAAACGAGCTTCCATTTGCGCTTCAACAGAGAGCGGCACGTGCACCGCCATTTGGTCACCATCGAAGTCCGCGTTGTAAGCGGTACAAACAAGCGGGTGAACCCGAATCGCGTCACCTTCGATCAGCTTCGGTTCGAAAGCCTGAATCGACAAACGGTGCAAAGTCGGAGCGCGGTTCAGAAGGATCGGGTGTCCCCGGGTCACTTCGTCCAAGATATCCCACACTTCCGGTGTCCGGCGCTCGATCATCTTCTTCGCGCTGCGAACCGTGTGCACCAGGCCCATCTCTTTCAAGCGGCGAATGATGAAGGGTTCAAACAACACCAACGCCATCTTCTTCGGAAGACCGCATTGATTGAGCTGAAGATCAGGTCCGATAACAATGACCGAACGACCTGAGTAATCGACGCGCTTACCCAGCAAGTTCTGCCGGAAACGACCGCTCTTGCCTTTCAGCATGTCAGAAAGGGACTTCAACGGGCGGTTACCCGCTCCCGTCACCGCACGGCCATGGCGACCATTGTCAAACAAAGCGTCCACCGCTTCCTGAAGCATGCGCTTTTCGTTACGAATGATGACATCCGGCGTGCGCAATTGCAGCAAGTTCTTTAAACGGTTGTTCCGGTTGATGACACGACGATAGAGGTCGTTCAAATCAGAGGTCGCAAAGCGCCCACCTTCAAGCGGAACCAACGGACGCAAATCCGGCGGAATCACTGGAAGCACTTCCATGATCATCGACTCCGGACGCGTGTGGCTTGACGCAAAGCCCTGGCAAAGCTTCAAGCGCTTGGCCAACTTCTTGCGATTCTGCTTCGACTTGGTCTTGCCCATGGCGTCTTCCAAGTCGCGGATCATCTCAGTGAGATTGATCTGGCTGAAAATGTCCCGGATGGCTTCTGCGCCCATGCCAACCCGGAAGGCATCAGCACCAAACTGCTCCTCAGCCTCGCGAAGATCCACTTCCGTCAGAAGTTGGCCGCGCAGCAACGGTGTCGAGCCCGGATCAATGACCATGTAGTCTTCATAATAGATGACCCGCTCCAAGGCCCGCGCCGTCATGTCCAGCATGAGGCCGATCCGGCTTGGCATGGCTTTGTAGAACCAGATGTGTGTCACCGGAACAGCCAGCTCAATGTGGCCCATGCGCTCACGGCGCACTCGGCTCAGCGTCACCTCGACGCCGCAGCGGTCGCAGATCACGCCTTTGTGTTTGATGCGCTTGTACTTGCCGCAGGCACACTCCCAGTCCCGGGTAGGACCAAAAATGCGCTCACAAAACAGACCACCCTTTTCAGGTTTGAAGGTCCGATAATTGATGGTTTCTGGGTTCTTGACTTCACCGGAACTCCAGGAGCGAATGCGCTCTGGAGAAGCGATGCAAATGGAGACGGCGTCAAAGTCCTCGCCTTTCGGGGTCTCTCCGAAGATTTCTTTCAAGCTTTCGTCAGCGTTCATAAGGGATGCGTTTGTTGGGGTTGCTGGGTTTAAGATCAGCGAGGATTAACCCTCGGCGGAGAAGCGTTCGATGTTTTCCACCATGATGTCGTGCGTGGTGGCCTTTTGAACCCTCACATCAAGACCTAGGGACTGCATTTCCTTGATCAACACGTTGAAGGATTCCGGCGTGCCGGCTTCCAACGCATGGTCACCTTTGACAATTTGTTCGTAAATCCGAGTCCGTCCTTGAACGTCATCAGACTTAACGGTGAGCAATTCCTGAAGGGTGTAGGCTGCTCCGTACGCTTCAAGCGCCCAGACCTCCATTTCCCCGAAACGCTGACCACCGTATTGCGCCTTACCACCCAGAGGCTGCTGTGTCACCAGCGAGTAAGGTCCAACCGCCCGTGCGTGAATCTTGTCCGCCACAAGGTGGCCCAGTTTCAGCATGTAAATGTACCCGACAACGATGTCCTGGTCGAAGGCTTCACCTGTGCGACCATCAAACAAGGTGGACTTGCCGTTAAGGCCCATCCACTCAAATCCAGGAACCTTCTTGGCATCCTTGATGTACTCCATGATCCTGGCCTCGCTAATCCCGTCGAAAACAGGGGTCGCGATGGTCATTCCAAGGGCTTTCGCTGCAATGCCCAGGTGCGTTTCCAACACCTGACCCACGTTCATCCGCGATGGCACACCGAGAGGGTTCAAGCAGATATCAACCGGAGTTCCATCAGCCAGGAACGGCAGATCTTCTTCAGGAACAATGGTGGCAACAATGCCCTTGTTACCGTGACGACCCGCCATCTTGTCACCCACGGAAAGTTTCCGTTTGGAGGCGATGAACACACGCACTTGTTTCACGACACCGGAATCACCACCGTCTTCGGTGCTGGCTTCGATGCGGTCCAAACCGCGCTCCCGTTCCATGTCGGCATCCGCAAACTTCTGCTCGAAGGTGCCGATGATTTCCATGATCTTGTTACGGATCGGGCTCGGATCGATCTCGATCGTGTCGTAGCTCTCTGCCAGCTTACGAAGCAGGGTCTTGGTGATCTTCTTGTTGGCTCCAAGAATGATTTCACCGGTCTGACCGTTCACCACATCAAGCGGCACCTTCTCATTGAGGAGGATGTCGGAAAGACGATCCGTAAGTTGCTCGGTAAGGTTTTCCTTCTTCGTTTTGTAATCTTCTTCGATCTGTTTCACCTGCTTCTTCATTTCAGCGGGTGAAAGTTTCTCCTTGTCAGTGCCGCCCCGTTGAGCAAGGCGGACGTCCATCACGATCCCGGTGCAGCCCGAAGGCACTCGCAGGGAAGTGTCCTTAACGTCAGCAGCCTTCTCGCCGAAGATGGCGCGCAGCAAGCGTTCTTCAGGAGCCAGTTCCGTCTCAGACTTCGGCGTGATCTTGCCGACAAGAATATCGCCAGGCTTCACTTCCGCGCCGATCCGAACCACACCGTCAGCATCAAGATTCTTCAACGCCTCGTCACCCACGTTCGGGATGTCGCGTGTGATTTCTTCAGGCCCAAGCTTCGTGTCACGAGCAATGACTTCAAAGTCTTCGATGTGGATCGAGGTGTAAACATCCTCTTTAACCACGCGGCGACTGATGGTGATAGCATCCTCGAAGTTGTATCCGTTCCAGGACATGAAGGCCACCAGCATGTTCTTCCCAAGGGCCAGTTCACCATTGTCGGTGCAGGGTCCATCAGCGAGAACGTCCCCCTTCTTCACCTTGTCACCGCTGGCCACAAGGGCCCGCTGGTTGATGCAGGTGCCGGCGTTGGACCGTCCAAACTTACGAAGTTCGTAAACATAGGTCCCCTTGTCCTCATCGGTTTTCACCGACTTAACCGGGTCAGCCAAGTACTTTGCCTCAGCAATTGGCAACTTGCCGTCCTTCGTGACAATGATCACATCAGCAGATGCCGCCGCCACAATGCCATTGGCATCAGCGATGATCACCGAACGGGAGTCGCGGGCTGCTTTTCCTTCCATGCCAGTTCCGACAAATGGTGCCTCAGCTTCCAGAAGCGGCACCCCTTGACGTTGCATGTTCGAGCCCATCAGAGCGCGGTTGGCGTCATCGTGCTCAAGGAACGGAATCAAGGCAGCTGCCACCGAGACGAGTTGTTTCGGCGAGACGTCCATCAAAGTGGACACACCAGGTTCCACCTCAAGGAATTCACCCCGATAACGCACGGTAACCTTCGGACTGGTGAACTTGCCCTTGTCATCCAAAGGATTGTTCGCCTGGGCGATGTAGTGATTCTCTTCCTGGTCTGCGGTAAGATACTCCACCTTATCCGAAACCACGCCATTCTTCACGGTGCGATAAGGAGTCTCGATGAAGCCGAACTCATTGATGCGGGCGTAACTACCCAAAGAGTTGATCAGACCAATGTTCGGACCTTCCGGCGTCTCAATCGGGCAAATCCGACCGTAGTGGGAAATGTGCACGTCGCGAACTTCAAAACCTGCGCGATCCCGGTTCAAACCGCCAGGCCCAAGAGCGGAAAGACGACGTTTGTGCGTCAATTCCGCCAGCGGATTGGTTTGGTCCATGAACTGGCTCAACTGGCTGCGACCAAAGAAGTCACGAACCACGGCGCTAAGCGCTTTCGGGTTGATCAACTTCGCCGGTGTCATGGTGTCCATGCTCACGTCGAACAGGGTCATGCGCTCTTTGACCAAACGCTCCGTGCGGGCAAGACCCACGCGGCACTGATTCGCCAAAAGCTCACCCACTGCCCGCACGCGGCGGCTGCCCAGGTGGTCAATATCGTCCAAAAGACCTTCACCTTCACGAAGACCAAACAGATACCGCAAAGACGCAACCACGTCTTCCTTGGTCATGATCCGCATTTCAGTGTCGATCTTGAGACCCAACTTCTGATTGATCTTGTACCGTCCAACGCGGGTCAAGTCGTAGCGCTTCGGATCAAAGAAAAGCCGCTTCACCAACGCGCGAGCGTTAGGCACAGTCGGTGGATCACCTGGACGAATGCGACGGTAGATTTCCTTCAACGCCTCATCTTCATCCGGCGCTGTGTCCTTGCGCAGGGAGGTGATGATCAAATCATCAGGAGAAGCCGTGATGACTTTGGCGCTCTTGTGGCCCAATTGGATCAACTGCCGAACCACACTGTTCGTCAATGGCTCATACGCACGGGCGACGATCAGTTCGCCGTCCAGGATGTCCTTGAACAACAGTTTTTCGGCGAGTTCCTCATCGGCCAAGCCCTCCTTGAGCTTCAAGTCTTCAATGTTGTAGAACAACTTGAGAATGTCTTCATCCGTTGGATACCCAATCACCCGGAGCAAAGTCGTGGCCAGGAACTTCCGGCGACGCCGACGACGGTCGAGGTACACATAAAGCAAATCATTCGTGTCGAACTGCACTTCCAACCAGGTGCCCCGGTCAGGAATAATCCGGAAACCATACAACCAGCGACCGTTCAAGTGCATTGAGGTCTCGAAGTTGATGCCTGGTGACCGGTGAAGTTGGCTCACAACCACCCGCTCAGCACCATTGATCACGAAAGTGCCGCGCGCCGTCATGAGGGGCAATTCACCCAAATAAACCCGCTCCTGCTTGGCTCCCGCCTCGTCACGAAGTTCGAAAGTGACGTACAAAGGCGCACTGTAGGTCTCAGCCTCGCGAATGGCTTCCAAGGCAGAGAGTTTGGGCTCGCCGATCTCGTACTGGACGAAATCCAACGTCATCTTCCCATCATAACTCTCGATTGGGAAGACCTCCTTGAAGACGGCCTGCAGACCGATCTCTTTGCGTTTGGAGGGGAGAATGTTCCGTTGGAGGAATTCCTCGTATGAATGAAGTTGAATCTCGATGAGATTCGGAGCTTCAGCCACTTCGTGGATTTTGCCAAAGTTGGTGCGCTGGGACATAGGTGAGATCAGGAGGGGGTTGGCAACGTACTTGGGGGGTTCAAGAGGTCCCACGAGGGACCTCCGGGTCTTCACATGCGGCTGACGGGCAATTCAAAGGGTTGTTCGAATGGACCTAACTGCGATGAGAAATGGGGTGTGAGACATTTCTGCTGGCGAACGCCTGCAAAAATGGCGGCATACCTGCAATGACGAAGAGCCGCATGAATGACCTTTCCTGCACGCTCCGCAGTGGCGGTTGGTGCAAAGGTAAACATGTGGCCGATTCGGCTATTGAAGATAGGCAGCGTTAGAGGGGAAATGGACAAAGGCGGAAGTGGAAACAAAAAGAGACCAAAGGGACTGAATGCTGGGAACAATCGACGAATCGGATTCGCAGGATTCAGGCTATGTGGACTTGGATTAAGTGTGAAACAGAAAGAACCCCGACGCAGGTTGCCCGGAGGCAACCTGCGCGGAGCCGTGAAGTTATTTGATTTCGACTTTGGCACCAGCAGCTTCGAGCTTCTTCTTGATCTCTTCGGCTTCTTCTTTCTTGGCACCTTCCTTGAGAGGCTGAGGAGCGCTCTCGACAAGTTTCTTGGCTTCGGCCAAGCCAAGTCCAGGAACCACGCCACGAACCTCTTTGATGACGGCGATCTTGTTGCCACCAGCGTCAGTAAGGATGACGTCAAATTCCGTTTTCTCTTCAGCAGGCGCGGCAGCAGCAGCAGCAGGTCCAGCAGCAGCAACGGCTACAGGAGCGGCAGCGCTAACGCCCCACTTGTCTTCAAGGGTTTTGACGAGTTCAGCGACCTCAAGAACGGTCAAGCCGCTCAGGTCTTCAACGAGTTTTGCAATATCAGCCATGTTATTTTGTGTCGGTATCGCCGTTTTCCGGAGCTCCGGATGATTTAAGAAAGCAAGCCTACTTTCCGGCAAGGAACCATTGGGTGTTGTGTTCAGACGGGATAATCCGTCATCTAATCAAATTGTTGTTTCGGAAGGAACGTTTCGGAAGAGAGGCTGGATCAAATCTCCAACCACTCCATGTTAGGCACCTTTTTCCGCTTTCGCCTGAAGCAGACGGGCCAAAGAGGCAGCGGGTTCGTTGAGCGTGCGGACCAGTTTCGAAGCAGGGGCCTGAAGAACGCCCAGCAAGGTTGCCAGAAGCACTTCGCGAGACGGAAGATCCGCCAACGCTTGGATCCCAGCCGGATTCAAAAGAGCCCCATCAAGGACGCCGCCCTTGATCTCTGGCTTCTTGAACTCGTCCGTGAAGTTCTTCATCACCTTGGCTGCGGCACAAACGTCTTGCGCCCCTGTCACGACCGCAGTCTGCCCAACCAGCACGTCTCCCAAACCTTCAGGGAGGCCAGCCCGTTCGGCTGCCTTCTTAACTAGGTTGTTCTTAAAGACGTGGATCTCCGCGTCACAGGCCCGCAAGCGCTTACGCAACTCAGCAAACTTGTCGACGGTCAAACCAGTGTAATCTGCGACGAACAAGAACGGTGAGCCGTTCACTCTCCGAAGCAAGTCCTCAATCAATAGCGTTTTTTCGGCTTTCATCAGTCAAACAGTTCTCCAAGTTAGTTTTTGATGTAACGGCCCGCATCAATACGGATAGCCGGCGACATGGTAGCCGCAAGGGTGATGGAGTGAACATACTTGCCGCGTGCAGTGGCTGGCTTGGCCCGAACAATCGCTTCAATCAAAGCTGTGCCGTTTTCCGACAACGCTTCAATCGCAAATGAGGCCTTGCCAATCGAAGAGGCAATGTTCCCGTTCTTGTCGAGCTTGAAATCTGCCCGCCCTGCTTTCACCGCCAAAACAGCTGCGGCAGGATCTTCCGTCACCGTACCCGTCCGTGGGTTCGGCATCAAACCACGAGGCCCCAGTTGTTTACCCAGCTTCCGGACCTCATTCATGGCGGCAGGCGTAGCGATGGCCACATCGAAGTCCATGACTCCGTTCTTGATGTTGGCGATCAAGTCTTCGTAGCCGACAACCTCAGCTCCAGCCGCCTTAGCCGCCTCAGCAGCAGCACCTTGAGCGAAGACCGCGACACGAACGGACTTACCCGTTCCGTGTGGCAGTGGGCACGTGCCGCGAACCATTTGGTCGCCTTTGCGTGGGTCAACACCCATCTTGAAGGAAAGGGTGACAGTTTGGTCAAATTTCGTCCCTGGAAGTTTCCGAACGAGGTCGGCAGCTTCTTCCAAGGTGAACATCTTGCCGTCCGGGATCATCTCGGCGGCCTTCTTGTAACGTTTGCTTCTTGCTTGCATGGCTTTTGCAGTGTTGGCGAGTTCTAGCTCTCCTGCTGGGGTTGATTAAAAATTGGGGCTTATCCGACGATTTCGATTCCCATCTGCCGAGCTGTGCCCGCCATGATAAGAGATGCGCGTTCAAGATCCTGTGTGTTCAGGTCTTCAATCTTCAGTTTGGTGGCCTCAAGGAGTTGCGCCTTGGTGATCTTAGCGACCTTGATCTTGTTCGGTTCCTTTGAACCCGAGGCAATGTTTGCTGCCTTTTTGAGCAGAATCGATGCCGGAGGTTGCTTCGTGATGAACGTGAAGCTCTTGTCTTTGTAGACGGTGATGACAGTCGGCAGGATGTCGCCAGCGACTTTTTGCGTCGCGGCGTTGAACTCCTTGCAGAAGGCCATGATGTTAACGCCGGCTTGACCCAAAGCTGGGCCGATCGGTGGCGCGGGGTTGGCAGCTCCTGCCTTAATTTGGAGCTTGATGAGTTTAACGATTTCTTTGGCCATGGATGATTTCCCTTTGTTCTGGTGCTGTTTGGGCTGCTTTCGAAGACGAAGTCACCAGACCCCGCCCTTTCAGGCATGTTGTAGTTATGCTTTTTCCACCTGCCAGTATTCCAAATCAACAGGGGTGGAACGCCCGAAGATGTTGACCGCCACCCGCAGCACGCCGCGAGTCGGGTCGATTTCCTCAACGATGCCGGTTTGGCTCTCGAAGGGTCCGTCAGCAACCCGCACGGAGTCGCCTACATTGAATGCGATTTTCGGAATGACCGAGTCTTCCCGCTCGCGAACTTGTGCCAGGATCGCCTCTACCTCACGCGGACGCATGGCGATTGGATGATCCTTGCCGCCGGCAAAATTAAGAACACCATCTGTCTCACGAACAAAATACCAACTCTTATCCACCAAACGATTGTGCTCGTCCAAGAGATAGAGATTCGCAATGACGTAACCAGGAAAAAACTTCCGATTGCTTTCGGTCTTTTTTCCCTTCTTCACCTCAGACACACGCTCAACCGGAACGAGAACCTGGTAGACATAATCCCCCATCTCTTCCTGCTCGATACGGCGCAACATGCTGTCACGAACACGGCCCTCCATTCCGGAACGCACGTGAATGACGTACCATTGGTCGCGAGGTTCAGGTATAGCTCCCATGATTTTAGTTCAGGAAAATAAGGTGGTCGATGAAGACGTAGTCGCCGTCATCTTAGTTGACAAAAAATTCGAAGGACTTACGCAGCGCAAAGTCAAAGAACGAAACGAACGCACCAAGCAAAAGCATGGCAATGAAGACGACGATGGTGGAATCATTCAGTTCCTTATACTTAGCAAATCCCTTCTCTTTGGGATCCCAAGGCCAAGTGGCTTTTCTGAGTTCCAGAACAACTTCGCCCCAGTATTTGCGGATTCGGTTCATGTGTGGTTTTGACGGCTTATCTTGACTGACTTCAGAGGAGATGTTTCGGGTGGCAGGCCAGGAGGGACTCGAACCCCCGACACGCGGTTTTGGAGACCGCCGCTCTACCAACTGAGCTACTGACCTTTTGACACCTTGAAATCTTCCTCAAATTTGATCTTAATTCAATAGGACACCACGGTCGCCTTCAGAGACAAGCAACCGCAGGACCCGAATTCAGATCCCGCGGCGCTCAAGACAAGCAAACCGTGGCACGAAGGACTAGTCGAGAATGTCAGCCACACGGCCGGCACCCACTGTCTTCCCGCCCTCGCGAATGGCGAACCGGATAGTTCTTTCCATCGCGATTGGGGTGATGAGTTCCACTTGGATCGAAACGTTATCACCAGGCATCACCATTTCAACACCCTCAGGAAGGGTCACGCTGCCAGTCACGTCCGTCGTCCGGAAGTAGAACTGAGGGCGATAATTGTTGAAGAATGGGGTGTGGCGACCACCTTCGTCCTTGGAGAGAACATAGATCTCAGCCTTGAATTTCTTGTGTGGCTTGACAGAACCCACTTTCGCAATGACTTGGCCGCGCTCGACGTCAGTCTTCTTCACGCCGCGAAGCAAGAGACCAACGTTGTCACCCGCACGACCTTCGTCGAGGAGTTTGCGGAACATTTCGATGTCGGTAACAGTGGTCTTAATCGTGTCGCGAATGCCAACAACTTCGACTTCGGACATTTTCTTGACGATCCCGCGCTCAACACGACCCGTGCAAACGGTGCCACGACCTTCGATCGCGAACACGTCTTCGATCGGCATCAGGAAATCTTGGTCAATCGGACGCTCAGGAAGCGGGATGTAAGCATCAACAGCGTCCATCAGCTTGAAGATATTAGCGCGGTGGGTTTCATCACCCTCAAGAGCCTTGAGTGCAGAGCCTTTCACAATCGGAATGTCGTCACCAGGATACTCATACTTGGAAAGAAGGTCACGGACCTCCATCTCAACGAGTTCCAAAAGCTCTTCGTCATCCACCATGTCAACCTTGTTCAGGAAAACAACCAGAGCAGGAACACCCACTTGGCGAGCCAAAAGGATGTGCTCACGAGTCTGTGGCATTGGGCCGTCGGCAGCCGAACAAACCAAAATGGCTCCGTCCATTTGCGCTGCACCTGTGATCATGTTTTTCACATAGTCAGCGTGCCCGGGGCAGTCGACGTGCGCGTAGTGGCGGTTGTCGGTTTCGTATTCGACGTGCGCGGTGTTAATCGTGATACCGCGAGCTTTTTCTTCTGGAGCAGCATCAATGTCGTCATACTTGCGAGCTTGGGCAAAGCCCTTCGTGGCAAGTGTGGTCGTGATTGCAGCGGTGAGGGTGGTCTTGCCGTGGTCAACGTGGCCGATGGTGCCGATGTTGACGTGCGGCTTATTACGTTGGAAGGATTCTTTAGCCATAAAGGAAGGTTGTTCGCTTGTCGTTGTGGATTCGTTTCGTCTGTCTCGGAAACCTTCCCGTCCAAATATCCCTCCCATGGAGCTGATGAAGGGGGTTGAACCCTCGACCTCGTCCTTACCAAGGACGTGCTCTACCACTGAGCTACATCAGCAAATTCTACGGGCGGGAACCGGGGCGGCCAGGTTTCCTCCTCTTTCTCTAGCGACCAGAATGTATCGAACTCAGACCGGAATCTGGAGACGACACACCCCTGCCTTTTGAGAAAAAGTGAGCGCGAAGCTATGGTTCCCAGCCCTGTTGTCAAAGGCTTTTTCTGAATTCGCACGTTTCTTTTGCGCCCATTTGGCCAGCCTCATGGTTTGTCATCCCACAAAAATCGCTCCAGCCGAATCTTTGTTGCCACATCTTTGGCTTCAATGGCCCGATCCCCTCCAGCCTGCGCCAAACGTTCCGCCATCCGTGCCGCCCCCTCCCATTGGCCGCTTTTCTCAAGCAGTTCGATCGCCAAAAAACCCGCCCTATAATACCAAACGGCCGATTCTGGATCAAGTGCCTGGGCTAAATCCACTTGATCAACCACTCCCTGACAGGCCTTCAGAGCGGCAACATCCTCTTTTTGCTTCCTCAGGGCATATGCCAACCAATAGCCTCCTCTCGCACGCCACGCTCCTTTCGCATCAGGTCCCTTGAGAAACTGCTCAAGAACCCCCACTGCCGCCGCCAATTCTTTCTCTTCCTTTGCACCCAGTTGAATGTGCAACTCAACCTTTTCAAAGATCAACAACTTCCGCGTCACCTCATCCAGATTCTTCTCAGCAAGCAGCCCGTTAACGACTTTAAGTGCCTCCGGTTCCTTTCCTTCTCTCCGCTTGGCCATTGCCTGCTGCAAGCGTGCCGCTCGGCTCAAATTCCCCTCCTGCGCAGCCAACGCCTCCCAAACTCCAATCGCAGCATCCACATTTTGCAGATTCATCGCCGCCTTTCCCGCCGAAAACATGGCCGCCTCCGCAAACTCTGAGCCGGGATAGCTTTTCGCCACCAACTCAAATTGGGTTTGGGCGTTGGCGTAGTCTTCCATTCGATAGAAGCTTTCGGCGACCTTCATGTGAATTTCCGGCGACAAGCCAGCCTGAGGCCACGCCTTCAAAAATGCCTGCCCCACTTCTATCACTCCCTTCCAGTCTGATTCGGCTTCCCGGCACCACAGCCGCGTGTAGGCTACCCGCTGCATGACTTCACCGGAGGTATCCCCTCCAATCTTCTTCGCTGCTTCATTCAAAGCAGATTCCGCCCCCTTAACCCGTGGCGGAGAATCCAACAGCGCCAACTCGGCAAGCGCAACTTGGGCCTCCACCCACCGCGGATGATCCGGATAAGCTTCCGTGAATTTCGCTAGATCAAGTCCTGACGACGCATCCCCCGAAACCACCTTCTCCAAAGCGAGATCAAGCTCCAAATCTGCAGCCGTCTCTCCAGATCGGCTTCCTGCACTGGCTGATGGGACACCTTGCGCCTCCGAATCACTCACCGATTGAAGTTGCGCAAACAAACTGGAATAAACCGCCAGTTCACCCGCCTTGATCGCGGCAACCGCTCCATTATAAAGCGCCCTTCGCCGATCCCCAAGACTTACAGCAAGATCTGCCGCCCGCTGAAACTTCGCCATCGACTCGGTGTAATCTCCCCGACCAAACAGCAGCCCGCCTGTGATCAGATCTACCACCGAAACACCCCCGCCTCCGTACTTGCCGCGCCAGCCATCCGCCAACACCGAAACTCGAGCGTCATGTCCCTGCGCTCCATGTATTTCCATGACTCGGCGCATCGCCTCGCTTTCCATCCGATGCCCGGGATGACCGACAAGCAGCGCTTCAAACAGCCCGGTCGCTTCGACTCGACGGCCCCGATCCGCCAGCCAATCTGCTGCCAGAAACAGAGCATTTCCTTGGTGCTCAGGGCGTGTCACCTGAGCAATCCACGCAAAAACCTCTGCTGGCAGCGCGGCACGCTTATCCTCAGGCAAATCCTCACGAACCCGTTGCAGCAAGGTAAAGGCTTCATGCTGAAAATCACCATCCACCTGTTCGTCCAAGAACCCAATCAACGCATCGTGCGCCTCCAATTGGCGCCCACTCGCTGAGAGAATCTCCGCCTGCAGCAAAACACAAGCATGATGCAAGCGCAGACCTCCAGAGTCGCGCTTGATCAGTTCCCGAACCAAATCTTCCGCCTCCTTCAATTCCCCTTTCTGAAACGCCGCCCTCGCGCGCAGAAACATCACATCATCAGCCATTCTGTCGGGCTCCCGCTGCAAACGTTCCGCAACCACATCATTCCGCCCTTCCTTCAGCTCGGATTCATTGAACATCAAACGCGCACGTTTCGCCAATTCAACGTCTGCGCTGTCACGCAGATCCTTCAATTCCCGACGCGCCAGCGCCTCCCTTCCTTGCGCAGTGAAAACAAGCGCCAAGCAAAGCCGTGCACGCTCCGCAAACCGACCCGCATTCTCATATCCTCTCAATACGACCTCAGCTTCATCCAAGTTCTTCTGCATCAACAGCGCTTGCCCTCGCCAAAACAGAGCCCCGTGGGGTTTTGCTTTGCCCTCCAACAACTTCAAAACCCGATCAGGTCGCCCATCCCGCGTCCATCCTTCGGCTGCAAGCGTCGCCAAGATCTCCTCCTCCTCAGAACTCCACTCCATGTCTTTTCGGCCCAACAAGCCTTCAGCGCGCAGCGCTGCAACCCCAGGCAATCCTTCCGCCATCGCGCTTTGTGCCCGGCGAAACTCTCCATTACTTTCCAAATCACCCGCCCAAGCCACGGTCATTCCACACCAAACCGCAACCCATACCCCGTAAAAGGAAACGCTTCGATTGCTGGGCCGACTGGAATTCACCGCCCAAAGTAGCCGCCCAACCGCCCAGCGCAACCCTCCTCCACACTCCAGAAATCACTTAACCGCCTCAATCCAAATCACCCTCAAACCTAACCGTTCAGCCACCACCCGCCCTTTTTCAGGCCCCAAAACCAACAAGGCCGTGGCAAAACCATCCGCACGACCGCAATCCGCATCCATCACACTGACCGAAGTCAATTGATGCGCCACCGGGCTCCCCGTAACAGGATCAATCAAATGTGAAAAATCCTTCCCATCCTCCACCTTTAAGTGCCGATAGGTCCCACTCGTCGCCAAAGACATGTCACGCAGCGGCATCATCGAAAACGACTCTTTCGCTCCTCCTCCTGGCACCTGCACCGCCACCATCCATGGCTTCCCTGTCGTCGAATGGCCCGCCGCCAACAATTCCCCTCCCAATTCCAATAGAAAATCCCCATACCCCTTCGACCTCAACCCCCTAGCCAACTCCTCGAGAACCAGCCCCTCCACCACTCCATTCACATTCAACTCCACTCCCGCCGTCAATCTCCGTATCAAACACCCCTCATCATCAAACTCCAAATGACGCCACCCACAACGGCTCAGCACCGCCTGAACCTCCCGTTCTGACGGCCTTTCACATGCCCCCTCCGGACCAAACCCCCACAGTTTAACCAGCGGCCCTACCGTGATATCCAAGGCCCCGTCCGCCTCTCGGGCGACATCTCGAGCCAGTGCAACCGCCCTCCAAAGCCTCTCCCCCAGCTTAATCCACCTCCCCTCAGGCTCACGATTCAACTGAGCTAACTCTGAGTCCTCCCTCCAAAGGGATGCCGCCATCTCCCATCCCCCCATCACGCGCGAGACCTCCTCTTGAATCCCAGTTGCCTCGCCACCCGCCACCTGCACCCGCCAACGCATCCCCATCGCCTCTCCCTCCATCACCAAAGCCTCCCTTCCTCCACACCCTCCCAAAAAAACAACCCCTACCACCATCCACCTAAACCACATAACTCATCCCCCACGCACTCAAAACGATCAGCCCCGATACCACCTCCCGCCAGCCCAATCGATCCCCCTCACCACTCACCCTCAGCAGCTTGAATACCGCTCCCGTCGGACACCCATAGCGGCAATACGCCAAGGGAGTGATCGCCGACCACATCAGTCCCCCGACAGCCAACGCAATCACCCCCAAACCCGCGACCCGAAACAAATACGCATCAAAGGGCTCCAACGCATTCAGGTCCACACGCCAAGCTAGCATCGCCGAAAAAACAATGATTCCCAGCAACACAAAAGGCACCCGGCTCAACCATTGATCCACACGCCGAGACGGACTCCATTGCCATTTCAATCGCTTCGCCAGCAACTGCTGCAACGCCCCATGCGGGCAAATGTGATGACAATACATCGCCTTCCGTGTCACCACAGGACCCAGCAAGGCCACCACCAAAAGCAACACCAGCCCAGGAGCCGTTCGCCAGGGAGATCCCGCTCCCGCCCATCCCATCATCAACCCTTGCGATAGCATTTCACCCGAGACAAATCCTCCATACACCACCAACAAAAAATGATGTCCATGCCGCGCCCAGGGTCGCCCTCGCAAACTCGTAAACGCCATCAAACACGCGCTGCCAATCACCACCAAATGCCCCCAATCCTGCCACCGCCATCGCACGTCCCTCCATTCCCTCGGCACCAAACTCTGGTCGCCTATCCACTTCCCTGCCCTTCGCTTCAAACCCTCCGCCAAAGACCAACTGGTCTCCGTCGCACCGGAAACACCCTCAATCTTGGCCGCTTTAAAATCCAAATCCTTCAACTCTTCCATCGACCGCCCATTGAAAAGCCCCATGAAATAAGCATCGCCCGTGACATATCCCACATACCGCTTCGTGTCATAACTCTTCCGCAAAGCAATCCGCTGCACCTTTTCACCTTTCGCATCCAGCAAAATCAACGTGTCCGAAGGCCCCTTGTAACCCACCAGCGTGTCGGTCTCCGGCGCTGTTCGCAGCACCACTGCTATCACTTGCTCCTCCCCATCCAAAACCTCAAACCCTCCCCCTCTTGTCATCGGTCTCAACCCCGCTGCACGCGACTCCAACACCCTTACCTCTTCCAGCGTTATCGCCTCCGGAAATCGCAGCGACTCCCCCACCTCACCGCCCAACCGCCGTAACACCCCCTCCGCAATCGCACTGCTCGTCAACGTCGCCCCCGACACAGCATCCGGCACCAACGAACGCAACTCCTCAGCCGTCTTGCCTCGAAATTGACCAAAAAACGCGCGCTCACCCACTACCTCCGCCAAGTGGTCAGACGTGTCTCCACTGCGCAAGACCCGCAACCCCAAAATCTTCCCCGTCGCATCCCTCGCAATCAAGGTATTCGTCGACCCCGAATACCCAATCACCCGATCCGATTCCGGAGCCGTCTGGCTCACCGTCCCCAAAAGCACCCCCGACCCATCCCTCACCTCCCGCCACGCCCCCGAACTCGCATTCGTCACCACCGCCCCACCGGGAAAAAAGTCCCTCACCCTGTCCACCGTCAACGCCCCCGCATCCGCCTCAGCCTGCCTCCGGCCATTCGCATCCCTCAAACAAACCACCGCCAGCACCAAAAGCCCCAACCGGACACTACGGATGAGCAATAGACGTGTGGACACCAACATTCGCCACATCCTGAAGGCCGCTCACCTAAACTGTCAAGCGCGGACCCTTTATCGACTGCTCGCCGCAAGAGCCTCGGCTACCCCCCTCGCCACCTCCAGCAATCGCGATTTCTCCGCCTCCGTAAAATCATAAGGCGCCATCTTCCCAATCCCCAAGGTGCCGCACAAACGCTCACCATCCAACACCGGCACCGCCAATGAACCCTGCACCTGCGTCTGTTTCGCCCCCGGTTTCGCCACTCCCGACCGATCCGTCTGCAAATTGCACATCTCCACCGGTTCCCGAGTCTGCGCCGCCGCTCCAGCAATCCCCTTCCCCATCGGAATGGACTGAACGACAGGCATTAAAACCTCCGGGATTCCCTGCTGCGCCACCAACTTCAAATGCTGATCCGTCGTGTCAAACCGATGCAAGGTTCCGGTCACACAATCGAAATCACGAAGCACACCCACCAAAAAAGCCTGCCAATCGATTCCCTCGACCGCCTTCGTTTCATTCGCTAAGTCTTCTGTTTTCATGTCACTCTAGGATCAAACACACGCTGACCGTGTGCAATTTTGGAATTGTGATGACCGTCCCAACTGATAGCATGAGCGGATTCTCGTTCAAATCATGAAACCCTGCTGTGCTTTTCTTGCCATTTGTTTGACCCTGACTGTGCACGGAACCGCTTCCGCTCAAGCCAATAGCATCGTCAGCGGAAAAACCATCCTCCACACCGATGGCACACGAACCGAGTCGGTGAGCGACCCAAACACAGGCGAACTGGAACAAAAAACCTTCGATGCAAATGGCGTCCTCATCCTTCGCCGCCTTTATCGACTCAACGAACGCAGCCTTCCAGTCATGGGCAACATCTACGACGGCGCCGGAAACCTCGTCGCCCGTGCCCAGACGTACTTCGATTCCTTTGGCCGCATGAAGGAAGAGCGACTGTCCAATCTCCAGGGCGAAGTCTTCCAGCAAATCGTCCACGAGTATGACTCAAAAGGCACTGCCAAAACGCCCAAAGTCATCAACTACCGCGTCAACTCGCCCACCATGCGGCCATCAATGCTCGACTTCACCAAATTCCAGCAACCCGAAAACGAACCCGCCGAAACCACTAGCAGTGGCAGGGTCAAAGCCCCCGTCGACCTCGAAAAAGCCCAGCCCAAACCCGCAGCCACCACTCCCACCAATCCCCCACCCGCCGAAGAACCCAAAAAAGGCTTCCTCCAGCGCCTCTTCAAAAAGAAGGAATCCCAGTAACCTCCCACCCAACTCGGATTGGGGCACCTGCCACGCCCACCCAAGCTCAAACACCTCAAGAGCCAAAATGGAGCCGGATGCGAGAGTCGAACTCGCGACCTGATGATTACAAATCAACTGCTCTACCACTGAGCTAATCCGGCGTCACGTCCGTTACCAGAGAGGTTCCGGAACGGGCCATGATCATAGCGGCTAACCGCCCCACGGCAACCTGAAATCGTTTCGTTGCGAAACTCAGTGCTCTGCGCTCTTCGTAACCGCATTGCCATGCCCAAACTCCTGTTTGCCACCACCAACGCGCACAAAACCGACGAAGTGCGCCAAATCCTCGGTCCTCAGTGGGAAATCGAAAATCTGCGCAGCCACCCCCTCCTGCCGATCCCCGACGAAACCGGCACCACCTTCGAGGCCAACGCCATCATCAAAGCCCTCGCCGCCAGCCTCGCACTCCCAGAAACCTTTGTCTTGGCCGACGACTCAGGCCTCGAAGTCGACGCTCTCCACGGCGCCCCCGGCGTCTTTTCCGCTCGTTTCGCCGGCCCGAATGCGACGGACGCCGATAACCGAGAACGCCTCAAAAAAGAACTCTCCCCGTTGTCACTGGCCGACCCCACCGCCACCTTCCCCGGCCGCTTTCGCTGCTGCATCGCCCTCGCGCAAAACGGCCAAGTCCTCTGTACCCACTCCGGAGCCGTCGAAGGCACGCTCCGACTCACCGAACAAGGCAGCGGCGGCTTTGGCTACGACTCACTCTTCACCCCGGACGGCCACACAGATACCTTCGGCGTCCTGCCAGCTGAAGTTAAAAATCAACTCAGCCACCGCGCTCGCGCACTCGGTCTCCTGGTCGAGTGGATGCACCAGACCCAATTCACGGGCTAATCGCACCATGTCCAGCCTCTTTCGCATCCTCCTTTGGACTCTTCCGGCATGGCTCTGCCAGTGCAAATCTCCCTACTCCCCTTCTCCCTCGCAACAACCAATGACACCCGTCTTCGGTTCCACTGCCCCCATCAAACCTACGACCACCCCGCAAACCAAACCCTCTCCCACCCCAAAACCCGAAGCCCTCGGCTACCCTTCCTACCCGCCCTCACCCGCTCCCTCAACCTCCTCGAGCACCGAGCGAACCTCCCCGCCTGAAACCCTCCACCCCGCCGCAAGTCACCACCAGATTCGCGTGCTGTCCCCCGCCAATTCCATCGACCTCGACCTGGTCATCTTCGACTCCCGCCAACTCCGACTCGCCGTCATCGACCAACCCAACCCCAACGCCGGTGGCCGCTCCATCGCCAGTCTCATGCGCCAGTGCAACGCCGTCGCCGGCGTCAATGGCGGCTTCTTCTCACCCGATTTCAAACCCCTGGGCCTCTCCATCTCAAACGGCAGACTGCTCTCAAGCTTCACCACCTCCAGCCTCATTGCAGGCACCGCCCTGCAGTTGGGCGATCAATCTTACCTCATCTGGAACTCCGAGTACCAAGGCCACTCCAACATCACCGACGCCCTCCAATCCGGCCCCCGTTTGCTCGAGAGCAGCCGCCCCATCAAAGGTCTCGACACGTCCAACTCCCGGGCCAGAACCTTCATCGCCACCGACGGCAGCTTCCTCTGGGCCATCGGCACCGCCGATTCTTGTAGCCTCGGAGCCCTTGCTAAGGCACTCGCCACCCCGGGCGCCCTGCCCGGCCTCACGCCCATGCGTGCCCTGAATCTCGACGGCGGCAACTCCACCGCCCTTTGGTTCCGTAACCTTTCCGGAAAAGAAACCTCCCATCCCGGTTGGTCCACCGTCCGCA
>JARXAL010000124.1 GCA_029865835.1 Verrucomicrobiaceae bacterium
CCTCTCATCATCGGTGCCGCACTCGCCCTAGCCATCACCGCCTTCTTCCTCCTCCGCCCCAAACGCTAACCACTCACCAGCTTACCCACTAAATACTGATTACTGATTACTGATTACTGTATACTCATCGTCTCCCTTCAAATGCGCCGCCTCCTAGCCATCCTCCTCCTCGCCATCGCCACCCTCATCGCCTGGCAGGCCTTCACCCCCAAGCCAACCCCCGCCACCGCCCTCACCGTCTACTGCGCCGCCGGACTCAAAAAACCCATCGAAGCTCTCGCCCTCCAATTCGAGCAAGACACCGGCACCCCCATCTCCCTCCAATATGGCGGCACCGGCACCCTCCTCAGCCAAATCCAAGTCGCTAAAACAGGCGACCTCTTCATCGCCGCCGACGACCGCTCACTTGCTGACGCCTCCAAACTCAGCCTCATCGCAGAAACCCTCCCCATCGCCGTCCAACACCCCGTCATCGCTGTCAAAAAAGGCAACCCCAAAGCCATCACCGACCTCACCACCCTCCAGTCCTCCAAATTCGCCCTCGCCAATCCCGATGCCGCCAGCATCAGCAAGGTCACCCGCAAACTCCTCGGCGACGCCCGCTGGACCACCCTCGCCAGCGCCGCCACCGTCATGAAACCCAGCGTCACCGAAGTCGCCGCCGACATCACCCTCGGTGCCATCGACGCCGCCATCGTCTGGGACTCCACCGTCCATCAATTCAAGGACCTTGAAGCCATCGAATTCCCCGAAGGCAGCGGCCACCGCGAAAACGCCAGCGCCGCCATCCTCACCGCCTCCACCCAAGCCCCCCTCGCCCTCCAGTTCGCCCGCTATCTCGCCTCCCCCAACAAAGGCGCCCCCACCATGCAGGCCCACCACTTCGTCCCTGCCCTCGGCGATCCCTACACGCCTAAACCCGAACTCGTCCTCTACTCCGGCGGCGTCAATCGCCCCGCCATCGAAAAACTCGTCCAACAGTTCGCCGACCGCGAGGGCGTCGACGTAACCACCGTCTTCAACGGCTGCGGCATCCTCTGCGCCACCATGAAAGCCCTCGACAAAACCTCCGGCTCCAAAATGCCCGATGCCTATTACGCCTGCGATGTCTGCTTCGTCCCTCCCGTCGCCGACCAGTTCCCCGAAGCCGTACTCCTAACCGAGACCGCCATCATCATCGCCACCCCCAAAGGCAACCCAAAAAAAATCGCCACCCTTGCCGACCTCGCTCAACCCGGCCTCAAACTCGGCGTCTGCAATGCCGAACAGTCCACCCTCGGCTTCATGACCCAGGCCATGCTCAAATCCACCAACCTCCTCGACAGCGTCATGAAAAACGTCGTCGTTCAAGTCCCCACCGCCGATTTTCTCGTCAATCAAATGCGCGCCGGTGCCCTCGATGCCGCCATCGTCTACCAGGTCAGCATCCAGCAAGTCGCCGAACACTTCGACGCTATCCCCCTTCCCAAAGACATCGCCCGCGCCGTCCAACCCTTCGCCGTCCGCAAAGACTCCCATCACTATCACCTAAGCCAGCGCCTCTTAGCCTACCTCCGCGCCCACCGCTCCGCCTTCGAAGACGCCGGCTTCATCTGGAAAGGCGAATCCAAACCCGTCCCCAGCAGCCAACTCGAAATCCCCGCCCACCTCAAAGGCGCCGGAGGTTCATAGCCTCCATTTACTTAGCCGCACGACCCGCCTAGAGTACTTCCAATGCACCGTCCGTTCTGGATCGCACTCAGCCTCATCTGCGCCGCCTACCTCCTCTTCTGGGGATTCATGCTCGGCGCCACCGCTACCTACACCTCTCCCACCGAGATCTGGTCCATCCTCATCTCCCGCGAAATCCGCTACGCCACCGGTCTCTCCCTCATCACCTGCACCCTCGCCGCCCTCGCCTCACTCATCGTCGCCATCCCCATCGGTTACCTGATGTCCCGCGCCCGATTCCCCGGCCGCTCCCTCGTGGATGCCGCCCTCGATATCCCCATCGTCCTCCCCCCCATGGTCGTCGGACTCTGCCTGCTGATCTTTTTCCAAACCCCCATCGGCCAGGGCATCGAAAAACTCATCCCCTTCACCTACACCGTCGCCGGTGTCGCCCTCGCCCAGTTCGTCATCGCCGCCGCCTTCGCCATCCGCACCATGCGCGGCGTCTTCGACCACCTCTCCGCCCGCCCCGAAGACGTCGCCATGACCCTCGGTTGCACTCGCGCCCAAGCCGTCTGGCACGTCACCCTCCCCGCCGCCCGCCGCGGCATGTTCGCCGCCGCCTCCGTTGCCTGGGCCCGCAGCCTTGGCGAGTTCGGTCCCGTCCTCGTCTTCGCCGGTGCAACACGCATGAAAACCGAAGTCCTCCCCACCTCCGTCTGGCTCGCCTGGTCCGTCGGCGAACTCGAACAAGGCGTCGCCGTCTCCCTCCTCATGATCGCCCTCTCCATGGCCGTCCTCATCGCCATCCGCCTCACCGGCGAACGCGCCTAACACCCCAATCCGCAATCCCGAATCCGCAATCCGCAATCACCTTGATCCGCCTCCAAAACATCTCCTGGAAAGCCGGCGCCTTCGCCCTCGAAAACGTCTCCTTCGATGTCCCGGCCGCCTCCTACGCCGTCCTCATGGGCCGCACCGGCACCGGCAAAACCTCCCTCGTCGAAATCATCTGCGGCCTCCGCTCCCCACACCACGGCCAAGTCTGGCTTAACAACCGCGACGTCACCCGCATCCCCCCCGGTCAGCGCGGCCTCGGCTTCGTCCCCCAAGACGGAGCCCTCTTCCCCACCATGACCGTTGCCGACCAAATCGGCTTCGCCCTCCGCATCCAAAAAGCCCCACCCAACACCATCAACGCCACCGTCCAGGAACTCGCCTCCGAAATGGCCATCACCCACCTCCTCGACCGCAAACCCACCGGCCTCTCCGGTGGCGAAAAACAGCGCGTCGCCCTCGCCCGAGCCCTCGCCGCCAAACCCACCGTCCTCCTCCTCGACGAACCCCTCGCCGCTGTCGACGAAGACACCCAGACCGACCTCATTCAACTCCTCAAACGCACCCAACGGCAGCACCAAATCACCGTCCTCCACGTCACCCACTCCCGCCGCGAAGCCGAAGCCCTAGCCACCCTCCACCTCCGCCTAGAAAACCACCAAGTCCGCATCGAATCCCCCTGACCACCGAACACTGAATACTGATTACTTCTGCATACTGAATACTGATTACTGATCCCCACCCCCATGCCCCTCCCCGACCTCACCCCCGATGACCGCTCCCGCTACGAGTGGCAAATGTGGGTCCCCGGTGTCGGCGAAGAAGGCCAGCGCAAACTCAAAGCCGCCACGGTCCTCATCTCCCGCGTAGGCGGCCTCGGCGGTCTCGTCGCCCTCGAACTCGCCGCCGCCGGTGTCGGACGCCTCATCCTTGCCCACGGCGGCACCCTCAAACCCGCCGACCTCAACCGCCAACTCCTCCAAACCACCGACCACCTCGGCCAACCCCGCATCGACTCCATCCTCCGCCGCCTCCGCGATCTCAACCCCACCCTTATCCTCGAAGGCCACCCCTCCAACATCACACCCGACCTCGCCGAAGCCCTCGTCCCTCAGGCCGACATCATCGTCGACGCCGCCCCCCTCTTCCAGGAGCGCCTCACCCTCAACGACGCCGCCATGCGCTATCGCAAACCCATGGTCGAATGCGCCATGCACAACCTCGAAGCCAGCGTAACCACCTTCATCCCCGGCCGCACCGGCTGCCTCCGCTGCTACGTCCCCGAAGTCCCCGCCTCCTGGACCCGACAGTTCCCCGTCTTCGGCGCCGTCTCAGGCACCGCCGCCTGCCTCGGTGCCATGGAAGTCATCAAACTCATCACCGGCATCGGCGAACCCCTCGCCGGTCGCCTCCTGACCATCGACCACTCCACAGCCCGCAGCCGCTCCATCAATCTCCCCCATCGTCCCGACTGCCCATCCTGTTCTAAAGTTTTAATGAGCCGGTGAACCTTCAGCAACCGCAGGCGCCGCCACTTTCTTCCCGCCTCGCTCGATGATCTTCTGCACAAACACATAACAGACCGGGATCAAAAACAATCCAATCACGGTCGCAATCGTCATCCCATACACCACCCCAGTCCCCATCGTGCTCCTCGAAGCCGCCCCGGACCCCGTCGCCAGCATCAAGGGCACGCAACCCAAAATGAACGCAAACGATGTCATCAGAATCGGCCTCAATCGCAGCCTCGCCCCCTCAATCGCAGCCTCCAAAATCGGCACCCCCTCATCCCGCTTCATCTTCGCAAACTCCACAATCAAAATCGCATTCTTCGCCGACAAACCAATCAACATAATCAGCCCGATCTGCGCATACACATTCAAATCAAAGTGCCGCAAAAACATCCCCACCATCAATCCTAAAATCACCGTCGGTGTCGCCAGCAACACCGCAAACGGCAGCCCCCAACTCTCATACTGCGCCGCCAGCAACAAGAACACGAACAGCACCGCCGCACCAAAAACCACCGCCGCTTGCCCCTCGGATTTCTTCTCCTGCAGTGTAAGGCCCGACCACTCGTAACCCACCTCACTCGGCATCGTCCTCATCACCTCCTCGATCGCCTTGATCGCCTCTCCCGAACTGTAACCAGGCGCCGGGGCCCCCATGATCTCCGCCGAGTTGTACAAATTAAAGCGACTCACAAAATTCGGCCCCGACATCTTGCTAACCTTCACCAGCGTGTTCAGCGGCACCATCTGCCCGCCGCTGTTCCTAACATAAAAATCGCCCAGCTTTTCCGGCTGATTGGAAAACTCCGGCTCCGCTTGCAGGAACACCTTGTACACCTTCCCAAACCGCACGAAATCATTCACATACATGCCGCTCAAATACGCCTGCAACGTTTGAAAAATACTGTCCACCGGCACCCCCAGCGTCCGCGCTTTTTCCCGATCCAACTCCACACTCACCTGAGGTGTCGCTGGGTTAAACGTCGTATTGATCCCGGCCAACTCAGGCCGCTTCGACACCTCCATTTGCAACTGCTTGATATAAACCGCCAATTGATCCACCGACCCACCCGAACGATCCTGCAATTGCATCGTGAAACCCGAAACGTTGCCATAACCCGGCAGCGGCGGCGGCCCAAATGCCATCACCCGCGCCCCGGGTATCGCCGCAAATTTCTTGTTCCACCCCTGCGCTATCGCCTTCGCATGCAAAGCCGGATCCTTGCGCTCCTCCCAAGAGTCCAGACCCACGAACATCATGGCCGAATTGGGAAAGTTTAACGTGTTCAGAATGTTCAACCCCGCCAGCCCCAAGCCCGACCTCACCCCTTCCGTGCTCAACACAATCCCTTCAACTTGCTTGAGGATCTCGTCAGAGCGCTGCAAAGAAGCCCCCTCGGGAAGCTGCACCGCCACAAACAAGAACCCCTTGTCCTCGTCCGGAATAAACCCACCGGGCACATGCTTGCCCAACACAAAAATCCCACCCATCACCACCACCAGCAACAGCATCGAAAAGGTCGCCTTCCGCACCATCCCGGCCACGATCCTCCCGTAGCGCTCCGTCACCCAGTCAAACGTCCGGTTAAACAGCTTGAAGAATGCCGCAATCGGCCCCCGTCCAGGCGTCGGTTTCTTCAACAACAACGCCGCCAACGCCGGACTCAGCGTCAACGCGTTGATCACCGAGAACACCACCGCCACCGCAATCGTCAGCGCAAATTGACTGTACAACTGCCCCGTCACCCCGCCCATGAACGCCACTGGCACAAACACTGCGCACAACACCAGACCAATCGCCACCACCGGCCCCGACACTTCCTTCATCGCTTGTCGCGTCGCCTCCACCGGACTCATCCCATGCTCAATGTGATGCTGCACCGCCTCGACCACCACAATCGCGTCATCCACCACAATACCAATCGCCAACACCAGCCCAAACATCGTCAGCACGTTGATGCTAAACCCGAGCGCCGGGAACAAGATGAATGCCCCCAGTAAGGACACCGGCACCGTGCACATCGGGATGATGGTCGCCCGGAAACTCTGCAAAAACACATAAACCACCAGCAGCACCAGCAGCACCGCCTCAAACAACGTGTGCACAATCTCCTCCATCGACGCCTTGATCGGCAGTGTCGAATCGAGCGTCACCTCATACTCCATGTCCGCCGGAAAGCGTGTCTTGGCCTCTTCCAAAATCTCCCTCACATTTCCTGCCGTCTCGATCGCATTCGCCCCGGGCGCCAGATAAATCCCAATCGCTCCCGCTGGCGTCTTGTTCAGTCGCGCCCGCAAATCATAAGTCTGTGCCCCAAGCTCAACCCGCGCCACATCCTTGATCTTCACCTGCGAACCATCCGCATTCGAACGAACAATGATCTCTTCAAACTCCTTCGGATCTTTCAGCAACCCCTGCGCACGCACGTTAAACTGCATCTCCTGCCCTGCCGGCGACGGCTCCGCCCCCACCCGACCCGCAGGCGATTGCGCATTCTGCTCCCGAATCGCATTGGCAATGTCCTGGGGAGTCACCCCCAAAACCATCAACTTATCTGGCCTCAACCACACTCGCATCGCGTAGTCCTGAGCCGTGAAATTCTTCACGTCCCCCACCCCTTTCACCCGCTTGATCCCGTCCACCAAATTGATGTCGCAGTAGTTGCCCAGAAAGGTGGCATCGTAAGTTCCCTTGGGCGAATTCAACCCGATCACCATCAAAATGTCAGGACTGGATCGATTGACGATCACCCCCTCTTTCTTGACTGCCTCCGGCAACTGCGCTTCCGCCTGCCCCACGCGATTCTGCGCATTGACCTGCATGATGTCCACATCCGTCCCGACATCGAAATACATGTTCAATGTCATCTTGCCATCGTTGGCATTGAACGACTGCATGTAGAGCAACTTGTCCACCCCATTGACCTTGGATTCGATCGGCGTCGCCACCGATTCCATCACCGCCTCAGCTGCCGCACCCCGATACGTCGTGGTCGCCTGAATCATCGTCGGACTGACCGGCGGATACTCCGCAATCGGCAACCGGGCCAGCGATATCAAACCCACAATCACCGTCAGGATGGCAATGACCATCGCGACAATCGGGCGACGAATAAAGAAGTCAGCCATAGTCGTTATTCCTTACCCTTCTTGGTTTCTTCTTTCGCTTCCTGCGCCTTCGCGGCGGCAGCCGCCGCTATCCCTTCCGCCGTCATCGCCTGAACCGGCGCTCCCTCACGCAACTTCTGCAATCCCTCAACCACGATTCGCTCCCCGACCTCCAGTCCTTTTAAGACGATCACATTCGAACCATAGCGTTTCGCCGCCACTTCCACCGGCCTCTGACTGCCCTTCCCTTCCGCACTGACAACCCACACAAAACTCTTCCCCTGAAGTTCCACTAGGGCACGCTCAGGAACCAAAATGTGCTCCTCCTCGCTCGGCAGACTCACCTGAACTCGCGCAAACATCCCCGGACGCAAGGCCCTGCGGGAATTCGGAAACTCAGCTCGTATCCGAATGGTCGCCGTCGTGACATCCACAATGCGATCCACAAAAACCCACTTGCCCGCATCCGGATGCTGCGATCCATCGGCCAGAATCAAATGCGCCGGCAGATCACCCAATTTGCGTCCCGCTTCACTCGCCATCCTCTCAGCATTCAAGTATTCCACTTCACTGATAGAACAGTAAAACCAAATCGGATCCACCTGCGAGATCGTCGCCAACAGCGTGGGCTCTCCCTTCCCGACCAGACTCCCCACCGAAACCGACTTCGCCCCGATCCGTCCCGACAACGGTGCCCTCACTTCGCAATACCCCAGATCCAATTCCGCCGACTTCACCTTCGCCTCGGCCGATGCCACGTTCGCCGCGTTCGCTTCCTCCGTTGAAAGCGCCGCATCCAACTCCCGCTGGGGCGCTGCATTCTGCGCCACCAGCACCTTGAGCCTCGGCACATCAATCTTGCTCTTGCTCAAACCTGCTTGCGCCTGCGCCAAAGCGCCCTTGGCCGCCGCCAACTGCTCCTCGTATGGTTTCTTATCCAGTTCAAACAGCAGATCGCCCGCTTTGACTTCACTACCTTCCTCAAACAAAATCTTATCCAAAAAGGATTCCACACGAGCCCTCACCTCAACGTTCTGCGGTGAGTCCAATTTCCCAATGAACGTGGTTGAGCGTTCCACCTTCGATTTGGAAACCTCCTGAACTTGCACCACTGGTGGCGGCAGCACAGGGGCTGTCGGTTTCTCGCAGTGACTCAACAAAAACCCTGCCAGCAATGCCGATGCCCATTTCGCTGGCAGTTCAAACCTGTTCTTTTGGTTCCCGTTCATAAGACCCTCCCTTGTCCCATGTTCCCGCCCCATCGTCAATTCCTTAGACACCAGAAAAAACAGG
>JARXAL010000125.1 GCA_029865835.1 Verrucomicrobiaceae bacterium
GACCAAGGGAACCGAAGCGAAGCGGAGATAGCCGAAGGCAAACAGCCTGCCAAAGGCAGTCCGAAGGGAAGCGAAGCGCAGCAATCCTGTAAAAATGTGCCGCCTGCCAATTCTGCAATCTGCAATCTGCAATCCGCAATCCGCAATCCGCAATCCGCAATCCGCAATCCGCAATCCGCAATCCGCAATCCGCAATCCGCAATCCGCAATCCGCATCCTTGACTCCCCCCTCCCTCCGCCCCCATCATCATCCCAACCCCGCTACTCTCCTTGGATCACCGCACCCTCCACGAATCCATGCGCGCCACCACCGGCGCCCTCCGCCTCCCCCTCCGTGGCGGCCACTGGCGCGGCTCCGGCGGTACCGTCCTCGGCCAGGGCACCGGCAGCTCCATCGACTTCCAAGACCAGCGCGCTTACGTCCCCGGCGATGACCCACGCCACATCAATTGGCAGGCCACCGCCCGCACCGGCAACACCACCATGAAGCTCTTCCGCCAGGAAGTCACCCCCAGAGTCGACCTCCTCCTCGACCTCTCCAGCTCCATGCACCTCACCCCCGCCAAATCCCAACGCACCTGGGAACTCATCTACTTCTGCATCGAAAGCAGCCTCCGCCTCGGCGGCACCCTCCGCCTCCACCTCCTCGGCACTTCCCCCACCGATCTCCCCCTCCAAAACGCCCTCGCCTATTCCTGGCCCGACCCTCCTTCCCCAACCCTCGATCTACCCTCAGCCCTGTCCAATACCCCCCTCCGCCAGGGCTCCCTCCGCATCCTCATCTCCGACCTCCTCAGCCCCTCCCCTCCCGAATCCACCCTCCCGATCCTCACCGCCGCACAGGGCCGTACCCTCATCCTCGCTCCCGCCACCCTCGACGAAGCCGAACCCGACTGGGATGGCAACATCGACTTCGAAGACTGCGAGTCCTCCCAGCGCAGCCGCCGCCGCGTCACCCCCGAGCTAAAATCTCGCTACCACCGCGCCTACCACACCCACTTCCAACTCTGGCGTGAACAAGCCGCCCGCCACCGCACCCTCTTCGCCCGCATCCCCGCCGAACCCGCCTTCCTCGAAGCCATGCAATCCGAAGCCCTCCCCTCCGGCGCCATCGAACTCGCCTGACCCCATCACAGTCGCCCCCCGTGGAGCAAGCCGCTGGCTTGCCTCCCTTGTTCACCACCATCAACCCCTGTCGCCTAACGTGCCCCGCCTCTCCGAGGCGGGCCTCCTCCAAGGCGGCTCAACCGCCCAACTACTCCTTCTTCTCCGTAGTCTTCGCCGTCGTCGGTTGCCCGCTCAACACCTGGATGTAGTCACGCATGATGTTCAAAGTCTCCAGCTTCGCCGGCTCAATACCATAAGGAAACTCACTCGCCCCCTTCTCTTCCCCCTCAGCATCCGCCGCCACCCGCATCCCCGACCGCTGCTCACTGGTCACATCGGACATCAAAGTCAGCTCCTTGGCATCCACATTGTCCAACGTCAGTTGATAAGTCTTGAACCCCTTGTCACCCACCTGCTTCGCCACTTCCTCAGCCCGGCTCTTGCGCAACTCCTCCTGCTTCTCCCGACGCGCCTCCCCTTCGTCACGCTCCCGACGACGATCCTCAATGCTCAAGCTCACCACGTTCTTGTCAATCCGCTCCTTAATCCGCTTCGACTCCTCCATCACAAACTGAAACTCCGTATTCGTCGCCAACCGGTTCTGCATGCTCGAATTCAACTGCTCCACCGGCAGCGCATCCTTCCGACTGAAGGCAAACTCCCGCGCCGGAATCGTGTCATACTCCAACGCATTCGGCGATGCACTCTCACCAATGTCCAACACGTCACGCACCGATGGCAGCTTCAAATCCGGCACCACACCCTTCAACTGCGTCGACCCACCTGCAATCCGGTAAAACTTCTGAATCGTCACCTTCAATGCCCCGGCGCGCGACTTGTCGCTGAAGAACGGCATGAACCGTTCCACCGGCAAAATCGTCTGCACCGTTCCCTTCCCAAACGTGCTCTGATCACCCACCACCAACGCACGCCGGTAATCCTGCAGCGCTGCCGCTAAAATCTCGGAAGCCGACGCACTCGTCTTGTCCGTCAGCACCACCATCGGCCCCGTGTAAAGCGCATCAGGGGTCTCACTCTCCCGCCACGTGATATTCCCCCTCCAATCCTTCGCCTGCACCACCGGACCCGCAGGCACAAACAATCCCGTCAGCTTGATCGCTTCCTCCAATGACCCACCTCCATTGCCACGCAAATCCAGCACCAATCCATCGATCTTCTCCTTCATCAGGCGCTTCAACAACTTCGACACATCCTCCGTCATGCTCACTTTCCCCTCCTCCATGTCCGCATAAAAAGACGGCATCATGATCCAACCCACCTTCATCGGCTTGCCCAACGCATCCGGCGTCAAAATCATCTCCGCATTCGCCAGTTTCTCCTTCAATTCAACCTCAGCCCGCACAATCGAAATCAGCTTCGTCGTATTCCGATCATTCGCTGGCGACACCTTGATTCGCACCGTCGTCCCATCGCCCCCACGAATCATGTCCACGATCTTCTGCAACTTCATGAACTTCACATCCACAAAGTCCTTCTCACCCTGCGCCACCGACAAAATCTGGTCTCCCAGTTGAAGCTCTCCCTGCTTGTCCGCAGGACCGCCCACCACAATGCCGCGAATCTCCGCCACATCATCCTTCGACTCCAGCAACGCCCCGATCCCCACCAACGAGTGCTTCATCGAGATGTTGAAGCTGTCGATCTCCGTCTGACTCATGTACTCCGTGTGCGGATCGTAAGCCGACGAAAGCGACGACAGGAAGAAATTCACCACGTCCTCCCCATCGTTCTCCTTCAAGTTCTCCAGCAACCGATCGTAGTCCTTGATCACCCGATCCTTCGGCGACAAATCCTCATCATCATCCTTCTCCACCTTCGCCACATCCTTGGTCTTTTCGTCCTCCTTCTTAGCCTCTTCCTGCTTGCCCTCTTTCGCCGCTTCAGCCGCCTTCTCCGCCTTTTCTTTCTCCTTCTTCACCTTGTCCCGCTCACGATTCTCCGCGATCATCGTCTCCGAGAGCATGTTCTCCTCCAGCAGCAGCTTCCACAGCTTGTCAGACTCCGCCAAATTCTTCGGCCAAGGCGCCTTATCACGCTTCAACTCAACCGTCTCTTTCGAATCAAACTTGAACTCCGTGCCCTCCAAAGTCTTCCGAGCATAAGCCACCCGATCCTTCACCCGCTCCACATACACGTCATAAATCTCCTGCGCCGGCGCCACATTGCGCATCAAAATATGGTCATCCAGCGTCGTCCCATACTTCGCCCGGAATCCATCCACATCCTCCTGAGTAAAAAAGACATGCCGGAAATCCAGCAAATCCAGATAGTTGTCCAGCATCTGCGCTGAAACCTTGTCGTCAAAATCCCTCCTCGAGTAGTGATGATTTTGCAGCATGTAAGCCACATGCATCGCCACCTGGCCAAAGTTGGTCTCTGCTTTCACGGTGACAGAAGTTCCAAGTGTGGCCAGCAAAGCCACTGCGGAAAAAACAGAGAAGGCGCGGATCATAGAGGGGTTGTATGAATCATAAACGTCGGCCAATGCCGAAATCGCTTCTAATTTTGAGGCTTACAGGTTGAAATGTCCAACAGTTTCCCTCTCATTACTGCTCAAATGCTCACATTGTCTCATTTTACCGGCGGAATCGCCCAAACCAACGGCTGGCTCCTACGCCTCGCCGACCAAGCCATCGCCATCGACGCCCCCGAAGGCATGTCCGCCTGGCTATCCGCTCAGGGTGTCAAACTCAACGCCCTCCTGCTCACCCACCAACACTTCGACCACGTCCTCGACGCCGCCGCCATCGCCGCCGCTCACGCCTGCCCCGTCATCGCCTTCGCCCCCTACTCACCCGACCTCACCCTCGAGCGCCTCTTCGGCATCTCCGCCGGCATCAGCTTTTCCGTCACCCCTTTCACCGTCACCGACCTCGTGACCGAATCTTCCACCCTCGATCTCCTCGGCACCTCCTGGTCCGTACTCCACGTCCCCGGCCACTCACCCGACAGCATCTGCTTCCATTCCCCCACCACCGGACACCTCTTCGGTGGCGATGTCCTCTTCCGCGACGGCATCGGCCGCACCGACTTCCCCGGCGGCAGCACCCGCACCCTCCTCAGCGGCATCCAAGATAAAATCCTCACCCTCCCGGACAAAACCCAAGTCCACCCCGGTCACGGCCCCTCCACCACCATCGCCCGCGAACGACTCCAAAACCCCTTCCTCCTCGACGATTAATCAGCAATCAACAAACGCTCAGTGAACTGACCACTGACCACTGACCACTGATTACTGATTACTGATTACTGATCACTGACCACTGGTTACTGACCACTCCCCCTCAAGGCACCCGCTCAATCGCCTTCACCACCCCGTCCGCCGTCAGCAACTCTTCCAACACCACCGGCTCCTTCACCCCCGGCAAATAAAGCACATTCACAGGCACCGCCGCCTTCCCCAGCTCTGACAGCGCCTGGCTGATCCGCGGATCCTCATTCGTCCAGTCCGCCTTCAACAGCACCACCTTCTTTTCCGCAATTGCCTTCTGCACCGCTGGGTCCTTATACACCCGCTTGTTCACTTGGCAGGTAAAGCACCACTTCGCCGTGTAATCAATATACACCGCCTTACCCTCCGCCCGCAGCGCCGCCACCTTCTCCGGCGACCACGCCTCCCACGTCAACCCACCCTCGGAATGACTCCCCTCTTCCACCGAAGCCACCTCCACCTCCGGCCACCCGAAAGCCAAACCACCCACCACCGCTAACCCCGCCAGCACCACCGCAATCAAACGCGTCCGCTGCGGCTTATGAGGCAGCGACCACCGTCCATAAATCCAGCACCCCAGCGCCACCACCACCAACCCAAACATCAAGAACAGCATCGATTGCCCCTCAATCATCCCCGTCAGCACCCAGACCAAAAACACCACCGTCCCAAACAACAAAAACGACATCCCCTGCTTAAAGCTCTCCATCCACGCCCCCGGCCTCGGCAGCGCTGACACCAATGACGGCACCAGCGACAGCACCAAAAACGGACTCGCCAGCCCGATCCCTATCATCGTGAACATCAGCATCGCCTGCACTCCCGGCAGCGTCACCGTGTAACCAAGCGCAGACCCCAAAAACGGAGCCGAGCATGGCGTCGCCACCACCACCGCCAGCAACCCGGAAAAAAACGACCCGCTCAACCCATGCTTCGCCTGCAAATTCGCCCCCACACCCACCGCCGACGCCCCAATCTCAAACACCCCCGCCATGTTCAATCCAAAGATCAAAAAGAACGCTGCCAACCCAAAGACAAACCCCGGCGACTGCAACTGAAACCCCCACGTCTTGCCCAGCGAAATCACCAACCCTCCCAGCGCCCAAAAACAAATCAAAATCCCCACCGTGTAAGCCAACCCATGCATCAGCACCTGCCGCTTATCTCCCCCCGCCTGCTGCACCACACTCATGATCTTGATTCCCAACACCGGAAAAACGCACGGCATCACGTTCAAAATCAATCCCCCAACGAACGCAAACACCAGATACCCAAAAAACGACCGCTCCGCCTTCCTCACAGGCGCCACCACCGCCTCAGCCTTCGGCACCACCAACGCCGCCATCTTCGCAAACTCCCCCGCCAACTCCGCATTCATCACCACCGCCTCCCCCAAAGCCAACGTCATCGATGCCTCAGGTCGCTGCGGCATGCAGTTCTTCGGATCACACGCCAGCGCATCCACCTTCACCTTGATCTCCGCACTCGTCCCCACCCCACCCTTCGGCGTCACCCTCACAGGCAAATAAACCGTCCCATCATACCCCACACTCTTCTTCCCATCGGTCGACGGCACCTCATGCGTCTCCGGCCACGGCAACTCCTCCACCGTCCACCCCTCCGGCAGCGTCCACTTCAACGACGTCGGCTTCCCAATCACCTCCGGTGGCAATACCTTCCCATACGTGTGCCACTCCGGCGCATGCTCCAGCTTCACCGCCGCCCGAAACGGCACCCCGGAAACCCCCACCGTCACCTCCGCCACCAAAGCCGCCTTCACCGGCGAATCCTCAGGCAACGCCAGCCCAAGCGACTGCCCAGCCACTTCATCCCCCAGCCCAAACAGAGCCAAAGCCAGCACCATCCCCAACTGTAAAATCCGCTTCATCTCAAACTAAGACGTTCCCATCCCACCCAATATTCCCCCTCTCAGTTTTTCCTCACTCCGTCTCCGTCGCCGGCAGCTTCGAATGACTGCCATCACAAAACGGCGGATTGTTGCTGTGCTTGCAGTTGCAAAGCCAAACCTTCTTCGCCTCCGTCAGCGTGAACTTCCGTGGCCCCAACCCCGTCCCCTTGTGCGCTCCATCACACATCGGCTGATGCCCCGAAAGTCCGCAGGCACACCACCAGTGATCCCCCGCTTCAAGTTCCACCGCGCAAGGTTTGACATCAAAAACTTTCGGAAGCGTGCTCATATCTCCGCCACCTTTATCTCCTAACCTCGCTTTGTCACCTTAAACTGACGCCCTTTGCTCCTCGACGCACCTGGCGCCCGCAAACGACAGGTCACAATCACTCCACCCCCCACCCGCGATTTCACCTCCAACTCCGCTCCGATCAACTTCGCCCGATACTCCATCACCCGCATCCCAATCCCCGCTTTAACCGCCACCCCCTCACCCTTAGGCCCCTTGCCCTTCGCTTTCTTGATCCCCGACCCGTCATCTTCCACGCTCAAAACACTCACTCCCATGCTCTCCGTCTTCAGCCGTATCCAGATCGTCTTCGGATCGCCATGACGCAGCGCATTGTTCACCGCCTCCTGAGCAATGCGATAAAGATGCGTCTGCCTGTCGTCATCTTCAATCACGATCCCCTCCTCAATCTCACACACACACGGCGTCCGATGATTCAGTCGCACCGTCTCCGCCAACAACTCCAGCGATCCCTCCAGTCCCCGATACTTCACACTCATCGGCGATAGCCCATGCGACATCCGCCGCATCTCAGACACCCCGTCCTGAATCAACTTCCGAATCCTCGCAGCATCCTTCTTTGCCTCCCCATTCAATCCCTCCTCCAGCGCGTCAATCAGCGCCACCACTCCCGTCATCGTTTGTCCCACCCCGTCGTGCAAATCATGCCCCAGCCGTGCCTGCTCCCTCTCCACCACATTCAGCACCTCCTGCTGCAATCGATTCCGCTCCGTCAGATCCGTTCCCGTGACAATGATGCGATCCGGTTTCCCGTCAGGAGTCCGGGTCATCGCACTCCTCACTTCGACCACCCGCCAGCTTCCACCGCGAGTCTTCAACCTCAGCTCAATCGGCGGACTCTCCTCCCCTGACAACACCACCCCAAACCGTTCCTTCGAATGCATCGCATCCTCCTTGTTCATCAATCCAATCTCCCACGGCCTCCGGTTCAATACCTCCTCCAACGCGTATCCAGCCCCCTTCAAGAACGCCTCATTCACATGCACAAACCGCCCCTTCGAATCCAACGATACCATGTAGGCACTTGTGTTGGCCACCAACGCTCGATTGTATTCCAACTGCCTCCGGTATTTTGCCTCAGCCAGCTTGCTCCCGGTGATATCCTGCAACACAGCCACATAACGTAACGGTGGTTCTCCCGGTTGCCAGAGCGGCGATACCGTTAAGTTGACCCAGCAAATCTGTCCATCACCTCGGATATTCCGCTTCTCCATCGTGAAATTCGGAATCTCACCCGCCACCAACCGCTTCATCTGCGCCAAATTCCCCCCCAAATCCTCCGGCACCGTCAAGACCATGAAGTTCGTCTTCAGCATCTCTTCTCGAGTCAACCCGTTGATCTCGCACATGCGCTGATTGACATCCAAAAACCGACCCGTCGCTGTCTCCAACACCGCCACGCCCACCGCCGCCTGCTGAAACACTGCCCGAAATTTCGCCTCACTGTCCCGCAGTGCCGCTTCTTCCTTCTCGCGCTCCAGCGCCACCGCCGCCAACGACACCGCATTCATCACCGTCTCAATCTCCGCCCAGGTCGGCAAATGCGGCTCTCGATGGTAACACGCCAAGGCCCCCAACGCCAAACCCGAGCGACTCCGAATCGGCTCCGCCCAGCAAGCCACCATCCCCAACTTCGCCACCAATTCTCGCCGATCCTTCCAACGTTCATCCACCCGCATGTCCTCCGTCACATCGCGTTCTCCGCGAAACACCGCCGCGCCGCTGCATTTCCCTCCCTCTTCAATCATCGCTCCATCCACCGCCTTCAAATACCATTCAGGCATTCTCGGACCTGCACGCACCTTCAAACCCCCCCCGACATGATCCACCGCCATCACCTTGCAGTACATCTCCGGATGCTCTGCCTCAACATGGCGCACGATCGCATCCAACACCGAATCACAGGGCGCTCCCTCCGCAACCAACCTCAAATTCTCCGCCTCCCGCGCCTTCGCCGCTTTCGCTTCCGATATGTCCGTGTGCGTTCCGATCGCCCGCAACGGCGCCCCCTTCCCATCCCTCGCAATCACCTTCCCCCGCGTCAAGATCCACTTCCAACTCCCATCCTTGCACTTCATCCGAAACTCCTGCACAAACGACGCCTTCACCCCCTCAAAGTGCGCCTTCAACCCCGCCTTGGCATCCGCCAAATCATCCGGGTGCACCCGCGACTCCCATTCTTCAAACCCTCCCAAAATCTCTTCCGGCAAATACCCCAGCATCCCCTTCCATCGATCCGAAAACTTCACCTCTCCTGTCGCCACGTTCCAATCCCAAACCCCGTCCCCCGAACTCTCAATCGCAAACTTCCACCGCTCCCGACTCTCCTTCAGAGCCATCTCCATTTCCACCCGCTCCGTGATGTCCCGACCCACCACCCGCGTCTCAAGAAGATTCCCCCGCTCGTCAAACATCCCCCGATTCACAAACTGCATCCACCGCGCACCCCCCGCACCTAATTGCACCCGGTGCTCCACCACCACCACCGGAATCTCCGGCCTCAACTGCTGCAACTGCTTCTGAATCCTCTCCAAATCCTCTTCCTCCACCATCCCCACCCACTTCTTCCCAATGAACTGACTCCGCTTCTTGCCAAACACCCGGCAAAAAACATCATTCACATACGCAAACGTTCCATCCGGCAGAATGCTGCAGATCGTCTCGATATGATCATCGATCATCGCCGGACTGCCTCGTCCAAGCCCGTCGCGCTTGTTCTTTCCAACTGCACCCGAACGCACACCTCTCCCCTTGCCCTCAGCGCCGAGGTAAGTCCGAGAGTTCATTGGTGGCTCCATTCACGTCAAGTATGCACACCTTCAACAAAACTGTCAGTCAAAAACACGTGAATTCAGCAAACGCCACGCCCGCCTCCCCAGCAACAACGCCGCCACCGCCAGACCCACCGCCATCGCCAGCCACACCCCCGACGCCCCCCAACCCAGCTTCAACCCCCAATACCACCCCAACGGCATCGCCAGCCCCCAATACGCAAACGCCGCCATCCACGCCGGCACCGCCACATCATTCACACCCCGCAACGCCGAAACCGACACCACCTGCAGCCCGTCAAACAACTGGAACACGACCGCCACCACCAAAAGCGCCGCCGCACTCGAAACCACCGCCTCATCCGCCACAAACAAGCCTGCCAAAGGCTTCCCAAAAAAGAAGAACAACACCATCGACGCCGACATAAATCCCGCCGCAAAAAGCCAGCTCAAACTCAGCACCCGATGCAGCCGCGGCCTCTCATTCGCACCCACAATTTCTCCCACCCTCACCGTCGTCGCCATCGCCATCCCCAGCGGCACCATGAAAGCTGTCCCCGCACACGTCATCGCAACCTGATGCGCCGCCAACGGCACCACTCCCAGCGTTCCAATCATCAACGACGCCATCACAAATGCCGTCACCTCCGTCAGCAAATGCAGACTCCCTGGCACCCCGATTCGAAGCAACTCCGCAAACCCCTTCCAATCACACCTCGCCAACCATCGCAAAGGCACCCACTTCCTCAACCTAGCACTCCGATTCAGCCAAACAAACAGCACCCCCGTCGCCACCACCCGCGCCACCAACGTCGCATATCCCGCCCCCTCCAGTCCCATCGCCGGAAAACCCCAGTGCCCATGAATCCACAGCCAGTTCAAAAACGCATTCAACCCAATCGCCCCCAGCCCAATCCAAAACGGCGTCCACGGCTGGCTCAACGCGTCCGCATGATTCTTCCACGCCATCGTCAGCATCACCGGCACCATCGAAACCGCGCACGTCATCAAATAAACCGGCGCCCGCTCCACCACTTCAGTCGGCTGCCCAAACCGATCCAAAAAACCCAGCAACCCACCCACCACAGCCACCACCATCAGCCCCCACATCAATGCCAGCCACGTCCCATGCCTCAGCACCGATCCCACCGCCTCAGGATCATTCGCTCCGTGTCCCTGCGATACCCTCACCGACACAGACGTCATGAGTCCAATGCCTGTCACAAACGGCACCGCTAACAACGAATTCGCAAACGTCGAAGCCCCCAACGGCACCACCCCGATCCCCCCGATCATCACCGTGTCCACCACCCCCATCAGCATCTGAGTGAGTTGACCCGAAATCAATGGCACCGCCAGTTTCAATAGCGACCGCGACTCCTCCGCCAGACTCGGCCACACCCGATCCGGCACAGTCAAACTTGCTGATTCATGCTCACCCACCAACCACCACCCCCATCAACATTCGCATCTTCTCCACCCCCGCCACCACCCCCTCAACTGCCCGCTCCACCTCCTCCATCGTGTTGTATCGACAAAACGAAAACCGCAGCGTGCTCCCCGCATGCCCCGCATCCAATCCCATCGCCTCCAGCACATGCGACGCATGCAAAGCCCCCGTGTGACACGCCGACCCCGCCGAACAACACACCCCCGCCTTATCCAGCAAAATCAACATCCCCGCCGCATCCACTCCCGGAAAAGTCAAACTGCTCGTCGTCCCCAACCGCCGCGCCTCCAGCCCATTCACCACCACCTCCGGCACCCTCGCCGACACCCCCGCCTCAAACGCATCCCGCATCGCCGTCACCCGCTGCCCATCCTGCACCCTCATCAACGCGACCGCCTCCCCCAGCCCCACAATCCCCGCCACATTCTCCGTCCCACTCCGCCTCCCGCTCTCCTGCCCACCCCCCACCAGCAACGGCAAAAACCGCGCCCGCCGACTCACATACAGCGCTCCCACTCCCTTCGCCGCATGCACCTTGTGCCCGCTCAAACTCAAAAAATCCACTGCCACCTCCCGCACATCCACCGCCACCTTCCCCACCGCCTGCACCGCATCCGTATGCACCAAAGCCCCCGCCTCATGCGCCAGCGACACCACCTCCGCCATCGGCGCCACCACCCCCGTCTCATTGTTCGCCCACATCACCGAAACCAACGCCGTCGGCTCCTTCAAGAGTTCCCGCAACACCCCCAAATCCACCACCCCATCCCGACCCACCGGCACCACCACCTTCTCACCCCCATTCCTCACCCATCGCTCGGCCGATTCCATCGCCGCCGCATGCTCCGTCGCCCCCACAATCAACCGCCTCCGCTCCGGCCACAGCGCCCGCACCGAGTCATGAACCGCATTGACCGACTCCGTCCCGCAACTCGTAAACACCATCTCCTCCACCTCCGCCCCGATCCACTCCGCCACCGCTCCCCTCGCCCCCTCAATCGCCTTCCTCACCTCCCGCGCCCCCCGATAACTCGACGACGGATTCACCCACCGCTCCCGCAGATACGGCAACATCGCCTCCACCACCTCCGGTGCCGGCTGAGTCGTCGCATTCGAATCCAAATAAATCACCCACCACTCAACCCCACAACTCACAACTCACAACTCACAACTCACACCCCCAGCTCACCAAACCCCGAACCCCGAACCCTGATTACTGACCACTGATTACTGATCACTCCCCCCTCCCCATCTCCCTCTCGACAAACCCACTTCCCCCGCTACCCTCCCCAGACCATGCTCGACATCCGCCTCCTGCGCGAAAGCCCCGAACTCGTCAAACAGCGCATCGCCACCCGCGACGCCGCGCTCGCTCCTCTCGTTGACCAAATCCTCGCAATCGACTCCGCACGCCGCGCCGCCGAGACCGAACGCCAGCAACTGCAAAGCGACCGCAATCGCCTCTCAAAGGAAATCGGCATCGGTCGCAAAAACGGCGAAGACACCTCCGCCAAAGAAACCGAAGTCCGCGGCATCGGCACCCGCATCGACGAAATCGGCCAGGAAGCCGACGCAGCCGATACCCAACAGCGCGATCTCCTCCTCGCTCTCCCCAATCTCCCCCACGACGCCTGTCCCATCGGCTCCACCGCCGAAGAAAACCCCGAAGTCCGCCGCTGGGGCACCGCTCCCGCTTACGACTTCGAACCCAAAGACCACATCGCCCTCGGCCAGACCCACGGCATGCTCGACTTCGAAGCCGGTGCCAAAATCACCGGCAGCGCCTTCGTCGTCTATCGCGGCCCCGGCGCCCGCCTCGAACGCGCCCTCATCAACTTCCTCCTCGACCTCCACACCACCCAGCACGGCTACACCGAAATCAGCCCCCCGCTCCTCGTCAAACCCGAGTGCCTCGTCGGCACCACCCAACTCCCCAAATTCGGCGACCAAGTCTACCACTGCCCCGAGGACGACCTCTACCTCATCCCCACCGCCGAAGTCCCCGTCACCAACCTCCATCGCGAAGAGATCCTCAAAAACGAGCAGCTCCCCATCCACTACGCCGCCTACACCCCTTGCTTCCGTCGTGAAGCTGGCAGCGCCGGCCTCGGCACCCGCGGCCTCATCCGCATGCACCAGTTCGACAAAGTCGAGCTCGTCCACATCACCACCCCGGAGACCTCCATGGACGCTTTGGAAACCCTCACCGGTCACGCCGAAAAAGTCCTCCAACTCCTCGGCCTCCACTACCGCGTCATCGAACTCTGCACCGGTGACATCGGCTTCGGTTCCGCCAAAACCTACGACATCGAAGTCTGGGCCCCCGGCCAAAAAGCCTACCTCGAAGTGTCTTCCTGCTCCACCTTCGGCGACTACCAAGCCCGCCGCATGAACCTCCGCTTCAAAGACGCCGACGGCAAAAACCGCTTCGCCCACACCCTCAACGGCTCCGGCACCGCCCTCGCCCGACTCTTCGTCGCCCTTGTCGAAACCCATCAACAAGCCGACGGCACCATCCTCATCCCCGAAGCCCTCCGCCGCCACTACGGCGCAGATCGCATCGGCTGAAAAGTCCCCTCTCCCATGGGACCAAAGGCCAACCACCCGAATCTCCCATGAACCCTCCCCCCCTCTCCTCTCCCGAAAACCCCTTCGGCGACCCCGATCG
>JARXAL010000253.1 GCA_029865835.1 Verrucomicrobiaceae bacterium
CCGCAGCACCGCCATCAACTGCCCACGATCCATCCCAAACGCCCCCGCCTCAATCCGGATCGGAAAATAAGCATGGTTGCTCTCCAACCCCTCCGGCAAACTCGCCAGCGTCAAACCCGGACACCCCGCCAGACCCTCCCGATACACCGCTGCCACCCGCCCACGATCCGCAATCTCCTTAGCCAGCCTGGGCAGTGTCACCAGCCCCATCGCCGCCTCCGCTTCATTCATCTTCGCATTCATGCCCGGAAACAGCACTTGGTCCTCCGCGTCAAAGCCAAAGTCACTCAGCAACCGAACCCGCTCCGCGATCTCCTGCCGCCCTGTCACCACCGCACCGCCCTCCAGCGTCGTGAACGGTTTGGTCGCATGAAAACTCAAGATACTCGCATCCCCCAGTGCCGCTAGCGGCACCCCGCCCAGCCGACACCCCATCCCATGCGCCGCATCAAACAGCAGCGGCACCCCATACCGCCGCGCCAACCCCTCCAACTCACTCACCCGGCAGCTCATCCCAAACAAATGCACCCCCAGAATCGCCTCCGCCCCACCCTCGAACGCCAGCTCAACTTCCTTCGGATCCACCTGCCACGTCCCCGCCTCCAGATCGCAAAACACCGGCTCACACCCCGCCCACCGCAACGCATGAATCACCCCAATAAACGTGAAGGCCGGCACGGCCACCTTCCGCCCCCGCAAGCCGAACGCCTCCAGCATCAAAATCAACGCCAGCGTCCCGTTCGCCACCACTTCGCAATGCCCCACCTCCAAACACCCCGCCAACTTGGCTTCCAACTCCCGCTTCAACCGCCCCCCATTCGTCACCTGCCCACACTCCCAAGCAGGCCTCAAAGCCTCGGCAAACGCCGCCAAATCCGGCAACCGCGGTCGGGTCACCCAAATTGGCTCAGAAAATCCAGGGCTCTTAGTCTCCTCCATCGCACTCCTCAAACTCTACCCTCCACCCACGACCACACAATCTACTTGTTCTCCTTCCGCCAGCTCGGTCACTCACGCCTCTGAATCCATCCTCCCACCCGACAGCCCGACTCAAATCGCCTTCTTGCTCGCCCGCTTCGTCGCCGTCGCCGGAGGCTCCGCCACCTTAAGAGCTGGCATCGCCTGACTGCTGCTCTGCAAAGCCGCCACCCGACTCGCCGTGCTTCCCAAAAACTTCGCCGCCTGCGCCGCATCCTCCTCAAAATGCCGGAACGCCAGCCTCGACAACTCTTTCTCCACCCACGGCAGCAACTCCAGATCCGGCGACGACTGCGCCGCTTGCAGCAACGTCGACAGCGCATCCCGCATCCGCGTCACCGTGCTCGACGCCCCCGGATACCGCTGCGAATTCGTCCCCAAAGGAATATCCGACGGCAGCAACACATCCGAATTCGAAAGCGCACAGGCCCGCTGAATCGTGTTCTCCAACTCCCGCACATTCCCCGGCCAGTCATACGCCTCCAAAAACGCCAGCGCATCCTCCGTAAACCGCATCGCCATCCCGCGCCGACGATTCGAAATCCGATGCAGGAAAAACTCAGCCAACGGCACCACATCCTCCCGCCGTTCCCGCAGCGGCGGAATGTGAATCCGCACCACGTTCAATCGATAAAACAAATCCTCCCGGAACGTCCCCTTCGCCACCTCAGCCTCCAAATCCTTGTTCGTCGCCGCCAGCACCCGCACATCGCAGCGAATCGTCTGGTTGCTCCCCACCCTCGAAAAATCCCCGTCCTGCAGCACCCGCAGCAACTTGCTCTGCACCGCCAGCGGCATGTCCCCAATCTCATCCAAAAACAACGTCCCCCCGTCACACTGCTCAAACCGCCCCACCCGCTGCGCCACCGCTCCGGTAAACGCTCCCTTCTCGTGACCAAAAATCTCGCTCTCCAGCAAATTGTCCGGAATCGCCGTCACATTGATCGCCACAAACTCCTTCTGCATTCGCGGACTGAACTTGTGAATCGCCCCCGCCACCAACTCCTTCCCGCAACCGCTCTCCCCAGTGATCATCACCGGCGCATCCGACCGCGACACCCGGCCAATCATCTTGAACACCTCCTGCATCGGCTGTGACCGCCCGATGATCGTCTCCTGAATCGTATCCGTCGAAACCTCCCGGCTCTGCTCCCGCGTCTGCCGCCTCGCATCCGCCGACCGCAACGCACTCTCCACCACACTCCTCAGCTCATACGGCAGCTTCTCTTTCCCCATCACATCATACGCCCCCAGCCGCATCGCCTCGATCACCTGACTCGTCGTCGTGATCCCGCTGAACAGGATCACCATCGAATTCGGATCCCCCTGCCGCAACCGCTTCAGAAAATCAATCCCGCTCATCCCCGCCTGCCTCACCTCCGCCAAAATCAAATCCGCCTTCTCCTTCTGCTGCGCCGCGATCGCCTCCTCCGCCCGCTCATAAGTAAAAATACGCACCCCGTCCGCCTTCAAATGCGCACTAGCCCACGCCAGGAAGTCGGTATCCGGGTCGACAATGAAGATTCGTGTTTCTGGCAGCGCGTTGGACATTAAAAAACTAAGAAATAGGGTGCTACGCCTTTTCTAGACACTCGTCAACAGCCCGTTATACGCCTCCAAACCGCCTGCTGCGCGCATTAAATGCCCGCAAAGCTTCCAAAAGCGCTTCCCGCTCAAAGTCCGGCCACAGCTTTTCCGTCACGTAAAACTCCGTGTAACTCATCTGCCAAAGCAGAAAATTCGATAGCCTCAGCTCCCCCGAAGTCCGAATCAACAAGTCCGGATCCGGGTAATACCGCGTGTACAAATGCTTGCTGAACACCTCCCCATCAATCATCGCCTTGTCCAAATGCCCCTTCTCCACACTCTCCAATAAACTCTTCACCCCATCAATGATCTCCTCCCTTCCCCCGTAACTCAGCGCCAAAATCAGCGTCAACCCCGTATTCTGCGCCGTCTTCGAAATCGACCGGTGCAACTCCGCCTGACACGCCTCCGGCAAATCATGCAATCGCCCGATCGCTTGCAACCGCACGTTCTGCTCCATCATCTCAGGCGTCCTCGACTTCAAAAATTGCTGCAACAGCCGCATCAACGCATCCACCTCCCGCTTCGGCCGCTTCCAATTCTCCGACGAAAACGCATACAGCGTCAAAAACTCCACCCCCAACTCCCCGCAAGCCTTCACCACCCGCCTCACACTGTCCGCTCCCCGCCGATGCCCCTCCGTCCGCGGCAACCCCCGCTCACGCGCCCATCTCCCATTGCCATCCATGATGATGGCAATGTGACGCGGCACCGTTTTGATGTCTTCCGGAACTCGGCTCATGGTCAGCTTCGAACCCGAGTACTCGATCCTTCATTGCCCCCCGTCAATCCCCGGCCACCAACTCAATTTTTCCCTTCATCCAAGGCTCGGCGAATTTTGTACAACAGCAGCGCCTGATGCTGCGGCGCACCCATCAGGATTTGAGCACGATTCTCAAGCGCCGTCCGCACCAGCAGCACCTCACTCAAAGCCGCCGCCTGTGTCGCCGATACCTGCTGACCACTGTTCGCCATCGCCAGCAACCGCTCCAAATACATCGCCTGCAAAGTCTGCCTCACCGTCGACGGCCGGTTCTCCGGATCTCCCCTGAAAATCGCCGCACTCAGCGCACTCAACATCTCCCCCACCCCAAACTCATTCCCATACAGCGCGCTGTCGCTCAACCGCGTCAGCACCGCCCCATTCAGCAAATGATCCAAGAGCGCCCGCTGCAGTTTCGCCGCCAACTCATGCAGCTTCGGATCCTCCGGCCCGTCGTGATCAAATCCCCGCCGCTGCACCTGCAAATGCGCCGCCAACTCCGCCGGCACCTGCCACGCCCCCGGCCCAAACCCATACTCCGCCAGCAACGCCATCGCCTCCCGCTGCCGCTCCGCCGGCACCGGCACAAACGGCTTCCGCTCCGCCCCCTGCCCGGCAAACGCTCGCTCCACCTCCACCCCACCCACCTGCCGCGACACCGCCACCAGCGTATTGCTCATCTCCGAATTCAACGTCGCAAAATCCCCCACCACCTGCTGCCAGCTCGCCCCGTCCTCCGCACTGCGCTCCAGCAGGGTCTCCATCCGCTTCTTCACCAACTCGCAGCGCTCCCGGCCATAGCTCACCACATCACGACTCAAATCAAACAGCATCGCCCTCGGATCGATCCCCTTCCCCACCGCCCTCATGTCATCCGCATCATTCGCAAATCCCAACTCATGCCGGTGCGACCGACCCGCGATCTCTTTCAAGCGCTTCGCCTCCGCCTCCGGATCCTCCAACGCCTCCGAATACCCAAACTCAATCGCCCAATGATCATACGGCCCCGGCTTCGTGCAATAATACTGCCCCTGCTTCACCCCCAGCGGCGCCACATTCGCCGTCGGATAATCCATCACCGATCCCAATAACCCCACCTTCTCCGTCACCGCCTTGTCGTGAATCATCTTCGCATCATGCAACTGACTCCCCCGGAAATTGTGGTTCAACCCCAGCGTGTGCCCCACCTCATGCAGCACCAAATAATACAGCGCCTCATTCAGCATCCGGTCCATCTCCACCTTCCCCATGCCCTCAGCCCGCAACATCGCCCCTCCAAATCGCAACCCCTGATGCGCGCACACCCCCGCCAAACACTCATGCCCGTTCGCCATCTTTAACCCCCGAACCTCTTCCTCCCCACCAAACGGCGCCAACCCGGCCAACCCCACCTCATCCAAAACCCGCCGACTCTGCATCCGCCTCGTCATGTAGCTGAACTCCAACATGATGTCCGCTCCCAAAATCTGCCCCGTCCGCGGATTCGCAAAACTCGGCCCATACCCTCCAAACGGCGGATTCGGCGACGATGTCCAACGCAGCACATTGTAATTGATGTCCCCCGCATTCCACTTCGCGTTGTCCGGCTGCTGCTTCACCACCACCGCATCCTTAAACCCCGCCGTCTCAAACGCCTCATTCCAAGCCAGCGTCGCCTTCCGGATCGTGTCGCGAAACTCCACCGGCGTCGTGTTCTCAATCCAAAACGTGATCGGCTCCACCGGCTCACTCAGCTTCGTCCCCGGCTTCTGCTTCGCCAAGTGCCAGCGATGAATCACATCCCGATACGGCGTCACCTCCGTACTCGTCATGTCCGTCGCCTTCGTCGCAAAATAACCCACCCTCGGATCATCCCAGCGCGGCTTGAAATCATTCTCCGGCATCCGCACCAGCGCATGCTGCATCTGCAACGTCACATACCGCGCATCCGCAATCTCATCCGCCCCCTTGCCCTCGCGATTCCACGTCGGCGACGGATTCTCATACACATACGCCACCTGAATCAACGCATTGTCCGGATAGATATGCACCCCGGTCACATGCGTCTTCTGCTCGGACAACTTCCCCAGCACCGCCTTCCCCGCATCATTCCCGCGATGCACGTGCAGCAAGCTCTCCCGCAAAAACAAACTCCCCGCATCAATCAAATACCCCGTCTCATCCTCCGCCATCACCACCTCACTCGCCAGGACCGCCTCCGACGTGTTCGCTTCCGCCGCTCTCGCCAAGGGATGTCCCGGCTCAAAATAAAAGCCCGTCGGCACCTTCCTCACCTCGATCCGGTCAAAAATCCGCCGCCACCGAATCACCACCTGATCCCCATACTGTCCCCGCATAAACCCCGACTGCACCACCCCATCAATCGTCTGTGGAAAATAAATAAACTCTTTCTCCAACTGATCCTTCTTCAAATGCAGCAACAACTTCCCCTTCTCCATCTGCAGGTAAAACTCAAACAAGCCCCCTAATCGCTTAAAATCCTTCGTCAGTTCACTGACCGTCTTCTTCCCCGAATTCGTCGGCGCAGCTTCAGTCGCCTCTTTCCTCACCACCTCGGCTTTCTTCACCTCCTCCGGCTGACTCGGCTTTGGCTTCTCCTCCGGCTTCGGCTCCCTCCTGGGCTCAGGCTTCGGTTCAGGTTTCGCCGGCTCTTCCGCTTGAACCCGAGACGCCGAAATCGCCTCCTCACTCGAAAACAAACAAGTCACCCACACAAAAGCTATAGCAAACACACGCATAAATCAGGAATCGGTCGGAAAAGGATTAGCTCAAAACGATGCCAGATTCAGGGAACAAATGCTAGCTTTTTGAGTCGTTCTAGTAAATTAACACTCGTTAACAGCTCGCTTCACTAAAATATTCACAATGATGAAAATAAGTTGATTTAATTGTGAATACCCGCATCAATTAAGATTCCCAAACTATCAACACAACCGAGCAAGACATGCAACGCCTCATCCTCCTGCTGCTAGCGTTCCATTCGGTCCCAGCCTTGGGGCAGTATCAGTATTATGGTGCTCCCAATGACGGCATGGGCGCCATGTCCTCGATGCCTCCCGCTCCCCCGCCCGTCTCCGCCCCCCCCACCTACCCAGGCTACGGCTCCGACATGAGCTACGGCTCCCCCGGCTACCCTTCGGACAGCAGCTTCAACGCTTCCTCCGCCCCCAACATCCTCAGCTACGGCTTCCTCGAAGGCGGTTACCAATACCAGCAACCCAAGGACAGCTCCCTCGAAGGCTCACACGGCGTCGCCCTCGCCCTCAGTGTGCAACTCTTCAAACCCCTCTTCATCAGAGCCGACTTCGGCTGGTCCCTCTCCAACGGCGGCGGCAGAAGCTCCCGCGAATACGACTTCACCAGCGCCTCTCTCGGCGCCGGCCTCTACCTCCCCATCGTCGACAAATTCCACCTCCTCGCAGAAGTCGGCGGCATGTACGGCAAACTCGACGCCAATATCAACCGCTTCAGCTTCACCGAAGGCGCCATCTACGCCCGCCCCGCCCTCCGCTTCGCCCCCGTCGACTTCCTCGAACTCCAAGCCGGCTTCACCGTCACCAGCTCGGACAGTTTCGACACCATGATCTTCGACGTCGCGGCTTACTTCCGCGTTTTGAGCCAGCTCGACCTCGGCATCAACGTCGATCTCGGCGACGAGTTTACAGGATTTACTGGCGGAATTCGATTCCGCTGGTGAAGGACAAGACAGCCTGGGGGCTGTGTTGTTGTGTGTGGCGAGGCGTCGGACTGGGGTCCGGCGCCTCGTTTTCATCTCACCCCATCGGTAGGAAATACCTAGACCGGTTCTTGAAAACATTGTCATTTTGATCCGGCGAGCGCAGCGGCCTCAGTGGCAAGGAAGTCGTGCAGCCCGCTATTAAATCAATAGCGGGCAAGCGGCTGACGCTGCCAATGAAGGCTGCTCCGCCGCTGGGCAAGCTGACAAGCATTTCGAGAGTCGGTCTAACCCCCCACTCGACAAGCCGCACTCCCCGTGCATGGTGTCGAGCCTGAAAACACGCTCGTTCCCCCGGTTGTTCTCCGCCCTCTGCGGACCCCTAATCAGCGCCCTCCTACTCAGTTGTTCCCCTCTTTCGCCGCCCAGCCGAATGGACCAGGCCGACCTGGAAGTGCCCTCCTCCTGGCAGGCCGTCAAAGAAGCCCGCGCCGGCGTCGACACCGACTGGGTCACCCGCTTCAAAGACTCCCGCCTCCGCGCCCTCGTTGACGAAGCCCTCCTGAACAACCGCGACCTCCGCATCGCCGCCGCACGCCTTGATCAAGCCCAACAACAGGCCCGCATCGCCGGCGCCGCAGGCCTCCCCACCGCCGACCTCACCTTCGCCGGCAACCGCCAAAAGCAAAACTTCATCGGCTTCCCCATCGGCGGCCCAGGCGGCGCCAGTGACCCGGGCGCCGTCTTCTCCAACACCTTCAACCAGTTCAACCTCACCCCCGCCATCAACTGGGAACTCGATCTCTGGGGCCGCATCCGCGCCGGTGTGTCCGCCGCCACCGCCGAAGCTGAAGCCGCCTCCAAGGACATTCGCGCCGCCCAAGCCTCCATCGCCGCCCAAATCGCCGCCACTTGGTTCACCCTCGCCGAATCCAAAGAACAAGTCGCCCTCGCCACCGAAGCTGAAGCGATCTTCCAAAAAACCGCCGACGCCGTCCGCGAACGCTTCCTCCGCGGCCAACAGGAAGACGGCGGCGCCGCCGCCCAACTCCGCCTCGCCGAATCCGACGCCGCCACCGCCCGCGCCGCCCGCATCGAACGCCAACAAACCCTCGAAAGCAGCGCCCGCCAGCTCGAAATCCTCCTCGGCCGCTACCCCTCCGGTCAACTCGCCGCCGCCAAACTCCCTCCCATCCCCGGCAAAGTCCCCGCCGGACTCCCCTCAGAACTCCTCCAGCGCCGCCCCGACGTCCTCGCCGCCGAACGCCGCTTCGCCGCCAGCGGCAAACGCCTCTCCGAAGCCCGCCGCGCCCTCTTCCCCCGCCTCGCCCTCACCTCCAGCTCCGGCACCACCACCGGCGACCTCTCCGAACTCCTCAACAGCGACTTCGGCGTCTGGCAACTCGCCGGCAACGTCGTCCAACCCCTCTTCACCGGTGGCCAACTCCGCGCCGAAGCCAAAGTCCGCTACTCCAAACAAGACGAAGCCCTCGCCCAACTCCAGCAATCCGTCCTCAAAGCCTTCGGCGAAGTCGAAAACACCCTCGCCGCCGAACGCCTCCTCGCCGAACGCGCCTCCGCCATCGACTCCGCCACCTCCCTCGCTGCCCAGGCCGATGAAGCCGCCCGCGCCGACTACGCCGGCGGCGTCAGCGACCTCCTCACCGTCCTCACCGCCCAAACCCGCCTCGTCCAACTCCGCTCCCAACAACTCACCCTCCGCCGCCTCCGCCTCGAAAACCGCGTCAACCTCCACCTTGCCCTTGGCGGCGATTTCAAACCCTCCCCCGGCCCCTCCTCTCCTCAATGAATCGCCTTCTCAAAGTACTCGTTCCAATCCTCATCGTCGGTGCCGCCTTGGGCGTGTTCTCCGTCATGGTCCAATTCAAAAAACCCGCCGAGCAAATCGAAGCCCCGCGCACCCTTCTCTCCGTCCAAACCCTCACCGCCAAACCCCAAAACATCACCCTAACCCTTCCCTCCCAAGGCATCATCGACGCCCAGCGCGTCACCACCATCGCCTCAGAAGCCGCCGGTCGCGTCACTGCCGTCTCCCCCAAATGGAACATCGGCGAGCAGTTCGACGAAAACGAAATCCTCGTCGAAATCGACCCCTCAGACTACGCCACCGCTGTCACCCAAGCCGAAGCCGCCCTCGCCGACGCACGCTCCTCCCTCGCCAGCGAAAAAGCCCGCACCGAACAAGCCTTGCGCGAATGGGAAAAAGTCTCTCAAGGCGTGAAACCCACCGACCTCGCACTCCGCAAACCCCAAATCGAAAGCGCCACCTCCCGCCTCAAAGCCGCCGAAGCCAGCCTTCTCAAAGCCCAACACGATCTCGAACGCACCAAAATCCGGGCACCCTTCGCCGGCCGCCTTCGCACTCTCCGGATCGATCTCGGCTCCTACCTGACCCCGGGCGCTCCCATCGCTGAATTCTTCTCGCTCGGCACCTTCGAAGTCCGCCTGCCTCTGTCTCTGGATGACTACGCTTTCGTCAAACACAGCCAAAGTGACCCCGCCATCCCCGTTCAACTCAAAACCTCCTTCGGTGGCAATCAGGTCTCCTGGACCGGAAAAATCATCCGCACCGAGGGCGAAATCGACCGCTCCACCCGCTCCGTTTACCTCATCGCTTCCGTCGAAGCCTCCCAACCCGCAACCAGCGACATCCTCAAACCAGGTCTCTTCGTTCACGCCGAAATCGAAGGCCAAACCCTCACAAACGTCTTCCCTATCCCAAGAAGCTCTTTCCTCGATGAACAACACCTGCTCGTCGTCGATTCCCAAAACCGCATCCGCCGCCGCGCCGTCACGGTGGTTCGCCAAACCGGCTCCCACTGGCTCGTCTCCGAAGGCCTCAAAGCCGGCGAACTCGTCTGCGTCACCACCATCGCAGCCCCCGTCGACGGCATGGAGGTATCTATCAATTCCCAGTCGCCTGAAGCCTTCGGAGGGTCCCAACAGCCATGAAATCCATCGTCGAATGGTTCTCCAAGAATCACATCGCCGCCAACTTCCTCATGTGGGGACTCCTCGGCCTGGGCTTCCTTTCCTGGTTCTCCCTGCGCAAGGAAATCTTCCCCGACCTCGTCCTCGACATGGTCAGCGTCCGCGTCCCCTACCCCAACGCCGCCCCCGAGGAAGTCGAGAAAGGCATTTGCATCCCCATCGAAGAATCCGTTCAAGGCCTCGAAGGCATCAAACGAGTCCAGTCCATCGCCGGCGAATCCATCGGAAACGTCATGTTTGAAATCGAACCCGGCTACAACGTCCGCAACATCATGGCCGACATCAAGACTCGCGTCGATGCCATCGATAACTTCGCCGAACAGGCCGAAAAGCCCACCGTCGAGGAACTCCTCATCAAAAACCAAGTCCTCAGCATCGCCATCTCGGCTGACACCGACAAAGCCACCCTTCAACGCATCGCCGAAAAAGTCCGGGACGACCTCCTCGTCTACAAATCTCCTCCCCCTCAAGGCCTGCTCGCCTCCTCCTGGCGCTGGCTTCAAGACTCCCTTTCCGGCGAAGCCAAAATCACCCAGGTCACCATCGCCGGTCAAAGAAACTACGAAATCAGCATCGAAGTCAGCGAAAACACCCTGCGTCGCCACGCCTTAACCCTTCAAGCCGTCGCCGACGCCGTCCGCGCCTCCTCCCTGGATCTACCCGCCGGTTCTGTCCGCACCGATGCCGGTGAAGTCCTCATCCGCACCCAAGCCAAAAGCTACACCCCCCGCGAATTCGAAAACATCACCGTCCTCACCCGTCCGGAAGGCACCTCCCTCAAACTCAAAGACGTCGCTACCATCAAGGATGGCTTCGAAGAAAAAGAAATCTTCAGCCGTTTCGATGGCAAACCCGGCATCGTCGTGAACGTGTTCCGCGTCGGCGACGAAGATACCCTTCGCCTCGTGGACGTCGTCTACGACTACATCCGTGAATCCCCTCGCTTCGTCCCCGAAGGCGTCAAACTCCAAGTCTGGAACGATTGGAGCCTCTACCTCCGTGGCCGCATGGATCTCATGTTCTCAAATGGCTTCCAAGGATTCATCCTTGTCGTCATCACCCTCGGCCTCTTCCTCGAACCCCGCCTCGCTTGGTACGTCTCTCTCGGCATTCCCGTCTCCGTCGCCGGCGGACTCCTCGTTCTCCCCTACGCCGACGTCTCCATCAACATGATCTCCCTCTTCGCCTTCATCCTCGTCCTCGGCGTCGTGGTGGATGACGCCATCGTCATCGGCGAAAACGTCTACCACCGAATGGGCATGGGCGAACCTCCCCACATCGCCGCCCCGCGCGGAACCAACGAAGTCGCCGTCATCGTCACCTTCGGCGTCCTCGTCACCGTCTGCGCTTTCCTCCCTATGTTCGGCGTCGGCGGCGTCAGCGGCAAAATCTGGCGCAACATCCCCTGGGTCGTCGTCCCCGTCCTCATCATCTCGACCATCGAGTCCAAACTCATCCTCCCTGCCCACCTCGCCGCCCTCAAAGTTCATACCAAAGAGCAAGCCGGTTGGTTCATGCGCCTCCACAGCCGCATCTCCGATGGCCTCGATCACATCGCGGATCGCTACTACCGCCCACTTGTCCAATTCTGTGTCCACTGGCGCTACTCGGTTCTCGCAGCCTTCATTGCCGTATTTATTCTCGCCATCGGCATGGTCGCTTCGGGTGCCGTCAAATTCCTCTTCTTCCCGGAAGTCGAAGGCGACATCATCACCGCCAAACTCACCCTCCCCGAAGGCGTCCCCATCGAATCCACCCACCGTGGTATCACCCAACTGGAAAAGGCCGCCCAACAACTCGCCGACGCCTACAAAACCAAAGACGGCTCCCGCTCGATTGTCCGACACTCCTTGGCCACCGTCGGCAATCAACCCTTCCAAACCTCCTTCCAATTCAGCTTGGGTTCCGCCAGCGCTCCACACGTCGGTGAAGTGACGCTTGAACTCGTGCAAGGTTACGAACGCGAAATCACCTGCGCCCAATTGGTTTCTCGCTGGCGTGAACTCGCAGGCCCCATCCCGGGCGCCGTCGAACTCACCTTCGGCTCCTCCATGGACCGCGGTGGCTCCGCCATCGAACTCGAACTCTCCGGCGAAAATCTCGACGAACTCCGCTCCGCCACCGAATTCCTCAAAGCCGGCCTCGCCAAATTCAAAGGCGTCAAAGACATCACCGACTCGGACTTCGAAGGCAAACGCGAGATGAAAATCAACATCCTCCCTCAAGCCGAGACTCTCGGCCTCCGCCTCGCAGACATCTCCCGCCAAGTCCGCCAAGCCTTTTATGGCGAGGAGGCCCAACGTCTCCAACGCGGCCGCGACGAGGTCAAAGTCATGGTCCGTTATCCCGAATCGGAGCGCCTCTCCCTCCAAAATCTCGCTGACATGAAAATCCGTGCTCAAGACGGCACCGAAATCCCCTTTTCCGCCGTCGCCACCGCCGATTACGGCCGCGCCTATTCCGCCATCAAACGCGCCGACCGCCGCCGCGCCATCACGCTCACCGCAGATGTCGATCTCGCCATCCCGGGCGCCAATGCCAACGAAGTCGTCACCGCTGTCAAAGGCGATCTTTTACCGAGAATGACAAACCAGTTCCCCGGCGTCATCTATCGCTTCCAAGGAGAACAAAACGATCAAAATGAATCCATGCGCGACCTCTCCATCGGAGGCCTCCTTGCCCTCTTCGGCATCTACGTCCTGCTGGCCATTCCCCTGAAATCCTACTCCCAGCCGCTCATCGTCATGTCCGTCATCCCCTTCGGTGTCGTCGGCGCCATCATCGGCCACATCGTGCTCGGCTTGAACCTCAGCATCATGTCCATGTGTGGCGTCATTGCCCTCTCCGGCATGGTCGTCAATGAAAGCCTCGTCCTCACCGACCGCATCAACCGCTTCCGCATCCAGGGCTGCCCCCTCAGCGAGGCCGCATGGAAAGCCGGTGTCAGCCGCTTCCGCTCCATCATGGCCACCAGCGTCACCACCTTCGTCGGCCTCATCCCCATCATGAGCGAGACCGACGTCCAAGCCCTCTTTCTCGTGCCCATGTCCGTCGCACTCGGTTTCGGCGGCCTCTTCTCCACCCTCATCACCCTCCTTCTTGTCCCCGGCATTTACACCATGCTGGAGGACATCAGAAGCCTCGGCGGTTCTCCCTCCACCCCCACCCTGATACCAGGCGCAGAAGAAACGCTAAGCATCGGCTAGAGCATTTTAAGAAAAGATGTGGCTGTTGATTTGGGAGTGCCGGAGGTGGAGATGGGCCGTTGGCAGCGCCGGGGCATATGAGAACATACGTTCCAAGCTGACGACGGCTCATATCCACTTCCGCCGCCCCAAAAAAGCGGCTACAGTTTTGCTTAAACTGCTCTAAACCGCGAACATGCCCCGCGCCCCCCTCATCTTCTTGGCGCTCGTGCCTCTGCTTCTCTCCCAGTGCAGCACCGCCCGCTTCTACACCCAAGCCGCCTCCGGCCAATGGGAAATCCAACGCAAAGCCCGCCCCATCGAGAAGGTCCTCGCCGACCCCGCCACTCCCGCTCCCCTTAAAAGCAAACTCGAACTCGTCCAGGAAATCCGCGCCTACGCCCGGAACACCCTGAACCTCCCAGCTGAAAAACAATACCACCGCTACACCGACCTCCAAAGAAAGCACCTCGTCTGGGTCGTCTTCGCCGCCCCCGAATTCTCCCTCAAACCCCACACCTGGCGCTACCCCTTCCTCGGCGATCTCTCCTACCGCGGCTGGTTCAAAGAAAAAGACGCCACCGCCCTCGCCACCCAACTCCGCTCACGCGGCCTTGATGTCTTCGTCGCTGAAGTCGACGCCTACTCCACCCTCGGCGTCCTCTCAGACCCCATCCTCAACACCTTCATCGACCTCCCACCACGCGACCTCGCCGAACTCCTCTTCCACGAACTCACCCATCAGCGCCTCTACCTCCCCAACGACACCGACTTCAACGAAGCCCTCGCCACCGCCATCGCCCGCCACGCCACCCGCCGCTGGCTCGCCGACACCCATCGCACCCGGGAACTCACCGCCTACAACCGCGAAGACCGCATCCTCACCGACTTCATCCAGGAACTCACCCACACCCGCGCCGCCCTCGAAAAAACCTACACCCAAACCCCCCTCTCATCAGACGCCAGGCGTCGCGCCAAAACCACCGCCTTCACCGACCTCCGCCACCGCGCTGACCACCTCAACCGCAAACACGGCGGCACCCTCAAAATCGACAAATGGTTCGCCCAGCCCGTCAACAACGCCCGCCTCAACTCCATCGCCACCTACTACGACCTCGTCCCCGCCATCGACCACCTCCTCACCCACCACTGCCAAAACAACCTCGAAACCCTCCTCAACCTCCTCAAAACCACCCGCCCCCTCACCCCCACCCAACGCCTCACCTGGCTCCAATCCCAAACCGCCCTCACCCCCCGGCAGGCTCCAACATCCCAATCTGCTTCAACCAAGCCCCCACCCGCGCCGGCCACTCATTGATCGCATCCCCATTCGCCTTCATCCCAAACCCGTGCCCGCCCGCCGAGTAAACATGCAACTCCGCCGGACGCCCCGCCCTCTGATACGCCAAATAAAGCAACGCACTGCCCGCAGGCGTGATCTTGTCATTGTGCGCATGGATCAAACACACCGGCGGCGCCTTCTCATCCACCACGATCTCCTTCACCAACTCCCCATTCCCACCGCCCACCGTCAAATACGCGGGATACACCGGCACCGCAAAATTCGGCCGCACCGCTTCCATATCCGCCGCCCCCTCCGGATTCAACGCCAGCATCACACTCAGATTGCCCCCCGCTGAAAAACCCAGCACCCCGATTCGATCCGGCTTGATCCCCCACTCCCCACCCCGAGCCCGCAACAGCTTCATCGCCTGCCGCGCATCCTCCAGCGGATACACATGCGGCCTCGTCGCATCCCTCCTCGGCACCCGATACTTCAACAACACCGCGGTCACCCCCAGTGAATTCAACCACTCGCACACCTGCGTCCCCTCGTGCTCAATCGCCAAAATCGAATAACCCCCACCAGGACACACCAACACCGCCGTCCCGTTCGCCCCCGTCTCCGGCCGATACACCGTCATCATCGGCACCGAAACATTCCCCACTCGCTTCACCCCGTCCTTCTTCTTGTCCTCCATCAGCCCCTCCGGCTCAGCCACAAAACCCGCCGGCTCCACCGCCCCCTCCGGAAACAAAGTCACCTCCACCGGTTCCACCGCCGCATGCGTCATCGCGCCAAACATCGTCACAACCCCCATCCACTTCCAAATCATCGGTAAATTCATGTCCCATCTTCAACACGCACTCCACCCTCATTCTTTCATCACCCAAACGCCGCTTGACCCACGCCCCACCTCCCCCATTGTTACCGCCTCGCTCCCATGCAACGCGCCGTCAGTCACCATCACCACTTCAAACCATCGCCCTTGGGAGCCAGGGCAAAGCGCATTCATGGCTGAGCCGCTGCGGATCCTCCTCCTAGGGGCCAATGGACGACTCGGGCGCGCCCTCCATCGCCTCTACGTTCACTCCGACCTCTCCGTCACCGCCTGGGGACGCTCCCAACTCGATCTGACCCTCCCAGGTCAAATCTCCGCCGCCCTCGATTCCACCCCCTTCGACCTCCTCATCAACGCCGCCGGCCTCACTAACGTCGACGCCTGCGAAGTCCAGCGCCAGCAGGCCACCCTCTCCAACGCCGTCGCCCCCGGCCTCCTCGCCGAGTACTGCGCCGCCCACCATCGCCGCTTCATCCACATCAGCAGCGACTACGTCTTCCCCGGCACCGGCACCACCCTCCTCCGCGAAACCGACCCCACCGGCCCCCGCAACCATTACGGCCAAACCAAACTCGATGGCGAAATCGCCGCCCTCAAAGCCCATCCCGACACTCTCGTCGTCCGCGTCTCCTGGCTCTTCGGCCCCGACAAACCCAGCTTCCCGGACATGATCCTCCGCACCGCCCGCGAACAGGATCACGTCGCCGCCGTCAACGACAAATGGTCCAGCCCCAGCTACTCGGATGACCTCGCCCACTGGCTCCTCACCCTCATCCGCCATCACCCTCAGCAGAACGGCCTCCTCCACCTCTGCAACGAAGGCGCACCCACCTGGCAGGAATACGGCCAAACCACCCTCGACATCGCCACCCGCCTCGGCCTCCCACTGAAAGCGCACACCGTCACCGGCCACACCATGCACGGCTTCGAACCCTTCAAAGCCACCCGCCCCCCGCACACGGCCCTCGACACCAGCAAATTCCAGGCCCTCACCGGCATCAAACCCCGCCCCTGGCAGGACGCCCTCGAAGCCTACCTCCGCTCCCTCTCCCAGTAAAACCTGGATTCCGAGGTTCAAGGTGCCAATGACACTGCCAAACTCGGCAGCTCAATAAGGTGGTGCAAGCATCTTGCTTGCACCCCAACTTCTCCGTTCCGATTCACGAACCGCACCAGAACACCGCACCGCAGCGTGCGCCACAAAACCAGCATACCCCATCTTTCACCGACCATCTTTTACCCGCAACCGCTCCCAGATTGAGCCAGACCATCAAGTTAACCCTCGACCGCTTCTCGGAAAGATTGTCATTTTGATCCGGCGAACGCAGCGGCTTCAGTGGCAGGGAAGTCGCGCAGCCCGCTAATCAATCACGAGCGGGCAAGCCGCTGACGCAGCCAATGAGGCCGCTGCGCCGCTGGGCAAGGTAACAAGATTTTTGAGAACCGGTCTAATCTCACGACATCCCCCCAAAGTACCCGTCACCGCTCCGCGTGACGCCCCTCAACCTCCGAACCCCAAAGCACCCATTTCACCCTCCATCCTCCATTCCTCTGTCCGCATTCCCCTGTCATCCCTCCCACCATCCCCCAACCCCCTGAATACCCCCATTTGCTGATAATTATGAAAAATTAAATAATTTATCTTGCGTATAATTATTGTGGTTATAGAATGGCCTCGAAATTCAAACCCACTACACCTATGAAACGCCTCCTCCTCATCCAAAACGACACTGCTGGAACCGGTAAGACCACCCTCACCCACTGCCTCGCCCGCTACCTCCGCCACCACGGTGCCAACCATCAAATCCTCAACCTCGTCTCCGAAAAAGACCTTCTCGCCGACGAACTCACCCTCGAAGCCGACTCCCTCTCAGGCGCTCGCTTCCTCAGCCACCTCGACGACTCCAACATCACCGTCCTCGAAATCGAAACCGGCCTCGGCGAGTTCTTCGGCAACTTCTACCAGCACAACGACCTCGAAAACGTCCTCTCCGAAGCCGGCATCCAGCTCTCCGTCGTCCTCCCGGTCACCGCCGAGTCCGATACCTTCGACTCCGTCATCCGCGCCGCCGAAGTCTACTCCGACACCGCCGAATACACCATCGCCCACCTCATCACCGGCAGCTACGACGATGACGACAGCACCTGGGACCGCAGCTACGCCGCCCGCGTCATGGACATGTTCGAAGCCGTCGAACTCTACCTCCCAGAAATCGGCTTCCAACTCGAAATGGACCTCCGCGCCCACCACGTCGAGC
>JARXAL010000133.1 GCA_029865835.1 Verrucomicrobiaceae bacterium
TTCCAAGCCAGAGCCACTTCCTCCATCTGATAAGTGGCTGCCAACGGTGCAATGTCTCCCCACGCTTGCTGCGCCTTTGGGGGACTCCCCAAAACTTCAGTCAGCAACTTCGCAAAAGGATCAATCTTGATCTCTTTGTAGGTCAGCTGGCCACTCAGTTTGGTCAACCCATCCACAAGGGGTCCAATGAACTCAGCCTCGTTGAAGAACAAAACCCCGCCTTTCGCCACAAGCACCCGGGTTTCCTTCGGCTCAGCCGGATAAGGTCTTGGATTCGGCAACCGCACGACCGTTGCAGGTTCAGGTTTGTATTCGGGCGTCTGGTCCAGAAGTGCCTTCAACCTCTCAACCTCCGCCAGCAACTTATCCACCTCCGTCTTCGCAGCAGCGCGCTTCTCTTTGGCTTCCGCCATCTTTTTGCGGAACTCATCCAAATCCATCATCTTCATCTGCGACTCAAGCGCCGTCGTGTCGATGGTCTTCAGGTCTTCCACCGCTTTTTTGAGCTTTTGTTCCGCGATCTCTTTCGTCTCTTCGATCTTCTCCGGATCTGCGGGTGGTGGCGGCAACTGCTTGATCGTCTCTACCATTTTGGCGTGTTCCTCTGGCGTTACCGGTGGCAGATCAGACAAAATCTTCTTCACCGTGCTCGCAATACTAATCCCCACCATGACCAACACGATGATAAGCACCCCAACAACGTTTGTCATCGTGTCCATGAGGGCCACGAACGGCAACTCCTGCTCTTCATGTGGTTTGCGCTTTGCCATAGATGAAAAAAGTTAGAGGCTAAGCCTTAGGCTTGTCGGCCGACTCAGAGGCTGGATCAGGGGGCGGCGGAACCTTCCCTCGATACTTTTCAAACAACGCCAGATCAAGCTGACCCCGTCCTGGAATGGGAAGCTTTCCCACCCGAATATCGTAGTCAGACTCTGCCCGGCCTGCACCATTGTTGAACGCGTTGTATCCGTCATCCCGAATCAAAAACAGGATAAGCGAGTTTTTGTCCTTTTGGAGCTCCGATAGGAAATGATTGAAAGCTCGATCCGCCACCACCACTTCAGCAGTGGCACTCAAACGATAATCTTCTTCGCCCCAAGCCTTGAGAATCTTGAGTCCGCCCCCTCCACACTCAACAAAATAGACCTTGGTGGACTCCGCCATGCCAGAGCCCGAAGGCTGCACCAAAACGGGTGGCACTTTTCGATCCTCGGGCACTTCCCTCTTCTTCAGTTCTGCGATCAACTCTGCGATACTCTTTTTGCTCTCACCTTCCTGCCGTTTTAACCCGTCAATCTCAGTGAGTAGATCGTCGAGCTCCTTTTGGAGATTCGTTGCAATCTCCTGGTTCTGCTGTTGCAGCTCTTTGGAACTGCTCATGAGCTTCCTAAATTTCAGAAACCGCTGCTCTTTCTCCAACGCCTCTGCTTGAAGCTTCTCCAAATCAGCCAGCTTCTCTTTGAGCACCAAATCAAGCTTCTCCCGTTCCAATAATTCAGCCTTCATCCGCTTGTGCTCCTGGGCCATCTGAATCTCTTCGGGAGTCCGGCCCTCCGTCTGTTGCGTCTGCGAAACGCACAGCACCACAATGATCAACACTAGAACCCCGATGAGTGAGCATAAAATATCAAGGAAAGGGACCAGAAGAATCTCGTCCTTGGCTCCGTGACGTCGCTTAGCCATTGAATCTTAGTATGCTAAAAATGATGTGGTGTTCCCAACCCAATCTTATCGGCTGAACCAGCCCTTCTTCTTCACCTGCTGAATAAGAATTTGTTTAGAACCGAGGTCCTTGAGCACATCATTGAGACTCTGGATGCCACTGGCGAGCGCCCGATTGTAATCCGTGCTCTGCTTTACGGCATCCGTGACGGCTGCAGTAAAGTCTTCCCTCATCCTAATCATCGCATGGGCAAATTCAGTATTCACCCGTTCCTGGTGTGCCGCAGCCCGCTTGTCCAGATTCTCCGCCTGTTCCTTGATTCGGGCAGAAAGTGCGTTGAGGTCAGTCAAAAACTCCTTCTGTGAGCTTGCCACCGCCTTCACCAAAACTTCCATCACCCCTTTCGTATCTCCTCCAGCGATGCTTCCTCCATCATTGAGGCGTGGAAGCAGCACCTCATTGCAGAATGAGTCGATATCATTCAAACAGTCATCTTCCGAACTCATCATGGAATTCAATGGAAAGTTGAGCGCCAAAGCAAAAACAAGTCCAAGCAGTGTTGCATCAAACGCCGTTCCCAAGCCACCTGTCACATTTCCCAGCGTTGCGGTGATCTCCTTGAGGTCATCCATTCCCGCAAAGTTCATCCCGCTGATCGCATGTGAAAGCCCGATAACGGTACCGATGAAACCCAGGATAGGAATCGCCCACAGGAAAGCTCTCAAAAGCGTGTAACTTCCACCGATCCTCATGCCATCAATGTCAGACTGGCTCGAGAGCATGTTGGTCACATCCCCCACACTCTGCTTGACTTCAAAAAGTTCCAACGCCTTCCGCATGCGGTTCACCATCATGCTGTCACGCAGACGGTGCGGCAGCTTATACAAGCGATCAATGAACGCCCCAACATTTTCTGAATTGATCTCTGCTCCCAATTCCCAAGGCAGCACGTCGATCATCAGCGCCTCCCGTTGATGCCGCAGCTTCTTCCACTTGAGATACAGAATGGCAAACGCCCAGGTGAAGAAGAGCGTGTTCGTGAAGCTCACCAGCATGTGCTTGAAGAACAGCGAAGCCACCCACTGCATCAACGTATAGTCTGCCGCTGAAACTTCTGCTGGAGCTTTGAACGGAAACAGAACCCCAATAAGCGTCAAAAAGGCAACAAACCCAATGCTGAAGCTAAGAAAAGGATTGGGATTTGTTGGGTCCACTTCTTCCCAACCCCCACGTTCCGCACTGGACCCCTCTTGCTGCTGCGAAAGTCCAGACTGCACTCCCTCGTCTGCACGAGCATCTCCATCACGGCCCCAAGCTCCATCCCCTGTTGAGGACGAGGCATTTTGCGAAGTGTGCACCCCTGATGGCTGGGGAAGTCCAGGTCCAGCTGCTTCCGCCGGAACTTGCAACTTCGTATTGCATCCAGGGCAGCGCACGACCTTGCCAGCCGTTTCCGGCTCGGCCTTCAGTTGCATATCACATGACGGGCATTTGAACTTCACAATATCAATCCTCCTGAGGGGTTTAAAAACTGGCAACAACCCACAATTTCGGGTCGGGCACCCACAAAAACCTGGCTTTCCCCAACCACAACTGTTTTCGATTGTTTTTGACGGTTAAATCTTGACCTCCCACCCCTCCATTTGATCAATCCGCCTCCGGCCTCGGATCACGCCCCAGCAAATCCCGCATCGCCTTCGCTGGCTCTTTCCCCGCATACAGCACGGCATAGACCTCATCCAAAATCGGTGTCCGCGCCCCCGTCTGCCGCGCCACTTGAAACAGACTGGCTGTATTCGGCACCCCCTCCGCCACCATCGTTGTCCGCCCCTGAATCGCCTCCAAGCTCTCCCCCCTGCCAAGCGCAACTCCAACTCGGTGATTCCGGCTGTGCTCCGAAAAACAGGTCGTCATCAAGTCCCCCACCCCGCTCAAACCATAAAACGTCTCCGCCCTCCCACCCATCGCCGTCCCAAACCGCACCATCTCAGCCAGCGCCCGCGTCACCAGCGCTGCAATCGCATTGTCTCCCAAATCCAATCCCTTCGCGATCCCCGCCGCGATCGCATACGGGTTCTTCAAAGCCCCTCCCCACTCCGCTCCACAAACATCATCCGTCGTGTAACTTCGGAACCACGGCAGCGTCAAAGTCTGCTGCAGTCGCCGCGCCACCGTTAGGTCATCACAGCCCACCACCGCCGCCGTCGCCATCCGCGACGCCACTTCCTCTGCATGATTCGGCCCTGTCAGCACCGCACACTGCACCCTCGGCAATGCTTGCTTCAGCAACTCACTCATCCTTCGGCCTGAATCGATTTCGATTCCTTTCGAACACGAAACCGCCACCTCCACCCTCTCACCACAAGGAGTCTTCGCAAAGGCCGCCGCCATCTCATGCAAATACCGTGACGGCGTCACCCAAAAAGCGACCTCCGCCACGCTCAAGTCTCCCATCGCTGGCACCATTTCAATACACGCAGCCAATTCAAGCCCGGGCAAATACCGGGCATTCCGCCGCGTCACCCTCATCTCCTCCATCAACACAGCATCCCGCCCCCAAAGCTGCACCTCCACCCCCCGCTCCGCCAAAAGCGACGCCAAAGCCGTCCCCCAACTCCCGGCCCCCAGCACCACCGCCGATCGATACCCCGCCTCAAGCATCGCCCTTACCTCCCGCCACCTTCATCTTTTTTCCGCCCGATCTCGGCTCCGTCCCCGCAATCAATCGCCCAATGTTTGCCCGATGCCTCAATATCACCAACAAGGCCAGCACCACCCCAAAACCCAGCAGCACTCCGTCCCACTGCCCGCTCCGTCCCATCTGCACCGCCATCGTCCCCGCCACTCCCACACCCGCCATCATCGACGCCAACGACACATATCGCGTCCCAAAGTAAAACCCCAGCCAAACCCCCAGCCCCACCAGCATCGATAGCGGCTCAATCCCCAGCAACACTCCCGCCGCCGTCGCCACCCCTTTGCCACCCTTGAACCCCAGCCAAGGCGTAAACATATGACCCAAAATCGCGCACATCCCTGTCAAAACCCACACCCACGACTCCGCCCCCAGTCCCTTCATCATCAAAACCGGCACCAACCCCTTCAACAAATCCAACACAAACACCGGAATCCCGATCCCCTTCCCCAACACCCGAATCACATTCGTCGCTCCAATATTGCCACTGCCATGCTCGCGAATATCCATCCCCCGCATCCGCCCGGCAAAATACCCGAACGGCAGCGATCCACTCAAAAAGCCCGCCACGGCTCCAATGACTGCGTCCATCTCCATCCCGCCCTTTACACGATCGCAAGCACCCCCGGCAACGCCTTTTTCACCCCTCGCCCACTCACCCTCGTATTCTCGATTGCCCCTTTCCTCTCTTCCGCGTCAATATGATGCCTCCCGAACACTCGGCCCATGCTCCCCTCGATCAACCACCTCAAACTCCCCGATCTCTGGCAGCATGAGGCCGTCAATCACCTCCGCGCCGGCTCCGACGTCATCGTCAGCGCCCCCACCGGTGCCGGCAAAACCTACATCTTCGAGCTCCTCCATCAGTCCGGCCACTTCAAACTCAAGGGCCAGGCCGTCTACACCGTCCCCACCCGCGCCCTCGCCAACGACAAATACGCCGAATGGAAAGACGCCAAATGGGACGTCGGCATTGCCACCGGCGATCTCTCGGAAAACGTCCACGCCCCTGTCCTCGTCGCCACACTCGAAACTCAAATCGAGCGCCTCGTTCGTGGTGAAGGCCCCGCCATCCTGGTCATCGACGAATACCAAATGATCGCCGACGCCTCGCGCGGCAGCCACTACGAAGGTGCCATCGCCCTCGCTCCACCCGACACCCGACTCCTCCTTCTCAGCGGTTCCGTCGCCAACCCCGAAGACGTCGCCGCCTGGCTCCGCCACCTCGGTCGCCCAGCCGAGGTCGTGATCACCAAAGACCGCCCTGTTCCCCTCGAAGACATCCCCGATGTCGCCCTCCCCCAGCGCATGGCCCGACACTTCGAAAGCTACTGGCCCAAGCTCGCCGCCTCCGTCCTCCTCGCCGACCTCGCCCCCCTCCTCATCTTCGCCCCCCGCCGCAAAGAAGCCGAATCCATCGCCCGCAAACTCGCCGCCGAACTCCCCGCTGGCGAACCCCTTCAACTCACCTCCGAACAACGCGCCGTCTGCGGCAAAGAACTCACTCAACTCCTAGAGCACCGCATCGCCTATCACCACAGCGGCCTCTCCTACGCCGCCCGCGCTGGCGTCATCGAACCCCTCGCCAAAGCCGGCCAACTCCGCGTCATCGCCGCCACCATGGGCCTCGCCGCCGGCATCAACTTCTCCGTCCGCAGTGTCCACGTCGCCGCCACCGCCTTCCACGACGGTCGCAGCGAACACCGCCTCACCTCGGACGAGCTCCTCCAAATGTTCGGTCGCGCTGGCCGTCGAGGCCTCGACGAACGCGGCAGCGTCATCACCACCCGACAAAGCCCCAGCCTCAACGACGCCCGTGCCGCCCGCCTTCATCGCGGCAGCATCCTCGCCTGGCCTCTCTTCCTCCGCGTCATGAAACACGCCGCCGCCACCGGCGAAAACCCCTTCACCGCCGCCGAAACCTTCGCCACCCGGCTCTACGCCAAAGTCCCCCCTCCCCTCGGCCTCGAAGACCTCCCCGCAGGCACCCACTCCCCCACCCCTGACCAACCCGCCACCGCCGCCCTCTTCGGACTCGAAGGCTACGAAAAACAACTCCTCAACACCGCGGGCGAATGGCAGCGCCGCTCCGGTTACCCCCCGCAAAAAACACCCCTCTCCCAGTGC
>JARXAL010000120.1 GCA_029865835.1 Verrucomicrobiaceae bacterium
GGGCTTTCCGGTCCGCAGCGGCTGCATCTTTTAGGATGCCGCCCAAGGAGCGGGAAGCCTTGAGCGGCCAATGCCCAAGCCTATCAGGTGCCTCCAACTTCGGTGTTCGGGTCCAATGCGACTTCATAAAACAATCCATCAAAACGTACAACTCCGCCCATCCATAGCGCCTTTCTCCTACCCCCCCAAGCTTGCGCTCGCACTCATTCAAGCGTTTCTTACCGCTCTCCCATGAAACTTCGCGACGCCCTCATGAACCTCGCCATCACCGCCGTCCTGGTGCTGGTCATCGTTCTCGTCGCCCTCGTCCTCAAAAAAAGCAAAGCCGCTGTCCCCAAAGCCATCCCCGTCAATCCCGCCAACCTCACCATCACCGACCAAAACGCCCGCCCCGTTCGTGAGACCTTCGAACTCCTCGACAAAACCACCCTCGTCGAAACCCGCGCCAACGAAGCCGACACCCTCCGCTTCCGCACCGGTGCCGACGAAAACATCTTCGTCCTCTACTTCGTCGACGCCATCGAAGCCTCCACCTCCCACCCCCAGCGCATCAACGAACAAGCCCGCTGGTTCGGCAACGTCAACGACCGCCTCCTCGTCGAAACCGGCGTCGAAGCCCTCAACTACGTCCGCGACCTCCTCAAATCCCGCCCCTACCAGGTCCTCACCCGCTGGGAGCAAGTCCCCAACTCCACCCGCTACTACGCCCTCATCCGCGTCGAAATCCAACCCGGCAAAGGCGTCTACCTCGCCGACCTCCTCATGCAGGCCGGCTACGCCCGCGTCCAGGGCGTCACCACCCCCCTGCCCAACGACTCCCGCGACGAAGTCGCCTACATGCTCGAACTCAAAAAACACGGCGACCGCGCCCGCACCAACAAAGCCGGCATCTGGCGCCACGTGAAGTAAGCTTCACGCAAAAATCTCCTTCACCACCTTCGGATTCTCCACCCCCGTCAGCTTCTGGTCCAGCCCCTGAAACTTAAAGGTCAGCCGCTCGTGATCCAATCCCGCCGCTGCCAGAATCGTCGCATGAAAGTCATGCACACTCACCTTGTCCACCGCCGCTTTGAACCCCAGCTCATCACTCTCCCCATGATGATAGCCCCCCTTCACCCCGCCGCCCGCCATCCACACCGTGAACGCATGCGGATTGTGATCCCGCCCCGGCTTCGCCGCCTTCTGTGAAATCGGCAGCCGCCCAAACTCACCTCCCCAGATCACCAGCGTCTGATCCAGCAGCCCCCGCTGCTCCAGATCCGAAAGTAGCGCCGCCACCGGCTGGTCGCTCTCCGCCGCAAACCCACTGTGATTCCCGATCAAATCATTGTGCCCATCCCAGCTCTGCTGGTTCTCCATCCCCCCCGAATACACCTGAATGAATCGCACCCCCCGCTCCACCATCCGCCGCGCCGTCAAACACTGCGCCGCAAAGTGCCCGCAATGCTTCTCATCCACCCCATACATTTTCCGAATGTGCTCCGGCTCCTTCGACACATCAAACGCCTCCGGTGCCGCCGTCTGCATCCGATACGCCAACTCAAAACTCTCCACCCGCGCGTTCAACTCACTCTCAATCGGCGACCCCGCCAACCCCTCCCGATTCAACCGCGCCAGCAGATCCAACTGCGCCCGCTGCCGCCCCGGCTTCAGCGAAGCCGGCACCGCCAGATTGTCAATCGGCTGCCCCGTCGGCTTCAACCACGTCCCCTGGTACACACTCGGCAAAAACCCCGCCCCCCAGTTCGCCGCGCTCCCCTTCGGCAGCCCCCGGTTGAGCGGATCACTCATCACCATGAACGACGGCAGCGAATCGCTCTCACTCCCCAGCCCATACGTCACCCACGACCCCACACACGGATTCCCCATCCGCGTCACCCCCGTGTTCATCATGAACAACGCCGGCGAGTGATTGTTCGAACTCGTCCAGCACGAGTGAATGAAACACATCTTATCCACATGCATCGCCGTCTTCGGAAACAGCTCGCTCGCCCACGTCCCACTCTGCCCATGCTGTTTCCACGCAAAAGGCGACGCCATCAGCGGCCCCACCGACCCCGGAAAGAAACCCGTCTTCGGATCAAACCCCTCCAAAGGCTTGCCATCCCGCTTCTGCAACTCCGGCTTGTAATCCCAAGTGTCCACCTGCGACGGCCCCCCGTTCGCAAAGATCCAAATGATCGACTTCGCCTTCCCAAAATGCCCCGGCAACTTCGGCGCAAACGGATTGCTCGCCGCCCCCGCCTCCCGCTCCAGCATCGCCGCCAAAGCCAATCCCCCAAACCCACCCCCAGCCCGGGCCAGCATATCACGACGAGAAAATAAAGACGTGTTCATATCAATTCACATAAACCAGTTCATTCAACCCCAGCAGCACCTGGCAATACTCCGCCAACGTGCCCCCCTGACTCACAAAATCCCGTCCCGCCGCCACCTCATCCCCGCTCGGCTCCCGGCTGAAACAAATCGCATACGCCGCCGCAACCTGCTTCTCCACCTCTCCCGCCCCGGCCACCCGCTTCGCCAGCCCCTCCGCCCAAGCCAGCGCCTGCGGACTGTTCATCAGCAGCAACGCCTGCGGTGCCACCGTCGTCGTCGGCCGCTCCCCCTGGCTCACCAGCGGCTCCGGCGCATCAAACGCCACCATGCTCCCAATCAACTGACTCCGCTTCACCGTGAAGTAAAGACTCCGCCGCCGACTGTTCTCATCCTTCGTCCCCGGACCATACATCGTCTCATCCAGCATCCCGCTCACCGCCAGCATCGTGTCCCGAATCGCCTCCGCCTCCAGCCGCTGCGGCACCCGCCTCATGAACAACCCATTGTTCGGATCCGCCTTCTCCTTCACCGCATCCCTCGCACTGCTCTGCTGATACGCCCGACTCGCCATAATCAACCGGTGCATCGGCTTCAACTTCCACCCCTTCGCAATCAACTGCCCCGCCAGCCAGTCCAACAACTCCGGCTGCGTCGGCAACGCCCCCGTCTTGCCAAAATCATTCGTCGTCGGCACCAGCCCCGTCCCAAAATGATGCTGCCACAACCGGTTCACCATCACCCGCGCCAGCAGCGCCCCAGCACCCGAATCCACATCCGTGATCCAGTTCGACAGCGTCCGCCGCCGCCCCGAACTCTTCGCCCCCTCCGGCGCCTTCCACTCCCACTTCGCCTCACTCCCCGGCTTCGACAGCACCTGCAAAAAACCCTGCGCCGCCTCCCCATCCTTCAAATCCGGATTACCCCGATTCAGCACATACGTCTTGTCAAAAAACGGTCCCCCCTGCGTGTGCATCACGATCGGCTCATACCCCTCCCCGCAGATCATCATCCGCGTCGCTCCCGGAATCGGCGGCGTGTCCTTGTCCTTCCCCTTCTTCGTCGTGATCGCCGACGTGATCTTCCCATCCGGATGAATGTCCACATTGCTCCGTGTCGTCGTCGTGAACGTGCTCAGCATTCGATAATAATCCTTCGTCGGAAACGGATCAAACTTGTGGTCATGACACCGCGCGCACCCCACCGTCAGCCCCAGCATCGCGCTGCTCGTCGTGCTCAGCATGTCGTCCATCGCATCATACCGCGTCCGCTCCACCTCGTTCTCCGTGATCTGCGACGGAAACACCCCCGCTCCTAAAAAACCCGTCGCCGCCAGCGCCAGCGGATTTGTCGGCTCATACTCATCCCCCGCCAGCTGCCACTTCACAAACTGATCATACGGCATGTCCATGTTCAGCGCCTGGATCACAAAATCCCGAAAGTGAAACGCATGCGGCCGGTCGTAATCCTGCTCAAACCCCGTGCTCTCCGCATACCGCGCCACATCCAGCCAATGCCGCGCCCACCGCTCCCCATAGCGCGGCGACTCCAACAATCGCTCCACCACCGCACTCACATCACCCATCCCCGCCTTCAGCTCCTCCGGCGTCGGCGGCATCCCCGTCAGATCCAGATAAACCCTCCTCACCAGTGTCGCAGCATCCGCAGGCGCATTGAACACCATCCCCTTCGCCTGCTTCAACAGCAACGCATCAATCGATCCCCCAGCCACCTTCTGCAGCGGCTTGAACGCCCACCACTGCCGATCCTCATCCGTCACCAACGACGCATCACGCTTCGGCTTCTTACCAACCACCAACGGCGCCGAATACGGTGCCCCGTCATCAATCCACGCCCGCACCTTCGCAATCACCTCCACCGCCAACTTCGGCTTGTCGTCCGGCATCATCGGCTCCTTCGAATGCTCGATCAACTCCACCAGCAAACTCTTCCCCGCCTCAAACGGCGTCACCACACTGCCGTGCGATCCCCCGCGCAACAAATCCTCCCGCGTCGCCAAATCAAAATCACTCTTCACCTTCTCTCCCCCGTGACACCCCAGACACTGCTCCTTGAACAACGGCGCAATATGCTCATCAAACGCCTTCAACCCTCGCTCCATCCGCTGCGCATGATCCGCAGGCAGCCCGGCCCCAATCCCGGCACCCGCCGAAATCCAAACCAAGCCTGACACCATCAAACACATCCGTTGCATCAAACACTAAACGCTCACACCCTGTGCCGTTTCTCGAAAAATTTGTGTCTGATCATGAACCCGCGCCCCAAATACCTTAACTACACCACCAACCTCGGAGTCGAGCTCGCCCGCACCGCCACCGCCAGTTGGACCCCCTTCATCATCCACGACAGCGGCTACCTCAACCCCCTGCAAAACTGGAATCACGAAGGCGTCGATAGCCCCTTCTGGCGCTTCTACTTCAATCCCACCCCAGGCTGTCACATCCAGTTCCAGAACCAAAAAATCCCCCTCCGCTCAGACACCGCTGTCCTCATCCCCGCCAACACCGTCTTCGACTGCTGCTCCCCCCGACCCGCCTCCCACTTCTGGCTGCACTTCACCACCTCCAGACCCGCTGTGTCCATTCCTGCTCATCCCATCACCCTCAGCATCACCCCTCCCCTCCTCGCCCTCCTCACCCGCCTCATCACCACCCACCAGCAACCCGCCTCCGATTCCCGCAACCACACCCTCCTCCACCTCAGCGCCTCCCTCCTCCACCTCGTCTTCGCCGACCTCGAAACCCCCCCCCCCCCCCGGCCCCCCCCCCCCCCCCCCCCCCCCCCCCCCCCCCCCCCCCCCCCCCCCCCCCCCCCCCCCCCCCCACCCCCCCCACCCC
>JARXAL010000257.1 GCA_029865835.1 Verrucomicrobiaceae bacterium
ATCGACCGTCGTCAAAGCATCAGCCGTCGAGATCATCTCCTCATGAATCTTCTCCCCAGGACGAATCCCCACCATAGGACGCTCACAATCAGGACCAATCGCCTCCGCCAACTCCGTAATCCGATAACTCGGGATCTTAGGAACCAAAATCTCCCCGCCAAATCCAGACTCCAACGCCTCCATCACCAAACGCACACCTTCATCCAGCGTAATATTGAATCGAGTCATCTCCTCGTGCGTAATCGGCAACACACCCGACTTCCGACGGTCCATGAAGAACGGAATTACCGACCCCCGGGATCCCATCACATTCCCATAACGCACCACTGAAAACCGTATATCGTGCTGCCCTTTGATCCGATTCGCAGCGATAAAGAGCTTGTCTGAACACAACTTCGTCGCGCCATACAGATTGATTGGCGAACAAGCCTTGTCAGTCGATAACGCGACCACCTGCTTAACCCCGCAGTCGATCGCCGCCTCAATCACATTCTCCGCCCCCAGCACATTCGTCTTGATGAACTCCATCGGATTGTACTCCGCCGCCGGCACCTGCTTCAGAGCCGCCGCATGCACCACCACATCAATGCCCTCCATCGCCCGCATCAACCGGTCACGATCCCTCACATCCCCGATGAAATAACGCAGCCCCGAATACTTATCCGCTCCAAACTGCTGGGACATTTCATACTGCTTCAGTTCATCCCGCGAAAACACCACCAATCTCGGAACATCGGGGTTTCGCTTCAGCACCGTTTCAACAAACTTTTTCCCGAACGATCCGGTGCCGCCTGTGATGAGAATTTTCTTCGTTTCAATCATGAAATGCCAGTGCTGAAAAGGTGAACTGACCCTGACATAGCCGTTATTCCAACCCATCAGCAACCTCTTTCTCGGTCCCTCTGCCCTCTCTCCCCCAAAGATCCATCAGTCGAAACACGCGAAAAACATCCAAATTCCTTTGATCAGCCCCGACATCCCCCACAACCTATCATCTTCTCACCCTTCTAGCCCATGGTCCCCCTCCTCGACGTCAACGCCCAAAACCACCCTCTTGAAGCCGAATTCACCGCCGCCTTCCAGCGCGTCTTCAAGACCGGCCATTTCATCATGGGCAACGAGGTCACCCAAGTCGAAGCCGAACTCGCCGCCCTAACCGAATCCCGCCATTGCATCGGTGTCTCCTCCGGCACCGACGCCATCCTTCTCGCCCTCATGGCCCTCGACATCGGCCCCGGCGATGAAGTGCTCGTCCCCACCTTTACCTTCTTCGCTACCGCCGGATGCGTCAGTCGCGTCGGCGCCACCCCCGTCTTTGTCGACTCCTGCCCCGTCTGCTTCAACATCGACCTGGCCGACGCCAAAGCCAAAATCACCTCCAAAACCAAAGCCATCATCCCCGTCCACCTCTTCGGCCAATGTGCCGATCTCGACGGAATCCTTGCCCTCGCTCAGGAGCACGGCCTTAAGGTCATCGAAGACGCCGCCCAAGCCATCGGGGCCCGCTATCGAGGCCGCTCCTGCGGCACCATGGGCGATTTCGGCACTTACAGTTTCTTCCCCAGCAAGAATCTTGGCGGCTTCGGCGATTCTGGCGCTTTGGTCACGCAAGACGATGCCCTAGCCGAAAAAGCCCGCATCCTCCGGAATCATGGCATGCAGCCAAAATACTTCCATCACCTCGTCGGTGGCAACTTCCGTATCGACGCGCTCCAAGCCGCCATCCTGCGAGTCAAAATCCCTCACTACCCTGAATACACCATCGGTCGTCAGCGCAACGCCAGTCACTACATTGAGCAACTCAGCCAAGTCCCAGGAATCGCCCAAGCCAACCCCATTCATTGTCATTGTTCAACAACTCAGCAAACCTGGGCCGCCGAAAACGGCGTCAAAATCATCCTCCCAGTCGCCTACGCTCACAACGACCATATCTGGAATCAGTTTACCCTCCGCGTTCTAGGAACCGGACGTCGTGACGCCCTCAAGCAGCACCTCCTCGATCAGGGTATCGGCTGCGAAGTCTACTACCCTCTGACTCTCGACCAGCAACCCTGCTTCCAACACCTCCCAGCCTCTTCCAGGCAAGGTTGCACCACTGCCCATCAACTCGCTTCTGAAGTCCTGAGCATTCCCATCTACGCCGAACTTCAAGAATCTCAGATCGCCGAAGTCATCTCCGCAGTGTCGACATTCGCAGCGACTAACCCCTAAACACCTTCTATCGCCCGGCGGGCTTCGGCGCCAAGGCTTTGCGATAGTTCGTCACCGCATCCCCAATCGCTTCGGCCAGCGCTTTCCGATACTGATCCGACGCGATCAGCTGGCACTCTCGCGCATTCGTCACAAACCCTCCTTCAAACAGAATCCCTGGCCGGTTGCACCCCGTCAAAACCGTCCATCGCGCCCTCTTGATTCCCCGATCAATCAGTTTGAAGCGATGCACCACCTGCGCATGAACCGCAGTTGCCAGTGCAATGTTCTCCGAATCAAACTGGTTCCCGATCCGCGCCGAATTGCTGAACCCGCCCCCTCGGGCCAATGACGAAGCACTCCCCTGCGGCGTCAACGCAAACGTCTCAATCCCTGACGCAGCCGAACCACCCGAATTAAAATGAATGCTGATGAAGATGCTGTTGGGAGTCTTGTTGGCCAAAGCAACACGCGACTGCAAAGTCAAAAAGGTGTCGTTACTGCGCGTCAAAATCACCTTGAAGCCCCGCTTGATTAAAGCCTCACGCACCACCAGCACCATCGCCAAAGCATAGTTCTTTTCATAGCCATAAACACCTTTCGAGCCGCTGTCGTGCCCGCCATGACCCGCATCCAGAACCACCGTGTTAAAGATCTCACTGCTCCCAATGTAGGAAGGCCGAATCACCGGTTCGATCAATTTGCAAAGATCCAACCTTGAAAACAACGCCTGCCCACCCTGGTAAAGTATCGGGTAACTCATCACAAACTTGATGTTATTCACCAGCAGTTCCTGACTCCCAATTTGCCCCTTGATGATCAGGTTGGGATTTCGAAACCAAACATGATTGCCCTCCACCTTGTGCGTGCTGAAACGATAAAAAAGCTGCACGGATTGCCCGGTCACATAGTCCCTTCCGTCTACCTTGACCACTTTCCAAACATTACCCTGAGCAGGAGGCAGTGTCTCCTCGCTCAGCGGCGGAGGCTCCGGTTCAGGTGCCTTCTTGGCCGCCACTTCGGGCGTCGCGGCCGGCGGAGTGATCCGCGTCGTCGGCTTCTGCAATCCAGTCTTACCTTCCGCCACCTTCGCATCATCCTCCTCATGAGCGAATTCACTGTCCTCACCCCGCATCGGAGCAGCCCCATCCCCGTTTGCGTCGCCCTTTTCAGCCACCAGTACTCCGGCTCCAGCTTGTCCAACACTGAACGGAGGCCCTACATCCGCAGGCGAAGGCGGACCAACTTGCTGCGCCACAATCGCCTGGGTCAAACTCGCTAAATCGGGAGGTCCCTGGAAACTCTCCCGTATCATTGAAGCAATCCATTCCGGTTCAGGCACGCCCTGATAGGAAATCTCCCACTCCTCTTGCAACTTCTTCAGAGCTTCCAAATCTGGAGGACCTTGAATCGGACCAATCGCCACAGCCTTCGGCACAGGAGGTGGTTCAGGTGCCACCAAAACAGGCTGTTTTTCCATCTTTTCCTCCACCAAGGGCTCCGGCGGAACAGTCATCGGAACGGGCATCACAGGTGTCTCGATCACCGTCGCAATCAGCTCCATCGGCTTCGCTTCACCGCTCTCAGATTCCCCTTCTCTGATCGGAGGGGTTTCCGGCAACTTCGAAACAACCTCAACACGTTCCGTTTTCCCTGGCTCGACTTCCGGCGTCATGAGGACCACCAGCAAAAGCCCCGCCGACAAGGCAGTCAGCCAAGTCGAGGGTTTTTGGAGCAGGGTCAATAAAAAATGCTTCATGCAACGCCGGTAACGATACGTGCCTGATCTCAGGTCTAGCCAGCCCTCAAACTATCCCAACATGAGCCCTCCGCAATCCTCTTCTTATCCTACTCTCGGACCTGGGAATCCATCCAAATGGTGACCGGCCCATCATTCACCAACTCCACCTTCATGTCGGCCCCAAACTCCCCCGAAGCCACCGCGCGTCCCAAAGCAAGACCCACTTTTGACTTGAATGCCTCGTAAAGGGGAATCGCCTGCTCAGGCCTCGCCGCACGGATAAAGCTCGGCCGATTCCCCTTTTTGGTGCTCGCATGCAACGTGAATTGGCTGACCACCAAAATCTCCCCTCCCACTTCCCTCACATCCCGGTTCATTTTCCCTTCCCTATCCGAAAAGATTCGCATCCCAATCACCTTGGTCGCAAGCCACTCCACATCATCTTCAGTATCCCCTCCCTCAATGCCAACCAAAATGAGCAATCCCACACCAATACATCCTGTCTCCCGCCCCTCCACGGTCACACTCGCCCGCGATACTCGTTGAATCAATATTCTCATCAAGCCACGAGATAGCGATTGGGCCTCCATTTGCAATCAAACACCGCTCCAGACAATCCGGGCCTCATCGTCTCTCCTTTCATTTGGCTTTCCCTCACCGATGCCCGATACTCATCACCAGTGCCCATTCATCCTACCAGCCAATTCACCCTTCGTTGGAGAACCGCATTCCAGCATCCCCTGGCCTGCGCTCTTGGCCTTGTCTCGCTCATCTCCTCTTCGCTCGCCGGCACCTTCTCCATTAGCGAAAACGTTGAAGAGGTCCTCAAATTCACTCTGGCACCCGCCGCCATCACGGCCTCGTCCAATGGCGATTGGCTGGTCGCCCTCGATCAACGTGAAAAACCCAATCTTCGGGCAGCACGCATCCTCAGGTCCGGCGAAGTGATCCCCTTCCCAGATGAATGGATGAGCACCGCTTCCGCCGAAGCTCGACTCCCCCTCGATTCTCTGGAAGCCATCGCCGTTGGCCAAGATGGCATCGTGTGGATGCTCGACAATGGCAGACGCTCCGAAACAACTCCAAAGCTGGTAGGCTGGAACATAGATAAGGAGCGGCTCCACCGCGTCGTCTATCTTTCCCCCCCTGCAGTGATCCCCAGTTCCTTTTGTACCGACCTGGTGCTGGATCCATCAGCTCCCTTCGCCTACCTCGCAGACCCTGCAAATGGCCAGGACGCCGCTATCATCGTCGCAGATTTGGAAAGCGGCCTCTGCAGGCGTGTTCTCCAAGGCATCCCTTGCGTCCAGCCAGATCCCTCCGTCGCTTTACCCATCAGTGCCCTGAGCGAACGCTCCACCGTCCGCCTTGATGGCACCACGACGATCACTCAGTGCGGAGTGGATTCATTGGCCATCGACCGGCGAGGAGAATGGCTCTACCTTTCCGCCCTCCAGTCCCGCACACTCCAGAGACTGCCCGCCAAACTCCTTCAAAACGCCAAGAGTTCAGCTCCCGATCTAGCAAAGGCCATTGAACATTATGCAACAAAACCGCCTTCAGTTAGCGTGGCGATCGACTCCAAAGGCAACCTCTATTTAGGGGACAGCGCCAATCGAGGCATTGGCATCATCGAACCCAAAAACAGGAGCTATCAACTCTTGGTCTCCGACGCCCGCCTCCTCTGGCCCGATAGTCTCACCTTCGGCCAGGATGGCCGTCTCTACTTTTTTTCGCCCAATCGCCCCTTACCGAAACTTGGAGACAAGGCCTCCGGAAAAGCCAAACCCTCCTACAGCCTATTCCGCACACGCACTCCCGCCTCAGGTCGTTCCGGAGACTAGCAGCAGGAAACAATCCGCTCATTGGTCACCAGCCAGTCCATGCTTTGGTCGTGACTTTCCAAAGGAATGCCCTCCCGCACTTGACACTCCAAACCCACCCCTACCCGCATCACCGATGCAGGGGTCCTGGCAAGATACCGGTCAAAAAAGCCACCCCCGCGCCCCAAACGAGCCCCATTCTTCTCAGAGAAAAACAAACCGGGAACCAACACCACGGTGATTTCTCCAGGATGCACCAGCGACGTTTTTGAAACTTCGGGCTCCCAGACCCCGAATCGACCGCGTTTGATTTGGGTCGGATCGTCGACCAAATAGGCCTCCATCTCCCTCGCATTTGCCTCGCCCTCTTTGACTCGCAGGCCAAAAAGAGCAGGCCTCAATCCCTCTTCCAGCAACACCCCCATCACATTCGCCACCAAATCCACCTCATTCCGCAATCCACCAAATAAGGTCACCACATTGCCTTTTCCAAGCTTGCAAGCATCCAAGCAGAACCGAATCACCTGTCCTTCAAGCTCCCGGCACTGCTTTGCCCAGAGTTCCTTGTCCGCACAAGCAACCATTTCTCTGAACTGATCTCGAAGGTGCGTTTTCATTCGGCGCTCAACACCTCAAAACAAACCTGAAGTCTCGGTAACCCACAAAACACCTCGCCTGAGAGGCACTCAATGCCCCCCAACCCTTCAGCTGTCGTTCGCTAGCATCCCCCGGGCTCGGGTGAAATCAACTTCCAGAACGAGTCAGCACATTGAGCACAAGAGTGGCAGCAGACAGAAGAAAAACGAGCCAAGCAAGGAGTTGCATATTGAGGGGAAATTAAGGTAACGGAAACGAGTCTATCCAATCTAAGTTGGACCTACTGAGGGATTTGTGGGAGCACCCGGTCAAAACTGCTCTTCCAAGCACCTGTCGCATCTTGGGTTTCCCAATCCACCCGCGTTGCCTCAGGAACCATCAAGGCAGACGGCTGGTTAGCAGGCGTACTCATCACAGTGTCAGTCGCCATCATTTGAACCAAAAGCAACACAACGCCAAGCACAACGCATACCACCGAAAGAGGCACCAATCCCGCCTCAGGGTCCTTCTCATCGTAAAACTCCTCCGAGTCTTGCTGCGAAACACGCTTTGCCGGCGCTGCCGATGGTGTCGGCATCCCGGGACGCCCCACTCCAGGACCTTGCTGAAGTTTGACGGTTGCCTTGGGCAGCGCACCAGTACCTCCAGCTCCAACGGCTCGAGGAGCCGGGCGGGGTGCTGCCACTCCTGCCTGCGTCGGAAGCTTCATCCTAACCGTCGACGTGGGCAAATCAGCTCCACCCGCCAAAGGAGAAGTCGCTGCACCTGTCTCAACCCGCGGCGCAGCCCCAGGGATCGCCGGCGCTGCCGGACGTGGAGCCATAGGCGCCGATGGTGCTACTGGCGCTCCAGGAACTGAAGGTGCACCCGGTGGCTTTGGGGCAGGAGGTGCCATAGGCCGTGGAGCCGTTGGCGCGGGAAGCCCTACCGAAGGTGGCGTCAACTGCGCCGAAGGCGGTGGCATGGGCGCTGGTGGCAGCACCACTGGAGCCGTGCTCGACTTCGGTGCCGGCGGCGGCAATGGCGCGGACGGCAACTGAATCGGAGCTGTCGCCTTCTTTGGAGCAGCAGAAATCGGGGTCACGGGCGAAGTCGCCTCACGCACCTGTGTCACACCCGCTGCCGGTCTGGCACGCAACGTGATCCGCACAGTCTCCTTCTTCAACGGCACAGCGCTCGTTTTTTGGGTCGATGGAGGCGGAATCGGAGTGGGAGTGTCGTCGCTCATGGAAACGGGAATGCTGAAACTGATTTTTAAGTGGGGTGAGACTCCATTAAAGAGTTTAGCGCCCTCAGCGTCAATCCTGTTTTCTGAGAATCATCGACTTATCACCACTATTTATCCCAAATTTCGATGTTCAAGGTTTCGCAGGCCTTGCCATGCTTGGCGACACAAGACAGCAGGGTTCGGTGGACTGCATCAAATCGATCCTGTTAAAAGTCTCCCTGCAGCTAGCACGGCTAACGATGGCAGCGAATACAGTGCCCCCAACTTCGGAGTTTGCCGCGCACGATCACGCCTTCTTGGCTTTAACAGCTTTGACTCGCTCCGGAAAAAGTTCTCGACACAACGGACAAACCGTCCCGTCACACCCGCGAGCAGAACAATACTCACGCCCATAAAAAATGATCTGCAAATGCAAGGCGTTCCATGACTCCATAGGAAACAATCGCTTCAAATCCCGCTCCGTCTGCAAAACGGACCGTCCATTTGTCAGTTTCCACCGCTGCGCCAGTCGATGAATATGCGTATCCACGGGAAAGCTCGCCACGCCAAATGCCTGCGCCATGACAACCTGTGCCGTCTTATGACCCACCCCCGGCAACCGTTCCAGCGCGTCAAGATCAGCCGGCACTTCACCTTCATGCTCTTCCAGCAAAATCTCCGACAATCGGCGAATCGCTTTCGCCTTTTGCGGACCCAACCCACACGGACGCACGATCGCCTCGATCTCCTCCACTTCCCGCCGGGCCAGATCTTCAGGCCGCTTCCCCAACCCACCAAATAACCTGGGAGTGATCTGATTGACGCGAATGTCCGTACACTGAGCCGACAGCAGAACCGCTATCAATAAAGTAAATGCATCCTCATGATCCAATGGCACAGGAGTCTCCGGATACAACTCCGCCAATCGTCTCAAAACATGCCCAGCACGTTCGCTCTTCGTCACGCAAAACCCATCGGCTACGAACTTTTCTCGATCCGCTGCACCATTTTCTTCACATGATCATGCTTTGCACGCGGCTTCATGATAGCCAAACTCTTGGTGAACGAACCCCATTTCAAAACTCGAATGTTCACCTTCCGAACACCCCACTCGTCCATGGTATCCTTATCCGGCTTGTAAAGGTCAATCGTATTCGTCCCCACCAAAGCCGAACCATAATCATCCACTTGGTAAACATTGGGCGTGCCCTCAATCTGAAACACTGTCCCCACCGGATAAACAGACCAATCTGCCGCCGCACTACGGACCCTGCCAAACTTCAAATTGGAACCCAACGCAGAGCTCGTTCCATGCTGAATGTGATCAGCTTCCGTATGCGTATAAGCCGTCGTCCGCACTCCTGGAATCACCTTCGTCTTCGCCAGAACCTTCTGACTGGCCTTCAAATGGGACGAACTCGAACACGAAGCAAACAAGCAGGCTACCAGTCCAAGCAGAATAAATCGGGAGTTCATCATGAACGAAATGGTTTTCAAAGGTTAATAATCAGGACCTCGATTTAACAGGGTGGCTTAATCGATGGAAATTTGCAAACTTTCTTTTTCGCGGCAGTCCCTCAGACTTTCAGACGAACGAATGCTTGTCCAGCAAATGATGATCCAATTCGGATGTAATTTCTGCGAATCTTGACTGAAACCAATCAAATCGTCTTGCGCCGACGTTTCACGTGCAACTGGGCCGTAGAGCGCTGAATACTCGCCATCACCGCCGCAACCTCATCCTGCTGCTCCCCATGTTTGAGGCTTGCAAGAGCGTTCTTGGCTCGTTCAAGCGCCTGTTCCACCGCTTTCTCGTCAATCTCTTCAGCATGAATGGCCATATCAGTCAGGATCCGCGCACTCTGGCCCGTGATC
>JARXAL010000148.1 GCA_029865835.1 Verrucomicrobiaceae bacterium
CCAAAGGCAGCCCGAAGGGAAGCGAAGCGCAGCAATCCTGCCCCCCCAAAAGCCCCCTCCCCTTCGTGCCTTAGCGCCTTCATGTGAGCCTCCCCCCCTCCCCCAACCCGGGTTTGCTTGCACCTCAATCGTGCCCCAGACTCCCTCTCCGTGAACCTCACCCCCGCCTCCCACCCTGAATCCAAGCCACCCGTGTGGATCACCCACGCCCAGTTTGAAACCTTCACCGAAACCGGCACCACCGCCCACCGCCTCGCCTCCAGCCCCGACGGCTGGATCGAACGCCTCGGCGACGACGTCATCGTCTCCCACAAAAACACCACCGCCCTCGACACCCTCCTAACAGGCCTCGAATCCTGGACCGCCGAATCCCCCTGGCACCCCGCCCGCATCTTCACCCGCTTTCTCCCCCTCAAAAACGCCGACCGCATCTCCCCCATCCTCCACTCCGGAGATCCCACCCTTCCCCTCACCACCGTCGTCACCGAATCCGGCGTCCGCTACGGCCTCGACATCGCCGCCGGCTACAGCCACGGACTCTTTCTCGACCAACGCGCCAACCGCGCCAAACTCCGCTCCCTCCGCCCCAAACGCCTCCTTAACACCTTCGCCTACACCTGCAGCTTCACTGTCGTCGCCGCCCTCGAAGGCGCTGAAACCGTCAGCATCGACCTCTCCCGAAAATCCCTCGACCGTGGCAAACAAAACTTCGCCCTCAACGACCTCCCCACCACCAAACACCGCTTCATCGCCGACGACACCCTCGACCTCCTCCCTACCTTCTACAGCCGCAAAGAACGCTTCGACGCCATCATCCTCGACCCCCCCACCTTCTCACGCGGCAACAACGGCCGCCGATGGCAGATCGAACACGACCTCGAAGACCTCCTCAACGCCGCTATCGAACTCGCCCTCCCCCAGTGCGCCATCCTCCTCTCCACCAACTGCACCAAGCTCGACCCCATCTCCCTCGAACGCCGAGCCCGCGCCTGCGCCAAATCCAAACGCCGCACCGCCGACTACATCAGACCCACCCCCCTCATCGACTTCCCACCAGGCCACGGCTCCACCACCCTCTGGATGATGCTCCGCTAGTCGCCCTTTTCGTCCGAAATGTGACTTGCACTCACCCCGATAAGACGGTTTGAAACCCCTGTCCGCCAAAACAAACGGCACCCATTCATCCGTCCCTTATCGCCCTCAAAAAGCGCGCCCCTTCAACCTCAAAACTCCCCTCACCTCATCATGGCAAACATCCACTTCATCGGCGGCGAAAAAGGCGGCGTCGGCAAATCCGTTGTCGCCCGTGTCGTCGCTCAATACTTCATCGATCACGCCCATCCCTTCCTCGGCTTCGACACCGACCGCTCCCACGGCTCCCTCCTCCGCTTCTACTCCGACTTCGCCTCCCCTGTCGTCGTCGACCGCTATGAAAGCCTCGACACCATCATCGAGTCCGCCAACGAAAACCCCGAGAAAAGCATCCTCGTCGATCTCGCCGCCCAAACCCACGAACCCCTCGTCCGCTGGATGGACGAGTCCGGTGTTCTCGAAATGACAGGCGAACTCGGCATGACCATCACCTACTGGCACGTCATGGACTCCGGCAAAGACTCCGTCGACCTCCTCAAAAAGCTCCTCGACCGCTTCGGCTCACGCGTCAATTTCGTCATCGTCCTCAACCAACTGCGCGGCGATAACTTCGAGATCTTCGACAAGTCCGGCGAAAAAGAACACGCCCTCAGGCTCCACGCCCGCATCGTCACCCTCCGCCGACTGCACGAAACCGTCATCAACAAAATCGACGGCGCCAGCTCCAGCTTCTGGGCCGCCAAAAACAAAACCGACTCCGCCACCCTCAACCTCGGCCTCATGGAACGCCAGCGCGTCAAAAACTGGCTCAACCACGCCTACGAACAGCTCGACAGCCTCTACCTGGTCTGACCGATTCATCAAAGGCATCACGAGACGCCACGAAAACCCGTGGTGGTTAGGTGGGCACCGTTTTCAAAAACGGAGTGCACGGTTTGATACTCGGCGACTTTCAAAACAGGCTCAACGCCGCACTATTCGCGGCTCTAACTATTGTAGGCAGACTCGCCATGCTCAGCGAGATCCAACCCCTCGCTTTCGGAACCTTCAGACACTCGTAAGCCAATCGTCTTATCGAGACCCCATAGGACAACAAAACTGACCCCACCTGAAAGCAACGACGTGTACAGAATCGCCAGCGCCTGGGTCTTCAATTGGCTTGCCATCTCAAAGTCTCCCAACCCTCCCGCAAAAGACTTCGTTCCCAAAACAGCCAAAAGCAACGTCCCCACGATCCCACCAATGCCGTGGACTCCAAAGACGTCTAACGCATCATCATAGTGAAACCGCCGTTTCAGCTTCGCACAAGCATACCAACACAGCACCGCAGACACTGAGCCAATGATCAATGCCCCCATTGGGCCCACCAGACCAGATGCCGGCGTGATCGCAGCGAGACCCGCAATCGAACCCGTCGCAATTCCCAGCACACTCGGCTTCCCATTCTTCACCCATTCGATCATCATCCAAACGACCGACGCCGCGCAAGCAGACAGATGAGTGACCGTGATCGTCATCGCAGCCGCACCATTGGCCGCTAATTGACTGCCCCCATTAAATCCGAACCAACCCACCCATAGCATGGCCGCGCCGACGAGCGTTAGCACCAGGTTGTGTGGCAAAAACGCAGTCGACGGAAACCCCCTCCTCGGCCCAACCATCACGCAGGCCACCAGCGCCGCCACACCCGCCGTAACGTGCACCACAATGCCCCCCGCCAGATCCTTCACGCCACTCAGCCCCATGAACTCCCCTGCGCGATGCCAAACACCGTAACAGCAGGGCGCATACACCAGCACACCCCACAGCACACTGAAGATCAAAATCACGCTGAACTTCATCCGCTCTGCAAAGGCACCAATGAATAACCCGGGTGTGATCATGAAAAACATCATCTGATACACAAAGTGCAAAACCTTCGGAATCTGCGGGCAGTCGGCGCGCACTGACTCAATCGTCAGCCCACTCATAAAAACCTCCCCCAATCCTCCAATAAACGCATTCCCATCCGAAAAACTCAGGGAGTAACCACAAACCAGCCACAAAACACTCATGACACAGGTCAAAGCGAAGCACTGCATGAACAACGACAGCACATTCCGTGCACCGACTAGACCTGCGTAAAACAATGCCAACCCGGGTATCATCATAAAAAGCACCAGCGCCGTCGACACCAGAAGCCAGGCCGTATCGCCCGAGTTGACCGCGATGGTCGACCCATCAGCGGCACCGGCAGGGGTTGCGAATAGAAATAGAACACCAGCGAGCAGCATGGAAAGCCGCCCGCAACAAAGGTTACGGATCATGGTTGGTTGAACTGAGTTTGGTTGAACTGAGGTTGGTTGGAACGGCCGTGAACGACTTATTAGAAACTCACGTCCACCACCAGCAAAGCAAATCACGGACAAATGCCAAGTCAAAATTACCACTGACCAACCACGACTATCGAAACTCCGACAGGACCTCTTCCACGCATCCATTCAGGATACCTCACGCCAACCCACCACTCCTCGCCGACGGCCGGACCGGTCCTCGAATCGATTCTCCATTTTGATCCGGCAAGCACAGCTGCCTCAGTGGCAAGGAAGTGCGCAACCCGCTTTCAGAACGATAACAGGCCAAAGGCTGACGCAGCCAATAAGGCCAGCTCCACCGCAGGGCATTGCGACAAGAATTTCGAGGACCGGTCTAATCCCGCTTGGCCTTCTTCTCTGCCTTCGCCAACTTCTTCTCCTTGGGAGTCTTCAAGGGAGCCTTTTTCGTCTCTTTCTTAGCGTCTTTGGATTTCATAGCAACCCACCATGATACCCCTTGCCCATCAAATCAAGCCACCACTGCTCCCCATTCTGAACTCTCGCATCTCTCCAACTCCTCCCTTGTCATCCAAGCCAAAACGCTGAATCCTAGAAAAAATGCGTTCTCCCGTCTCCTCCCAGCCCAAAACCCACAGGTTAACGCTCCTAGTCGCCCTCCTCGGTTACAGCCTCTTGTCGGCTCAAGAACCCACCATCGCACAAGCCGCCTTGGCCGCGCCGGAGCCTGATGCCACCAACTCAGCCCTCTTCTCGCCCTGGTTAAACGCACCACTGGTGGGCGGTCAATGGGAATCAGATCGCGGCATGAACCAAGGCAACTTCTACCTCGTCCAACCTCTTTGGGCACCGCTGCTTGAAGATACAGCAAACTCCGGCTCACTGGTCTTTGCTCAACCCGAAGTGACTTGGTCCGAGGGTGATCGCTGGTTCGCCTCCCTCGGTCTCGGGTTCCGCCACCTGTTCGCCCCGCCAAAAGAAGAACACACCGGCAAATTCCTGGGCTGGCTCTTGCAAGACGGCTGGTTCTTCGGCGCAAACGTCTTCGGAGACATGGGCAATTCCACTCGCGGCTTCGAATACCAACAACTCGGCGCCGGTCTCGAACTCGGCACCCGCTGGCTCACCTTTCGTGCCAACCATTACTGGCCGCTTGATGACCGAAATCAATATGCCTCGGTCACCAGATCGCAGCTATTGAGTCGTTCCAAAAGCTCATCCGAAGCTTACACCTACACCGTCAGCCCCCTTCCAAATCGCACGGACATCTCCGATGTGAATGTCTATTGGAACCAAACCTACCGTGCCCGCACGACCACACGCCACACCACCACCAACTTCTTCGAGGCTCCCCAGGAGGGCTGGGATGCCGAAGCCATGGCCCTCGTGCCCGGCCTGGATCGCCATCTTGATCTGCGATTGCTGGCAGGCCTCTACGACTACGGACAGGATCTCCGCGGAGCCCGTTTTGGCCTCGAACTGCGTCCGATACCTGCCCTGGTCTTAAGCGCCACCTGGTTTGAAGACGCGGGCCCCACAGGTGACCACTGGCTCGCAGGAGTCGGTTTCCAAATCCCCCTCGGCGCCGCGCCCAAAACCCAACTCACACCCCGCAGCCGCAGCCTGAAAGAACGCCTCCTCGAGCCCGTGCCACGTCAAAACCAAATCCAACTGGGAGATGAAGAGGAAACGAGCAGCGATATCAGGGAACGCCAACTCGCGAAAAACAAAGTATCAAGCTTCAAAGGCCAAGTATGGGCTCAATCACTTAATGGAAAAACCTTCAGTCCAGGAACAATGATCTACGGAACCAAACCCGATGGAAGTTCGATCATTTTAGTCGTTCAAAAAGATGGCTCACTCAAAGACATCTCCGGATCGGAGATTTATGGAATCATTGTCGTAGTTCCCGAACCCAGCCACACCCTGCTCCTAGCCCTCGGCATCCTCAGCCTCATCCTCCGCCGCCGCCGTTCGTCCTGATCACCCACAGGAGCAGTGTCATCCGCCCCCCGCGCGCCCTCACTTCTTCACCGACGCAGCCCGAAACTGCACATACCCGCTCCGAACCGCCAGATACGGATCAATCGCATCTCGCTTCGTCTCATCATAAAGCGCCAATTGGCCAGGCAACGCCCGCAATGTGTTCACAGCTGGAGGCATCGCCGTCCAGTCATGACTACCCGACCAGAACACCCCCCAGTTCACCGGATTCATCGCATAGTCGCCAATCAAACCCACCCCGTCCCGCAGACTGCTCGGCCCCATGAACGGAATGACCAAATAGAACCCATGCCCCATACCCCACTTCGCAAAAGTCTTGCCCGTGTCCTCATCAGGCAATTCCGCCAACTTGGGAAACTTGTCTGACACCCGAATCAACCCACCAATCCCACCCACCGTGTTCAGCAAAAACTTCTCCGTGTGCAATCCCATCCGCTTGAACTTCCCCTGCAACAGACTGTTCCCCAACCGCACCGGATACTTCGCATTCTCAAACGCATTGAAGATGCCATTCCTCAACCGCTTGGGAATCACCTTCTCGTAGCCCTTTGAGATCGGCCGAAACACGATCAAATACATCTTGTCGTTGCACCAAAACGACACCCGATTCATCCGCTCCAGCGGATCCGCCACATCCACCACCGAATACTCATCCAAATCATCCACCACAGG
>JARXAL010000153.1 GCA_029865835.1 Verrucomicrobiaceae bacterium
ACCTCAAGCAGGTCGCCGCCATCCTTGATGACCCCGAGGCGAGCGAAAACGACCGCATGGTCGCCCTCACGATGCTGAAAAACGCCGACGTGGCCTCCGCAGGTCTGCTGCCGTTTTGTCAGGTAACCGGCACCGCCAACATCATGGGCAAAAAAGGCCAGCAGGTCTGGACCGGCGGCGGTGTTGAGGCCGCGCTCTCGAAGGGCGTCTATCTCGCCTACACGGAGAACAACCTGCGCTACTCGCAAAACGCCGCGTTGAACATGTTCGACGAAAAGAACACCGGCACCAACCTGCCTGCGCAGCTCGATTTGTATGCCACCGATGGCGACGCCTACAAGTTCCTCTTCATCGCCAAAGGCGGCGGCTCGGCGAACAAGGCCTTCCTCTATCAAGAGACCCGCGCCGTGCTCAATCCGAAGAGCATCGTGAAGTTCCTCAGCGATAAAATGACCTCGCTCGGCACCGCCGCGTGCCCGCCATATCACCTCACCTTCGTCATCGGCGGCACCTCGGCTGAATCGACGATGAAACACGTCAAACTCGCCTCAACGAAGTATTACGACGGCCTGCCCACCACCGGCAACGAGCACGGCCGCGCCTTCCGCGATGTCGAACTCGAAGCGCAAATGCTCCAAGCAGCCCGCGAGTGCGGCATCGGCGCCCAGTTTGGCGGCAAATACTTCGCACTCGATGTCCGCGTCATCCGCCTGCCGCGTCACGGCGCGTCACTGCCCATCGGCATCGGCGTTTCCTGCTCCGCCGACCGCCAGGCCAAAGGCAAGATCACGCGTGATGGCATCTTCATCGAGAAGCTCGAAACCAACCCGCTGCAATACATCCCCGAGGATCTGCGCCACCGCAAAGACACCAACGCCGTGCGCATCGACACAAACCGCCCCATGGCCGAGATCCGCGCCGAGCTCAGCAAGTATCCCACCACCACGCGCCTCCTCATCAACGGCCCCATCATCGTCGCCCGCGACATCGCGCACGCGAAGCTCAAGGAGATGCTCGATGCCGGCAAGCCGCTGCCCGACTACTTCAAGAACCACCCAGTCTATTACGCCGGTCCCGCCAAAACACCCGCCGGCATGCCCAGCGGCAGTTTCGGCCCCACCACGGCAGGCCGCATGGACAGCTACGTCGATCTCTTCCAAAGCCACGGCGGCAGCATGATCATGATCGCCAAAGGCAATCGCGGCCAGCAAGTCACCGACGCCTGCAAAAAGCACGGCGGTTTCTACCTCGGCAGCATCGGCGGCCCCGCGGCCATCCTCGCCAAGGAAAACATCAAGAAGGTCGAAGTCGTCGAGTTCCCCGAACTCGGCATGGAAGCCATCTGGAAGATCGAAGTCGAAGACTTCCCCGCGTTCATCCTGATCGATGACAAAGGGAATGACTTCTTCCAGACGGTGGGTCCGGGATGCTCGGTGAAGCATTGAGTCCACCGAGCCGGAGGCTCGTGAGGTCGCTGGCACGCCAACAATCCGTTTGCTATCAATTCGTGACAAATTGATAGCAAACCATGCCTCTTCCCATCCGCGTCACCATCTGGAACGAATTCGTTCACGAACGCCAAAACCCCGCCGTTGCACAGATCTACCCTAATGGCATCCACGGTCTGCTGGCGGAAGCTCTTGGCCACCACAACGATTTCATCATCCGCACCGCCACACTGGATGAGCCAGATCAAGGCCTGCCCCAATCAGTTCTCGACGAAACAGACGTGCTGCTCTGGTGGGGCCATGCCGCGCATGATGCGGTGCTGGACGAAACTGTCACACGGGTTCAGCTCCGTGTCCTTGCTGGCATGGGCTTGATCGTCCTTCACTCCGGGCATTTCTCGAAAGTCTTCAAACGTCTCATGGGCACTAGCTGTGCCCTTTGCTGGCGGGAAGCGGGCGAGCGAGAGCGCGTCTGGGTGGTCAATCCAGGCCATCCCATCACCGCGGGCCTCAGCGACTGCATCGAGATCGAATACTCCGAAATGTACGGAGAACCCTTTGGAATTCCAACACCGGACGAACTGATCTTTGTGTCCTGGTTCCAAGGCGGCGAGGTCTTCCGCAGCGGCGCAACTTGGACACGCGGCTTCGGGCGCATCTTCTACTTCAGCCCAGGGCACGAGGTGTATCCCATCTACCATCACCCGGATGTGCAGCGTGTGATCGCCAACGGCATTCGCTGGGCAAAGCCCCAAGAAGGAAACCAAATCACGCCCCGCCCTGTTCCCATCGAACAAGCACGGGAACACATCGTCGCGCAAGGCGACACAGTGCATCTAGCCGATGGCCAATTGAAGAAGCCATAATTTAACTCGGATTCCGATATTCGAGGTGCTTGAGAGCCACAAAGGCTTGGTTGCTCAAGCCTATCGAGTGCCTCCAATATCGGCGTTCAGGTCCAACAAAAAAGCGCCGCCACCCGGTTCACGGCTGACGGCGCTGTGCCGACTTGCTGAATCTCAGAGGTTCTGGTTACTTCTTGGCGCAGCAGGTCTTACAGGCCTCGGCTCCTTTGCAGCATTCAGCGCATTTGTCCTTGCAGCACGTCGCACATGCAGAAGCACCGCTTTTGCAACAGCTCATCCCACCGGTGGCAGTTGAGCAGGAGGACAAGGTGCCCATGACCGTCAGAGCAATAATAGAGAGAATCGTTTTCATGATGTTTGTTTCGTAAATGAAGTTTTCGTTTTGTTTGATAGCACATGCCAATCTGCATTCGTGGCACGACCGAACCCGGCAGCTTTGGCGGGGATCAAGCTCGATCACGCTCCCTTTCGACGGGACCTTCGCGGCATCGTCCTCAAACGACACCTCGCAATGCTCAACAGAGCAGGGCTCGATGCTTCAAATACCATCGTGGCGGTCCCCCACTTCGAACTACCACCCGAAAGCGCTCCGCCAATGGCCTCCTCAATCCAACCATCGCAAATGCGCCCGCAAGGGTTTCGGGAAGAATAGCAAACGAGCTTCCAGGCCCTGCCGGCTTGATTGCCTTGGGGGCCACATCTCTCTGAATCAACTCGCGCGTGCAAAGACAACTGTCGTCATCCGCCGTGTTTGACGAGTCCGCAGCCTGACACATCGGGCAACCAACTTCCGCCTCCACAGTCACCCGATGCCACCCGCAACAACAAAGCGGGACAGCCAGGAAAAGGCTGAGTAAAACGGCGAACCAGCGAGGTGTCATCGTACAGTAAGATACTCCAGGCAGAAGAATATTCAATCTTTCTTCCACCCGGACCAAGAAACCATGGCCACGTCCGGACCCATGCCCCTCGCCGAATCACACCCCTCCAAGGCGCTGCAACTGATACTTCGCCTCAATCTCTTGCACCCAATCGACATTCTCCAGATACCACCGCACACTGCGCCGCAACCCCGTTTCAAAAGTCTCCAGCGGTGCCCATCCCAATTCCCGCTCGATCTTCGAGCAATCAATCGCATAGCGCCGATCATGTCCCGGCCGATCCTTCACATACGTGATCAAGTCCTCCGCCCGACGGTTCAAATCCGGCCGTTCCGCATTCACCGCATTAATGATGGCATGAACCACATCAATGTTCTTCATCTCGCACTTGCCCCCGATGTTGTACGTCTCACCAACCTCCCCCTTGGCCATCGCCAGCGCTAGGCCTCGACAATGGTCTTCCACATAGAGCCAGTCCCGCACATTGCTGCCATCACCATACACTGGCAAAGACTCACCCCGAAGCACCTTCTGAATCATCAGCGGCATCAATTTCTCCGGAAATTGAAATGGACCATAGTTGTTCGAACAATTCGTCGTCACCACGGGCAGATGAAAGGTGTGCAGGTAAGCCCGCGCCAAATGATCACTGCCAGCCTTGCTCGCCGAATAGGGGCTGTTAGGCGCATAGGGCGTCGTCTCGCTGAAAGCCGGATCCGTCGCAGAGAGCGAACCAAAAACCTCATCTGTGGACACATGCAAAAACCTGAAATCATCCCGCCCAACCGCCAACCGACCCTGATGATGCGCCTTTGCCGCCTCCAGCAACCTGAACGTTCCCACAAAATTCGTCATGATGAACTCTTCCGGTCCATCAATGCTCCGGTCCACATGGGACTCCGCCGCCAAATGCATCACCGCATTGATATCATGCTCGGCCAAAAGTTGACCCACCAAATCACGATCCAGGATGTCCCCCCTCACAAACACATGCCTCGAGTCACCGGTCAGCGCGGCGAGATTCGAAAGATTGCCCGCATAGGTCAACTTATCCAGATTCACCACCTTCTCGACAGTGATCCCAAGATCCTCACCCGCCGCCCCCAAAAGGTAGTGCACAAGATTGGAACCAATAAAGCCGGCGCCACCGGTGACGAGAATGCGTTTGTTGGACATGAAAACAGGATGGCACACAGACTAAAGCGATGAACGAAAGGCGGCAACGCTTTTTCCAGATGCAAGTCAGAGGCTTCCTGCTACATCTCCTCTGCATGCGACTCTCCGAAGCTCAATCCATTTTCATCGCAGGCCACCGCGGCATGGTCGGTGGTGCCCTGATTCGCGCCATCACAGCCCGCCACCCTGAGGTAAAGCTCCACACCGCCTCTCGTCAGGAGCTGGACCTGCTTTCCCAGGCCGCCGTGAACGCCTTCATCGCCAACACTCGCCCGGATACCATGGTGATTGCCGCCGCCAAAGTCGGTGGCATCCACGCCAATAGCACCTACCCCGCAGACTTCATTTATGAGAACCTCATGATTGCCGCCAACCTGGTTCATGCGGCCTTCGAATACGGCGTCAAAAGGGTACTCTTCCTCGGCAGCTCCTGCATCTACCCGCGCGAAGCCCCCCAGCCAATGCCCGAAGACTGCCTTCTCTCCAGTCCCCTCGAATCCACCAATGAAGCCTACGCCATCGCCAAAATCGCCGGCCTCAAGCTCTGCCAACACTACCGCAAGCAACACGGCGTTCTCTTCCATTCCGCCATGCCCACCAATCTCTATGGCCCAGGCGACAACTACCATGCCGAAAACTCTCACGTCATTCCCGCTCTCCTAAGACGCTTCCATGAAGCCAAACAAGAGGGCAGGGAAGAGGTCGTCGTTTGGGGCACCGGCTCTCCCCGGCGCGAATTCCTCCACGTCGATGACCTCGCCGCAGGCTGCCTCCACCTCCTTGAGTCCGGCGATCCCCCTGACTGGATCAACCTCGGCTGCGGCCACGACGTCTCCATCCGCGAACTCGCCGAACTCGTCAAAACCACCGTCGGCTATCAGGGCAATCTGTCCTTCGACACCAGCAAACCAGACGGTACCCCCCGCAAACTCCTCGACGTCGCGAAAATGAACGCCCTCGGCTGGAAGGCTCAAATCCCACTCGCTACCGGCCTCGCCGAAGCCTACTCCGACTTTAAAACCTCCCTCGAAAGCCACACCGCTCGTTGCGTGTGATTCAACCTCAATTCACGAGGCCCATCTGCCACAAAATGAAGGCGGCCTCCTCCGCATTCTCCCGCAAATGATCGTAGCGTCCCGACTTGCCGCCATGCCCGGCATCCATGTTGATCTTCAATAACAGCAAATTGTCGTCTGTCTTCAACGCCCGCAATTTGGCGACCATCTTCGCCGGTTCCCAGTAAGTCACTCGCGGATCGTTCAATCCCCCAGTCACCAGCATCGGCGGATACGCCTGCGCGGTGATGTTGTCGTACGGGCTGTAGCTGCGAATCAATTCAAACGCCGCCTTGTCGATGATCGGGTTCCCCCATTCCGGCCACTCTCCCGGCGTCAGAGGCAGTGAATCATCCAGCATGGTGTTCAACACATCGACAAAAGGCACATGCGCTACCACCGCACCAAAAAGCGCCGGCGCTTGATTGACGACCGCCCCCATCAACTCCCCTCCCGCTGAACCTCCCGATGCCGTCAGCCGACCCTCAGCCACATACCCGGCTTTGATCAGCCCCCTGGCCACATCCACAAAGTCATTGAACGTATTGGTTCGCTTCGTCAGCTTTCCATCCAGATACCACTGGTATCCCAGATCATCTCCACCGCGAATGTGCGCAATGGCATACGCAAAACCACGATCCACCAGCGACAATCGATTCGCACTAAACCCCGGAGGTGTCGCCAAGCCATACGCCCCATAGCTATACAGATGCAAGGGTTGGCTCCCATCCTTCCTGAAGCCCTTCTGATACAAAATCGAAACCGGCACCTGCACCCCATCACGCGCCGTGATGTAAAGGCGCTCCGTCTTATACCGGCTCGCATCGTAGCCCGAGGGAATCTCCTGCACCTTCAAAGACTCCAGCCGCTTCTCCGCCACATGATAATCATACACCGTCAATGGCGTCACCATCGACTCATACTCAATGCGTAACTTGCTCACTTCGTATTCCGGATTCTCATCCAACTCCGTCGCATAACTGCTCTCCGGGAACCTGATCCGATCCACCTTGAGCACATCCGCATAGTCACGAATATCAATCTGATCTAACCCATCAATGCGACCTTCAATCACATAAAAATCTTTGAACAAGACCAAGCTCGTTAGGTAGTACCGGTCAGATCCAGCAATCAATGTCTCCCACTCCGCAGGCTTCTCCAGAGAGGCCTTGGCGACACGAAAGTTAACATGCTCGTCATTGGTTAGAATAAACAATTGCCCATCACGCACATCGACCACGTAGTTGCGCCCCGCTCGACGCGGACTGATCAAAATCGGCTCCGCCAAAGGGTTGCTCGTCGGAACCAACCGGATTTCACTCGTCACCTGATCCCCCGTCCCAATGATAATCCAATCCCGCTGTGCACTTAGATCGACATCCACACTGAAGCCAATATCACGCTCCTTATACAATCGCTTGGCCTTCTTGGGATCCTCTCCCAACCGATGGTAATGCACGTTGTCCACCCGCCAGTTCTTGTTCGCGATGCCATACACAAACCCCTTGCTGTCAGCCGCCCAAACAATGCTCGAAAGGGTCCCGGGAATGATGTCCGGCAATTCCTCGCCCGTCTCCAAATCCCGGACATGAATCGTAAATCGCTCCGACCCATTGTCGTCATAAGCATAAGCCATCATTCGCCCATCCGGACTCACCGATAACTCATGGAGCTGAAAGTAATCCTTGCCCTCTGCCAGTCGATTCTCATCCAAAATCAATTGGTCCGCACCCCCACCCACCGGACGCCGATAGTGCCTCCGATACTG
>JARXAL010000165.1 GCA_029865835.1 Verrucomicrobiaceae bacterium
GGCCGATCCTTCCCCGTCGCCTCCGGCCACACCAAACTCTCATCCACCGCCCCATACACCTCACTCAGCGCCAGCATCGCAAACCCGTGATGATACATGCTGTTCGGCAGATAACCCGTCTCCGCATTCTGCTGCTTCACCAGATTGCGCACCGCCCGCCGGATGTTCCCCGCATACCGCCCATAGTTCGGATCTTCTCCGCTCGCCAGGAACGCCATGATGCAAAGCCCGTCCACCCCTGCACCCGAGTTCCCATCTTCCCATCCCCCCTCCTCCTTCTGCGCCTGCGCCAGCCACCCCAGCCCCCGCTCATAAATCGTATCCACCTCCGGCGGAATCTCTCCCCCAAAGCGAATCTCAGGCCCCTGCGCCAGCATCGACCCCGCACCGGTCAGCACCAGCAAGACACCCCTCATCCATCCCATGCACTCAAACGCAGTCATTGTTGAAAAAGAATCCTCCTATTCGCTAACCGCTCACCCTTACTCTGCACCCGCCGTTCATGATACTCCAAAATTTGACCCCAGTAATGCCCCCCGCGTTCCGTCACCTGCTCGTCCCAAATCTCCCGCTGCCGCTCATTCAACAGCCCCTTCAATTCCCCTTCCTCCACGCCCGCCCCCGGCAGCATCAAGTAGTAACTCTGCAAATACCACGGCATCCGCTCCCCCCAACTCCGAAAATTCATCTCAATGTCCGGCCCATACTTCGCCATCACTCCCACCAGCAGCTTCCCCAGCTTCTCCCGCTGCGCGGTGTTCAATCCCAGCGCCATCTGCATCCTCCCCAACGCCACCTCCGCGATCGCCTCATCCCGCCGACCCTTCACTTCATCTTGATACGCCAAAACCACCTCCCGCTGCTTCGCATCGATCACCTCATTCAATACCTCCTCCACCGGCGTGTTCCCCTCGTTTCCAAAGTGAAACGTGTACCCTCCCAGATTCTTGAGCCGATTCCGAATCGTCGCTGTCGTCGCCCCCTGGGTCTGACTCCGAACCCACCGCCCTTGATTGACCCGGTAAGCCTCAGCCGCCGCCTGCACCGTCCCCTTGGCCCCCAGTTCCAACTCCGCCCTCACCCCCTCATCCAACCCCAACACCCGCACCACCGCATCCACATCCCGCATGATCGACTCAAAACCCTTCATCGCATGCTCTTGCGAGTTCTCCGCCAGATACTCGGACACCAACTCCTCCAGCGCCTCAGGCTCCTCCGCCCCCAGTGCCGGATGCCTCACCACCTCCGGTGCAACTTCCTGCGAAGAACCCATCCCACTGTTCCCCTTCTCAAAGCGCGCCACCCCCTTCGCTACCATCCGCTCCTGCCGATCATCCAAAATCTCGTTCAATCGCCGCGCCCCTTCCGCCCCCTTCCACACCTTCCAATGCTCCGGATCCACCTCCGGATTCAGCAAAGACTCCCCCTCCTCAATCGGCAACGCCTCCGCCAACTCCCTCACCGCCTTCAACTGCGCCGCATCCAGCGGCACCATCTGCTCCACGATCATCACCCGCGCCCTCACCACCACCCCCTTCATCCACGCCTCCCGTTCCTTCACCAACCGCTCATGCGCCACCTTCGCCTCCGCCGGCACCAATTTCATCAACTCTTCCCGATACCGCTCCACCCAGGGCTCCAGCGGCAACATCTGAAAAAAATACCCGTTCTTCCTCGCCGTTTCCCACGTCCCTCCCGAAGGATCCCGAGCCTCCAAACCAATCACCGACCGCTGCACACACGCCTCCACATAATCCTTCGCATTCCCCTTCACCGCCTCCTCCCACTTCTTTCCCCACTCCGCTCCGCCCGCCACCTCCAACATCTCAACGGACAGCACCTCATCAAAAGCCTTCTCAAACAGTTTCTCCGGCTCAAATCTCTCCCGACCTGCCGCCACCAACACCCGCGTCTCCTCCACACGCTTCGCCAACCCATCATCCCGATCCTTCAACCACCTCGCAAAAGCCTCCCCATCCAGTTCCCGCTTGAGTAGCTTCTCCCACGCATCCGAATTCACCGTCTCCTGCCGAACCGGGGCCGGAAAACCCGACAAAACCCCGGGACCATAACGACTCTTCAGATTATCCAGCGCCTCCTCCGGCTTACCCACCAGCACCTGTCGATACAAGGTCCGCATCGACTGCTCCCAGAATGGAAACGCCACCTTCGCCAATTCCGGTTCCGCTTCCCTGAATCGCGCTGCCCCCGACTCGCTCAACCCATACCCTTCCTGGAGCCGAACCACCTCCTTCAAAAACTTCTCCGCCCGCTTCTTCAGATGCAGCCCCCGCGCCTCCCTCATGTTCGCTTCCCAGGCCAATTCCACCATCGGATCCAACTTAAAATCCTCCGGCTCCCACTGCTTCGCCAGCGCCGCCAACTGCGCCCCACCTCCTCCCGCCATCGTCATCTCCTTCAATTTTTCCCGATGCGCATTGATCACCCCCGTCCGCCTCGGCAAAAACAAAAACCAACCCTGCTTCGTCGCCTGCTCCCAACCCGGACCCGTCAACAAAAACGAATCCGCCCTCAGCACCGACATCTCCCGGCACACCTCCACATACGCCGCTCCCCACACCTCCACCTGCTTCACCATCGCCTTCCCTGCCTCCGAATCCTTTCCCAAAACCGCCAGCCCGCCCTCCACCGCCTTGGCCAGTTCGTTCGCATAAATCGTCGCCGGCTTCCGCTCCAGAATCCCCGCCTCCACCCACGCCCGCGCCTGCTTCTTCCGCTCCTCCCCCCGCTTCACCCGTCCCGCCTCCCAAACCTCAAACACCTCCCCCGGCAGCACCCGCTTCACCGCCGAAACAAAGGCCGTCCGCTCCTGCGGCAGCAGATAAAACGCAATCTCATGCCCCGCCATCATCGTCACCGGATCTTGTTTGAACACCCCCATCCCCTCCAGCCCCTCCTTTGCCGTCCCCTGAAAAGTAGGTCGATAGATCTGCCTGAGAAACTGCTCCCAATCCCGCACCGTCTCCTCCACCAAACCCGCCACCACCGCCTTCAACTCCGCCACCGCCCCCACATTCAACCCATGCGCCTTTCTCAGCTCCTCAATCACCCCCGCCATCCGCTCCATCTCCTTCTTCACCCGCAACGGCCGCGCCCCCTCCATCCACCCCGCCCACCGCTCCTCCACCTCCGGCGCCAAAACATAAACCTCCTTCTCCCATTCCGCCCCCAAACACCACCCTCCACATAACGCCATCATCAAGCCCGCCAGGACCCTCATAAAGAAAAAAAGGCGCAACATAATCAGCAAACAACCCTTAACCTGACCTATTCATGAAAGTCGTCGCGAGACGCCGCGAAAGCTCGCATTGGCCAGGCGGGTGCAGTTTTGAAAGGCTGAGTGCATTTGTAAATGCTCGATGCCTTTCAAAACCAGCCCAACGCCGCCAATGTGGGCTTGCAGCAAGTCGCAGTAGAGTTTCATGAATAGGTCAGGTTAACCCCATCCTAACCAGAAAGCCCCCCCCATTTCCACCCGTTTCTTCACCACCCCATTCCGCAATCCCAAATCCGCACTCCGCAATCCCCATGCCCACCCGCCGCCACTTCCTCCACGGTCTCACCACCGCCGCCGCCACCACCTGGACCCAAACCCTCCGCGCCGCCCCCGATCCCGCCAAAGACATCCTCATCGGCCACGGCACCCATCGCTACCGCGTCATCAAAGACTGGGTCGCCCCAGGCCAGGGCCGCAACCACCCCATCCTCAATTGCCACGAAATGGTCCAAGTGAAGGACGGCCGACTCTTCATGGTCGGCGACCACTCCCACAACCAACTCCTCAGCTTCAAACCCGACGGCACCATCCTCGACTCCTGGGGCGCCGCCTGGCCCGGTGGCCACGGCCTCACTTACTCCAACGAGAATGGCGCGGAATTCCTCTTCGTCACCGACTCCGGCCTCTGGAAATCCGGCACCACCGGCTACCGCCAAACCGGTCGCGTCGCCAAAATCGCCCTCGACGGCAAAGAACTCTTCTCCATCAGCCACCCCATGGCCGTCGGCGCCTACGAACCCGACCAATTCTTCAACCCCACCGAAACCGCCATCGCCCCCAATGGCGACATCTACATCGCCGACGGCTACGGCTCCCAGTTCGTCCTGCAGTATGACGCCAAAGGCAAGTTCATCCGCAAATTCGGCGGCAAAGACAACGTCCCCGTCGCCCAGCGCCTCAACAACGCCCACGGCATCGCCATCGACCTCCGCCAGGGCACCGACCAAGCCACCGTCCTCGTCACCTCCCGCTCCGACAACTGCTTCCAGCGCTTCACCCTCGACGGCCAGCACCTCGAAACCCTCCCCGTCCCCGGTTGCATGGTATGCCGCCCCGTCATCTCCGGCCAGGAACTCTACGCCGGCGTCTGCTGGTCCAAAGACCCCATCAACAACAAACTCCCCGGCAACCCCTCCGGCTTCACCGTCATCCTCGACGCCAAAGGCAAAGTCATCTCCGCCCCCGGCGGCACCGAACCCATCTACACTGAAGACGGCAAATTGACCCCCCTCCAGCGCAAAGAACCCGTCATCGACCACGGCCACGACGTCTGCGTCCTCGAAAACGGCGACCTCATCATCTGCCAATGGAACGCCCTCCAAACCTACCCCCTCAAACTCGAACGCCTCCCCTAGCCAGCCATCTCACTCAATTCACGCTTGACAAAATCAATCCATTCAGCTAGGCACACCTCTTATTGTGTCACAAATTCACTTTTATCAAAAAGCTTTTTCTGTCGGCCTCGCCTTAGGGCTTCTAGCGTCGTCAGCATTCGCGGGTGGATGGAACTCGATGCCGCAACCCCTGATCATCGGGCCACCTGGAAGCAATAGGGACATCGCCACTGCAGACGCCGGTTCATCTCTTGTCATGGATTCTGGCTGGCGCTGCCTTTACTCGATCCTCGGGAATCGGGTGCATCTCAACTACTGGACTGGAAAGCACTTCAACCAAGTCAGCTTAGCCTCCAAGTTTTTTGATAAGCACTCGAACCTAACCGATGAAAGCTCCCTTGTTCGTTCTCAGGTGAAGCCCGGAACCGCTCTCGCGGTCGATCAATCCTGGCACATGCTATACTATATCAGCCAAGATCACGGCTTGGTCACTGCCTTCCGAACAGGCACCCAATGGAAAGTGGTGACGCTCAGCCCCTCCGTCACTCACCTGCTCGGTGTCGACCAGTCTTGGCACATCGTCTATGCCTATGATGAAGTTCAACGCAGCCTGCTGGCATTCCGTTGGGACACGGTTCTGAATCGATGGGCCTCCGAAACCATTGCCACCAATATCGGCCTTCCCGGAGCGGAAGGCGCAGTCGATAGCGCCTGGCACGTACTTTACTCTTCCCATGCCGACGCCCCAGACCTGGATCATCGCGGCATCCCAGACCAATCAACCACTTATGGCATTTTCAAGCAATGGCCCCTTGTTGCCACTTACTGGGACGGCACTCAGTGGCGCTCTCAGTTGATCGATAAAACTTCCTTGCCTCAACGCCCTGCCGTTCGGAAAAGCGACCACAGAGTCTTCTATGCCAGACGCCAAGATGTGAATCAAAGTCGTTGGTTTCAGCCCAATACCAAACCCTTCACCACCACCAAAAATGCAAAAGGCAAAGCAGTCGCAAACCTGACGAATCTCTTGCCTCAAGACCCAACCAAGGGACTTGGTTACAAAGAGCTAGGCCAGGAACGGGACACCTACGTGGACGACCAAAACCACGTCATCAACTGGAACCCAAACTACGCCAAAGGCTGGAAAAGGACTTCTGACTCTTGGACCTCTGGTTCATCCACCTGGACATGGATAGGCAGACCGAATTACACGATTCCATCCCTCTACGATAGCTCAAACCTCACCGCCGTAGATTGCTTCATTCCGGAATGGACCGCGGAAACCGTGCCACGTCACATCAAAAGCTACCACAGTACCATGGATCAACGTCGTGGTGATCTCGTACACCAAGTAGCGATGTCAGAGATCAGCCTGGCTTACCGAGCAACCGCCTGGGTCCACGCCCCCAACATCTATCAGAGGGCGGATGGCAAGTTCGTGAAGCTTACAACCTCACTCGCAGAATCGTCCGCGCAAGTTTGGAGCCTAATCGGTGGCACTTGGACCAGCGAATCAAAACAAGGATCCATTTATCTCTACGGGCAACAATTCACGTCCCTCCAGGAAGCCGCTGGCAATCGTTTTGCCACCTTGGATGCCAACGCCTCAGGGCCGGCACCGTTTCTTGGCTCCAGTGCGTCAACCGTAAAGACCATGGGCCACTCAATGAATCCCAAGGTCACCAAAACGCTCCTGGGCAGACGTTGTCAAAACTACACCGAGACGCAACAAGAGCAGTCAGACACCGGCGGCATCGCCACAGATCCAGCATCCACTTTTGTCTTTTATACCCAGGCACCCACCCCGTCGCTAAGTTACAGTGACACTTGGTTTAACTGGTACCTACCGCCATCCACCGGGACCGACTCCGCCCCAACGCCAGCCAAAACACCCGCCCCCAAAGGCCAAGTCTGGATCGTGGTGATCTTCTAACGTAGAAATGGGAATGGAAAGGGATGAAGATGGCGTCGTGCTCGGTTCCACAAGGCTTTCCGGTTCGCAGCGGTTGCATCGAAAAGGTGATGCCACCCGAGAAGCGGGAAGCCTTGTGGGGCCAATGACGCCGGCAGATTCGCCCTCAGCCATTTCCGTTTTAGGTCTAAAGGCGAGCGTATGAAGCCCCGTTTCGCCGTCATCCTGATAGGCCTCGGCGCCCTATTCGGCCTGATTTTCATGGGCTGGCACCTAGGCAGTCCCTCAACCAAAAAGACCAGCCCCTCAAAGCCCCCAAAAACAGCAGGAGCCCTTCCACCCCAATTTCTGCAAGAAAGTCAGCCTCAAACACAGTCTCAGCCCTTCGAAATCCCCGTAGCCCCACCCTACGGCCCAGCCATAGCCCCGGAGGAAATGAAACCCCTCCCGCCCCCCTCCCAAGCCACCGCCCCCCAGCAAACCCCAAACACCCACCCATCCACACAACCCTAAAAGTAACCCAATCCGCACCCGTAAAATGCTTTGATTGATGCCAGGCATTTTTCTTGCCTCTCCCCTCACCCCCGCTATCCTCCCCCCATGAAAACATCGCCCACCCCCCATCCCACCGACCCTTCCTCCCCTGACCCACTCCTCCCCATCAACGCCAAAACCTCCCTCTTCCCTCCCGCGCGTTCCTGGTCCGGCGGCCGCAAACGCATCCTCGGACCCGCCTCCCTCCAAGCCAACTTCTACCACGTCATGTCCCGCACCTGCGGCGGCGATATCTTCTTCGACCCCACCGAAAAAGAAGCCCTCCGCCGCATCCTCCACCGCCTCGCCGACTTCTCCGGCATCCACCTCCTCACCTTCTGCGTCATGGGCAACCACTTCCACCTCCTCGCCTCCGTCCCCCATCGCCACTCCTGGATCGCTCGCTTCGACGGCCCCGACGGCGAACAACGCCTCCTCTCCCACCTCCGCACCCTCTACAGCAAAGCCTACATCGACCAACTCCAAGCCGAACTCACCGAATGGCGCCGCCTCGGCAACGAAATCGCCGCCCAAAAGAAACTCGACAGCTTCAAACACCGCCTCTGCGACCTCTCCCGCTTCGTCAAGGAAGTCAAAGAACGCTTCAGCCGCTGGTACAACAAGCGCCACCAACGCCAGGGCACCCTCTGGATGGACCGCTTCAAAAGCGTCCTCATCGAAGCCAACCTCGGCAAAAACCACGAACCCGAATCCGCCCGCATCGACGTCGTCCGCACCATGGCCGCCTACATCGACCTCAACCCCGTCCGCGCCGGCCTCGTCAAAGACCCCGCCGACTACCCCTGGTGCGGTTACTCAGAAGCCATCGCAGGCAAACGCAACGCCCAGCGCGGCCTCTGCCGCATCATGCAGAAACCCGTCGACAGTTGGGACACCCACCAAGTCGCCCAAACCTACGCCGCCCTGCTC
>JARXAL010000220.1 GCA_029865835.1 Verrucomicrobiaceae bacterium
ATGCGTGTGTCTGTTTCAACGAGGATAGCCATGAGGATGTGGGGGTAGAGAAATTCAGTTTTGGGGGAGATCGTTAATGGAAAGGTCCGCCCGCGACCACCAGTGGTCGCCAGTCGGCATCATTTGTGCAGGATCAACGGCTTCGCAGATCACCGCATTGGTTGGCGTTTCCTGAATCGTCAGGCTCGAGCAACGCAAGCCCGGATTGTCATGCTGCAAAAAGCAGCCCAGCTTGCTCTTGAAACAGGCGGCGCGAATCTCGGTCGTCGGATCACCCGGCGTCAAAAGCAACCTCGCCATCAAGTGCGGCTCATGCTCGCTGAAAAAGCCCACCAATGGATCTTCTTCGTTCAAATGAAAACTGTGGTCCACGGCATCATCGATCCAGTCAAACCAGCGCCGTTTGGCCTGATCAAACTCCACCAGCATGTTGGTGCGTGGATCCAGCTTCGAATTCCCCTCACTCACCAACTCCACCGTCACCACCTCGTCATGCCCATGCGGCACGCGGCAGTTCGGAGCCGCGTCACTGATGAGGCGATGCCCCATGCTGTAGCGGCGGCTGAACCGCAGGGTGAAATCGTGAGTCGTGCCCATTAGCAAATCAAATCAAGGCCTCACTCAAGCGGCAACCGCCTTCACAATCTTCGACGCCGCGTCCGTCAATCCGTCTCCCGAAACCAGATTCAACCCGCTCTCGGCCAGCGTCTTTTTCCCGGCATCCACATTATTACCTTCCAATCGAACGACCAACGGCAGGCTAAGCCCCACCTCTTGCACCGCTGCCACAATCCCCTCGGCAATCACATTGCAGTCCATGATGCCACCAAAAATATTCACCAGGATGCCCTTCACGTTGGGATCACCCAGAATGATCTTGAACGCATTGCTCACCTGCTCCTTGGATGCGCCACCGCCCACGTCCAAAAAGTTCGCTGGCTCTCCCCCATGCAGCTTGATGATGTCCATCGTCGCCATCGCCAGCCCAGCACCATTCACCAGACACGCAATGCTGCCATCCAACCCAATGTAATTGAGACCAAATTCACTCGCTGCCACCTCACGCGGATCTTCCTCAGTCGTGTCCCGCATCGCCACCACATCCTTTTGCCGGTAGAGCGCGTTGTCATCAAAATTGAACTTCGCATCCAGCGCCATCACTTCGCCATCCTTGGTCACCGCCAGCGGATTCACTTCAATCTGGGAACAGTCACTCTTCGAATACAAATTCCACAGAGCGGAGAACAACTTCACCGCCTGATTCATCAACTTGCCCCGCAATCCTAGCGCTGCCGCAAGCTTCCGGCACTGATAAGGCTGCAATCCCAACGTCGGATCCAACGTCACCGTCGTGATCTTCTCAGGCGTCTTCTCCGCCACCTCTTCAATGTTCATCCCACCCTCAGTCGAAGCGATGACCGAGTGCGTGCTATTAGCGCGATCAAACAAAATCGCAAAGTACAACTCCTTGTCGATATCAACCGACTTCGCGATCAACACCTTGCTAACAAGCTTCCCTTCCGGCCCCGTTTGATGCGTCACCAATGTCTGCCCCAGCATCTGCCCTGCAATCGTCTCCGCTTCCTCGGCCGTGTTGATGACGTGCACCCCACCTTTGAATCCATTCTTAAAGGTTCCCTTCCCGCGTCCACCCGCATGAACTTGCGCCTTCACCACCAAGCCCGCGCCACCCAATTCCCGAGCCGCCGCACCCGCCGCCTCCGCCGTGTCAGCAACGATCCCTGCAGGGCTGGCAACCCCAAATTTTGAAAACAGTTCTTTGGCTTGATACTCGTGAATGTTCATGAAGAAAAAAGGGCGGTAAAAATAATCAGTCCAGGAAAAACGAACGCTCAGGCAGATCGGTCGCTTTTTTGACCCGGAATACCGACCATAGAAGCGCCCACCGGACGGTCAAGCACCATTCCCGTCGAATACACATTCTGTCGGACGATTCGCCTGTCTCACCGCAGCAATGTCCAACTCAGGCGATAAAACCGACTCGCCCCTGTAGCATTTTGATCTTCCCACGTGTGGCCGTAGGCCGCGGTCCCATCGCCAGTTCGAAAGGTCTGCCCAAGGGTCCATCCGCCCGTCGGCGAAGGCGAAGACTGAATCTGATAACTCGTCCACGGATCAACATCCGTCACATCGACAAACACCTGCCCAGCAGTCCCGATCCGCAACGCCAACTGCGGCCCCAACCCTTCCACCACCTGCCAAGCCAAGCCATAGTTCACCCCTGCCACATCCGCAGCCACCTCCAAGGCATACTGACCCGGCGGCAGATGCCTCAAAAAAACATGCTCCACATTGTCAACCCCACTCACCGATTCCGCCACCACCGCCCCAACCGCAAAACCCTCCGCCGCATACAACCTCAAATTCAAGTTCGCTAACGACGCCGTCCCCGCCCCCAAATCAATCTCCCGATGCCACGTCAGCGCTGCCGCAAACGTGTTCCCAAACCGACCCGGCTCAATCCTGAAAAAGTAACGCCGACTCTGCCCCGCTCCTGCCGTGCCTCCAAAATCCCATCCCCGCCCACCCACCTCACTCTGCTCCGACGCACTCCATTTCCCACCCGCCTGAGTCATCCAAGCATTCCGAACATTCACCTCCCCCGCTCCAAAAACCTCATCGTAAGGCTTCGCCGAAGTCAGCCTTCGCCATTGCGGCAGCGCTTGCTTCGACGCCCCCGCTAACATCAAGGCCTTGATCACCTGCGGCCTATCCCCATCCCCCACCGCCGCATTCATCGCTCCCTGCATCAGCAACGTCGCCACCCCCGATACCATCGGCGTCGAATAACTCGTGTAGACCGCCTCCCCCACCAAATCCGGCTTCATCCGGCCACTGCCATCCACATTGCTGCCGCCCCGACTATGCCCCCCATTCCGCAACCCCACCACCAGGCCATGATACGCATTCCCCATCATCGCCGGCAAGCCACCCGTCCCATTATTCAATCCCACCACCCCCACCCGCCCATCCCGATCCAGCATCAAATCATAGCGCCTGATCAAACTCAAATCCGTCGGCCCGCTCCCTGTCGTCCCCACCCAACTGTGATTCTGCACCCTCCCAGGAAAAACCTCAGGCCCTCCCACTGCCAACAACCGGTTAAACAAATACGCCGCCGCCGAATACCCATGAATCGTCGTCACCCCCGGCGCCACCCCACTCCCATTCGCATAGAAATAAGACGCCACCGCGCCCGCATGCCCCGAAGCCACACTTGCTCCATCCTGCGCCACAAACTGCTTCCCCGCATACACCCCCAACCCCGCAAACGTTCCGCTCCCCGCTTGTGGCATGTAACTCAACCCACTTCCCCCGTTCGCCTCCGCTTGCACCACCGCCACCCCCGCCCCCGTCGGCATCGCCGCCCCCAACTCCGCCGCCAACTGCCTCCACCCAATGTCATCCTTCCAATCCGCCCTCACCCCGCCACTCGTCCCCCAAGCGATCACAAAACCGCCCATGCAAAGAATTCGCTGCTTCAATTCTTTTCCCATGTCTGATCCAGCGTATCACATTCCATTGAAGCCGACAAGCCCCTGTCGTATAGCCTCCCCTCCATCCCATGACCCCTTCTCGCAATCGCCTCCGCCTCACCGCCGCCATCGGCTTCATCAGCATCGTCCTCGGCTCGCTCGGTGCCCACGGCCACGTCCACGACGTCATCTCCACCAATGGCTACCTCCCCCAGTGGCAAACCGCCGCCCACTACCATCAAATCCACGCCGTCGCCCTCCTCCTCCTCTCCCTCCTCGCCGTCGACCCCTCAGGCAAAACCCGCTTCCGAACCACCTTCTTCGCCTTCCTCATCGGCATCTTCCTTTTCAGCGGCTCCCTCTACCTCCTCTCTTACACCAGCACCAAATGGCTCGGTGCCGTCACCCCCTTCGGCGGTGTCGCCTTCATGGTCGGCTGGGTCTCCCTCGCCTTCTCCCTTCCCAAGCCCCAGTCAAAGGCCGCGTAACCTCCTCCCCTCCCCATGCCCGAACTCCCCGAGGTCGAAACCACCCTGCGCGGCGTCAGCCCTCACCTCGTCGGCCACACCATCCGCGAACTTATCGTCCAGGAACGCCGCCTCCGCTGGCCCGTGCCCGATGACCTCATCGAAATCGAAGGCGCCCCCATTCTGTCGGGCTCTCGCCGTGGCAAATACCTCCTCTTCACCACCGCTCGCGGCACCCTCCTCATCCACCTCGGCATGTCCGGCAGCCTCCGCGTCCTCGCCCCCTCCCTCCCCTGGCGCAAACACGACCACGTCGCTTTCCGCCTCGACTCCGGCATGGAACTCCGCTTCCACGACCCCCGCCGCTTCGGCACCATCCAGTGGATCAAAGGCAGCCCCAGCGATCACCCCCTTCTCAAAGACCTCGGCCCCGAACCCCTCAGCCCCGACTTCTCCGCCCGCCATCTCTACGACCTCTCCCGCCACCGCAAATCCTCCGTCAAAGCCCTCATCATGGACAGCCACAGCGTCGTCGGCGTCGGCAACATCTACGCCTGCGAAGCCCTCTTCATGGCCGGCATCCGCCCCACCCTCGCCGCCGGCAAAGTCAGCCTCCCTCGCTTCGAACGCCTCACGTCCGCCATCCGCGAAGTCCTCGCCGCCTCCATCGAAATGGGCGGCACCACCCTGCGCGATTTCCTCAACGAAAGCGGTGAGCCCGGCTACTTCAAACAAACCCTCCGCGTCTACGACCGCGAAGCCCAGCCCTGTCATACCTGCGGCACGCCGATCAAACGCATCGTCCAAACCAACCGCTCCACCTTCTACTGCCCCAAGTGCCAACGCTGACTCTCCCCCTCACTCCAGCGTCTTGATATACAAAATCAAAGACTCCACCTGCACCGCATTCAGGATCCCCTCATAAATCGGCATCCCCGCATCGAACTTCTCAAACCCGCGCACCACCTTCGCGCCCGGATTCAGAATCGACTCCTTCAAATAATCCACATCCGCCTTCACCTTCTTCCCCTTGGTGTTCGCGATCTCCCGCTCGCTGCCAAAAAGCCCCTTCCAACTCGGCCCCACCTTGCCCTGCAAATTCCCATCCGTGCTGTGACACGCCATGCAGCCAAACATCTGATACAGTTTCTCCCCCTCTTCCGCACTCGCCTTCCCCATCGCCACCGCCACCGCCTTCCGAGGCGTCAAATCAACCTTCACCCCGCCAAATCCCATCGCCTTGGCATCAAACGCCTCCAACTCCGATGGCGTAAAGTAAGCCGTGTTCTGTGCCGGCAATCCCTCCTCACTTTTGATCCCCCACCCGATCCGCATCTGCTGCACCCCCGCCTTCATCTCCGGAAAACCCACCATCACACTCATCCCGTCCTCACTCAAATACGCGCTGCTCGCCGTCATCCACTCCTGCCCGGATGACCCATCCAACTTCAAATGCGGCGACCCATACTTCTCTGTCCGCCGATAGTTCCACCGCTCCGCCGAGTAGTTCGCCGGATCCTCCGCCACCGCCTTGTCCAGCTTCGCATTGAACCGCAAAATCACCCCCTTGTCCGTCGCCGTCAGTTCCTTCATCAACACCCTCGGCGCCCCCGTGTAACGCACCCGCGCCAAACCACTCAATGCCTTCGCCGTCGTCCCCCACACCTGAAATCCCACCACATAAAGTTGCCCATCCGCCGGATTCATCTTCGCATTCAAAGGCCCAAACTCCAAATCCCTCGTAAAACTCATCACCGCCGCACTGTGGGGCAAGCCGCTGGCTTGCCCGTCTCTTCCCCCGTGGTGCAAGCCGCTGGCTTGCCCTCCCTTCATCACCACCCGAAACAACTCCGGCCTGTTATACCCCACATGAATCATCTCCCCCGCCACCGGCCCAAACCGCTCATCCATCGCCCAAACCTGCGTCGCCCCGCTCGGATTCACCGGATGCGGTAACCACACCAGCGGCTCCGCCACCGTCTGCGGATAAACCTCATCCTTCGCCACCGTCGGCAGATGCCCGTAAAACTGATTGTCCCGAATCACCTGAATCGGCGTCGACGGCACCCAGTTCCCCTGCTGATCACTCGCCGTCACCAACCCCGTCACCGGATTCACCCCGATGAACGGCTGCCGCAACCCATGCCCCACCACCTCAAACGACTTCCCATCCGCCGCCACCTTGATGACCGTCCCGTTGTGCTTCCCCCGAGTCGTCCCCTCCTGCCCACCTTTTGAAATAAAGAGCGACCCATCCGGCCCCAACTTCATCGAGTTCGGAAACTCCCGCGTCTCCGCCGTCTGAGCAAAAAGGTTGCAGAACATCTCATACCGGTCGCACTCCCCATCCCCATTCAAATCCACCAACTTCCAAATCCCACTCCGATCATAAACAAACGGTGCCCCATCCTTCACCACGACACTCATCGGCTCATGCAACCCCGACGCAAACCGCCGCCAAGTCACCTTCTCCAAATCCCCCTTCAACCCCGAAATCATCCACACATCCCCATCAAACGTCACCCCCACCGCATTCCCCCGATCATCCAAAAAATCCACATCCGCCAACCGCACATTCCGC
>JARXAL010000258.1 GCA_029865835.1 Verrucomicrobiaceae bacterium
AGTATTCATGCCGTGGTCACGCCAGTGACGATGTTCGGCAGCGGCTCACCGCGCACGGCCATCAGCGCGATGCGTGCTGCGGTTTCGCGCAGGGTCTTCACCGCTGGCGGACTCGCGGAGGCAATGTGCGCTGCGAGAATGACATTCGGCATCGTGCGGATAGGATGGTCGGCAGGAATCGGCTCGGGATCGAAGACATCGAGCGCGGCACCGGCGAGATGACCAGATTGCAGAGCGTCCGTGATGGCGGCACTGTCGGCGAGATCGCCACGGCCTACGTTGATGAAGATGGAGCCGCGTTTCATCTTCGCGAACACAGCGGCATTGAAGAGTTGCTTCGTCTTCGGTGTGGATGGGCAGTGCGGCGAGACGATGTCACTCTGCGCAAGCAGTTCATCGAACGATGCAGCCACCAAAGCGCCTGCTTTGGCGATCTCATCCGCCGCCACCACGGGATCAAACACCAACACACGAGCCTTGAACGCAAGCAGTCGCTTCACGACTTCACGGCCGATACGGCCAAAGCCAACGATGCCGATGGTAAGATGCTTCAGCGATGACATCGAGGTCAACGGTGTGGCGAGGCCCCACTTGCCCGCGCGAATGTTGAGCGCGTTTGGAACCACCTGCCGCGTGATGGCAAGGATGAAAGCCAGAGTGTGATCCGCGACTTCATCAATGCAGTAGTCCGGGATGTTGCACACCGGAATGCCACGCTCGCGGGCGGCGATGAAATCCACATTGTCGTAACCGATGCCGTAGCGCACGATGGCCTTCGCTTTGGTCATCGCAGCGACGACTTCGGCGTTCACGGGAGCAAACTGCGCGATCACGGCATCGGCATCTCGCACGAGTTCGGCGAGCTCCGCAGGTGAACGCTTTTCTTTGAAGGAGACGATCTCGATACCAGCAGGATGAAGCACAGCTTCCTCCAAGCTGAGGTCAGGAAAGGTGTAGTCGGTGATGGCTATTTTGGGCATGGTCGTGTGTGTGAGGTTATTCGCCGATGACGCGGACGGTGGTGAGTGACTTGATGAGGCTGTGGTCGTCCCATTTCCAGACGACGCGCTTCTCTTTGTCGTGCGTGACTTCGATGGCGTGCGCGCCCTGGCCTTCCTTGCCGCGCATGAAGTTGCCGATGAGCAGATTTCCGTTCTTGAGCTGCTGAAGGCTGGAGATCCAGGTGATGTTCAAATCCGGCGCATCCTTGTCGCTGAACTCCCACACGATCCGCTTGTCGGGTGTGACCTCGATCAAGCGTTTCTGCGTGCCGCAGCAGATGAGCGTGTTGCCATTGGCAAGCCGCTGAGCATCGCCGGTGTTCGTCACGCCCGTGTATTCCCACACCACCTTGCCGTCCGGGTCCACCTCGCGCACCGCGCCCTCGCCTTCATGCGCGGCGAGGATGTTGCCATTCGCAAGCTTGTGAACGTTGCGCACTTGAAGGTGAAAACCCTTCACGTTCGTCGTAAGCGGCGTGACATGCACGATCTCGCCCTTCGGATTCACCTCCACGGCCTGACAAGGGTCCTGCTCGGCCACGAGCGTATTGCCGTTCGCGAGTCGCTCGCTGCCAAAGACCTGATGCGACTGGCTGATATAATCGAACACCGTCTCGCCACGCGAGGTGATCTCACGCACCCCTGTCGGCTGTCCGCCGTAGCCGAAGAGGATATTCCCATTCGGCAGCACTTGGAAGATGACCGTGGTGCTCGGCGGCTTGAACTCCCAGACCAGCTTCCCATCGGCATCGAGTTCAACGAAACGATTGGGTCCCTTGCCATACTCGGTGAAGAGAAGGCGATGTTTAATAGGCGCGTCAGCGGCAGAGCTTCGCATGCTGAATGGCAAAGCGAAGGCCAGGATGGCAATGAAGAGGCGGGTGGTGTGGTTCATGGGTTGGAAATCGTTTTCGGAGCCGCGGGTTGCTGGCCGAGGGGCACGTGCTTGGCCACGGGGCTGGCGTGGAGCCTCTTCTTCAGTTCGGCAATGATCGCGGCGTGCTTGGGGTCACTGACCAGATTTTTGGACTCTCCCGGGTCCGTCTCGTGGTCGTAAAGCTCCGCGCCCTGACGACCCTCGTCCCACTCGGTATAGCTCCATCGCTCGGTGCGGATCGAGCGGGCCAGCCATTCACTGCGTGCCAGCACGGCAAAAGCCGGATGGTCCCAAGCAGCCTGAGGACGGTCCAACAACGATCCGAGACTATTCCCTTCCAGCCCTGGCGGCATGGGCAGACCGCAAAGCTCTGCCAGCGTGGGATAGATGTCCAGCAACTGCACGGTGCGCAGGCATTCCTGGCCCGCCGTGGCCTTCTTGCGGGGGTCGACAACGATCAACGGCACCCGGATCGATGGTTCGAACAAGGTGAGTTTGCCCCAGATCCCACTTTCTCCCATTTGAAATCCGTTGTCACCAAACAGGACGATGATCGTGTTGTCGCGCAGGCCCAGCCGCTCCAGCGAGTCCAGGACGCGGCCCACCTGCTCATCCACGAACGATGTGCAGGCGTAGTAGGCGGCCATGGCTTCCCGTGCCCGCTCCGGCGTCGGAGGGTCTCCGTAGTGGAACATCTCCCTGAGGTCCGGCACCGCATCGCGCGGCACGGAATCGCCGAGCGTCGGTCTGGGCATGAAGCTATCGGGCAGCACCATCTTCTCCGCCGGATGAAGGTCGAAGAACCGCTGCGGGCACTGCCAGACGCAATGCGGATTATGGAAACCCAATGCGAGGAAAAACGGCTTGTCCGCGCGAGCGACCCGCTCCAAGGCATCCGTAGCCAACCCGGCGTTTTTGACGTCGGTGCTCCAGTTTCCGTCGGGCACCGGGCCGAAGTTTTCCGTGTTTTTGCGCAACAGAGCCGGGTAGAAGCCGCTGGGGGGACCGGGCGTGCGACCGGGTTCATAGCGGTTCAGATCAGCCATGAACGCGGCGTGGACCTCCTGGCTTTTCCGGACCCACTTTTCGCCCCAGCTCCAGTCGGGCGGATACTCGCGGCCGGGCGGCTCCTCCTGGAACCAGTCCTTAATGAAGCGCTGGCCACCAGCCCCACCATCGCCCTGAGGCCAATGGTAAACCTTCCCCGCTAATTGGACGTCGTAGCCGTTGTTGCGGAAGTGTTGTGGCAGGCTGACCCAATCGCGCCCGAGCAGCGCGGGTAGGGTGAAAAGGTCCACGACCTGCGTCGTCGTCGGGTAACGGCCGAGAAGCATGGAAACTCGCGACTGGTTGCACTGCGGGAATTGGCAATAGGCCCGCGCAAAGCGGATACCCTGGCGGGCCAACCGGTCCAGATGGGGCGTCTTGGCCACGAGGTCGCCGTAGCAGCCGATTCGCGTGTTGAGATCGTCCACGGCAATGAAGAGGACGTTGGGCAGCTTGGCGGGTTTGGCGTCGGCGGCGTGCAGCACTGCTAGAGGCCCCAGCAGCAGGGCGATTATGAGTGGGAAAATCGGTTTCACGGTGAGGCTGGACTGGAATTGCTTCGACACGCTGCGATGTCGCATCAAGCGAGCACTTCCTTTACGACGTGACTCTCCTCGACACCGGTGAGGCGGAAATCCAGTCCGGCGTGGCGGTAGGTGAGGTGGTGGTGATCGAAACCCATGAGATGCAGGATGGTGGCGTGGAAGTCGCGGACGTGGACGGGATTCACGGCGGCGCGCAGGCCGATCTCATCCGTGGCCCCGTGGACGATGCCGGGCTTCACGCCCGCGCCGGCAAGCCAGGAGCTGAAAGCCCACGGGTGGTGCTCGCGGCCCTTCGCATCGGCGGTGTTGTTGAACGGAGTGCGGCCGAACTCGGTAGTCCAGACGACGAGCGTGTCGTCCATCATGCCGCGTTGTTTCAGATCCCGCAGCAGCGCGGCGATGGGTTGATCGACGTTCTTCGCGAGCGGCGCGTGCGTCATCATGTCGCCGTGCGCGTCCCAGTTGCCGGAGGAGCCGGTGTCGATGAGTTCCACAAAACGCACGCCGCGCTCTACGAGACGACGGGCGGCGAGGCATTGCCAGCCGAAGCCGGTAGTCTGGCCGCGCTGAAGGCCATAGCTGGCGAGAGTGGCGTCGGATTCCTGTTTGAGATCAAACGCGTCCGGCACGGCCATTTGCATGCCAAACGCGGTCTCGAAGGTCTGTATCCGTGCGGTGAGAAGCGGATCGCCGGCACGCGTGGCGATGTGCTCCTCGTTCACCTGTCGCAAGGCGGCGAGTTCGAGTTGCTGGCGATTCGTGGGCACACGGGGAGCCACGTTGGCGATGGGTTCCGCGCCAGGCACGACGAGCGTGCCCTGATACGCGCCGGGCAGGAAGTCGCTGGCGAAGACCTGTGTGCCGGCATAGGTCTGCTTCGGCGCGATGACGACGAAGCCGGGGAGGTTTCGGTTCAGGGTGCCGAGACCGTAGGTCACCCACGAACCCATGCTCGGCCGTGACTGCGCGAACGAGCCCGTGTGCATGCCGAGCACGGCGTTGTAATGATTCGAGTGCGAGGTGTGCATCGAGCGGATCAGCGCGATGTCGTCCACGCAGGTCGCGAGGTGTGGAAACAGCCCGCTGACCTCCGTGCCGCACTGCCCATGCTTCACGAACTCCCACTGCGGCCTCTTCAAATAGATGCGCTCGTAGCCTGGACGCTTTTTGATCTCGGGGTGATCGGCCTTGATCTCCTTACCGTGGCCTTTCACCAGCTCCGGCTTCGGATCAAAGGTATCGACATGCGACACCCCGCCCGTCATAAAGAGGAAGATGACGTTCTTCGCCTTCGCCGGGAAATGCGGCTGCTTCGGCGAAAGCGGGTCCGCGCTGTCAGCGAGGAGTTGCTGCACGATGCCCGGGAACAGTAGCGAGCCAGCTGCGGCGGAGTGGAGGAAGTGGCGGCGTGAGGTGTGGGATGTGTTCATGTCAGTCAAGGTGAAGGAACTCATTGCTCGCCATGAGCACGCGCACTTGTGCAGCCCATTGGTCGTCAGTGTCAGCGGGATAGCCGGCGAGGAAGGCATTGGTTCGCTGCGTCTCGGCGGCGGTCGGTTTGCGCTGGAAAAGGACGCGCCAGGCTTCGGTGATGCGAGTGTCGTCGTCGGGCAGTGACGTGAGCTTTTTCGCGAGGGCATCCGCCTGGGCGTGGAAGAAAGAATCGTTGATGAAGTAAAGCGCCTGCGTGGGCACGGTCGTCGTCTGGCGGGCTGCGGTGGTGGCGTTGGGGTCGGCGCCGTCGAAGAGCGAGAGGAAGGGATGCCGCCGCTGTCGCTGCACCATGAGGTAGGCGCTGCGCTTGTTCGTGTCATAGACGGCGTTGAAGGGATTGTGCTGGGTGAACTTCCAGGTCGCCTCGGCGGGAAAGGGATGCACCTCGGCAGGTGTGAGATCGAGCTGGCCGGAGGCGGTGAGCAGGCTGTCGCGCATCTCCTCGGCGGTGAGGCGGCGGCGCGGGAAGTGCGCGAGCAGACGGTTGTCGGGATCGGCGGCGGCCGGCGCGGCACTGGCGCGTTGATAGGCGGCGCTGCTCAAGATGAGCCGGTGCATGGCCTTCACGCTGAAGCCGCTCTCGACGAACTTCGCCGCGAGCCAGTCGAGCAGCTCGGGATGCGTGGGTTTTTCACCACGAGAGCCGAAATCATTCGAAGAAGGCACAAGGCCTTTTCCGAAATGCCATTCCCAGATGCGGTTCACCATGACACGGGCCGCGAGCGGTGATTGCACGATCCAGTCGCCGAGTTCCTTGCGGCCGCTTCCGGCATCTGCGGGAACGGTCTCGCCACCGAGGATGGAGAGCCAGCGGCGCGGCACTTCGTCGCCGAGCTTCTCAGGATCGCCGCGCAGATGGAGGCGGTCATTCTTTGGCTTCGCCTCCGCAACGGCATACGCGACAGGGATCAGCGGCATCGGCTCGGGCTCGGCGGTGGGCTTCAGGCTCGTGCCGAGCTGCGAAAGGGCGGAGCCATAATCGGGCGCGGCGATGTGTTTGAGTTCAAAAGCCACGCCATCGCTGCGATGCGGATGCGCATCGGCCACACGTCCGCTCAGGGTGATTTCGCCATCCATCGGGCTGATCCACGCGACCGCCACGGGGCGTTTCGGGCCGGGATGCACAAAGAACGATTCCGCCGCGAGCGTGGTCCACGCCATCACCTGCTGATCGGCGGAGTTCACCAGAACCGATGGCAGGTCGCCGATCCTCCACTTCTGGAGAGCGCTGTTGCCATCAATGGAATCGGCCTTGTCGGTGAGGAACGCAGGTGCGCTCGTTGTTTCGAGGAAACACCAGGCCGCGCCGTCGTGCGAGGGATGCGGATTGCCCTTCATCAGGTCCGGCACCAGCTCCGCCACGCTCCACGAGCGTTTCGCGCCTTCCGTCTCCGTGATGCGCCACTCGATTAGCGTGGTGTCCGCGCCGTGACTCTCATTGGGCGACACCGCCAGCTGCACCACCTCGCCTTTGCGCACGCGGAGGCGCTGCTCGAAGGGCACGCTGGCTCCTTCGGCGATTTTGGATTCGGCCAGCACCTTGCTGCTCGTGCCGCCCAGCTTTGCGATGGCCTCGCCGGCGGACTTGGCAGCGGTGAGCTGCTTCTTCTTCGCCGCCTCGAACTTCGCGTTTTTTTCCAGCCAGGGCTTCATCAGGGCGTCGGCCTCCGCCTGCGGAATGAGCGGCACCATGTCACGTGGCTGGCCCTTCGGCTCGCATCCGGGAAACGCGAAACGCGTGCTGCTGAAGATGCCATAGAGCGCATAGTAGTCCTCGGCAGTGATAGGATCATACTTATGATCATGACACCGCGCGCAGCCGGTGGTCAGGCCGAGGAAGTTTCTCCCCAGCGTGTCGATCACATCCTCATGCGTGAGATGGATATCCTTGTCGATGTCATGGCCAAAGCGGCGTGCGATGGCCAGGTAGCCGGTGGCGATGATGCCCTCGCTCCGTTGTTTCGCGTCAGCCTTGTCGAAAAGAATGTCGCCCGCGAGCTGCTGCCGGGCGAAGTCGTCGTAGCGCAAGTCGCGATTGAAGGCGTCGAAGACCCAGTTGCGATAGCGCCAGGCATGCATCAGGGGGCGATCGGTGTTTTCGCCGGCGGTGTCGGCGTAGCGCACCACATCCAGCCAGCGGCGTCCCCATTGCACGCCGTATTGCGGCGAGGAGAGCAGCTTCTCGATGAGTGCCGCATGGGTGCCGGGGGAGGGATCTTTGGCAAACGCCTCCACTTCTTCCGCAGTCGGCGGCAGGCCGTTGAGACCGTAGCTAAGACGGCGGACGAGCGTGTGCGGATCGGCGGGTGGGGCGGGAGCGAGCTTGGCCTCGGCCAGTTTGACGTCGAGGAAGTCGTCGATGGACTTCGTCGCGTCGGCTTTTGCGAGAGGCTGAAAGGCCCACCACCCCATCGCTTCATCGGCATTCATGCCTGCGATTTTCTTCTCGGCGACACGAGGATCGGGTGCCCCCATCTTCACCCATTCGACCAAACTCGCGATGTCCGCCTCGGGAAGTTTGCCGCCTTTTTTCTTCGGCGGCATGGCGAGGTCTTCGTCGTGGTAGCGGATGGCCCTGATGAAGAGCGATTCGTCCGGCTGGCCGGGAACGATAGCCGCCCCCGAATCGCCGCCCTTCTCCCAGCCCTGACGGGTGTCGAGGAGGAGTCCGCCCTTGGAGTTCACCCCGGAATGACAATCGTAGCAATGCTCGACGAGGATCGGCCGGACTTTCGACTCGAAGAAGGCATGGTCTTCCGCTGCGGCGGAAACAACAGCACTGAGGAGGAGGCAAATGAGAGTCTTCATCACACCTCCTCCAGCATGAGTTTCGCGTCACCGAAGGTCTTCGGGCGCACGTCCATCTTGTCCATCATCGACATAAAGAGGCGGCAGAGTTGGCGGTCGGGCTTTTCTTGGTAGTCGAGCGTGCGACCAGTCTTGAGCCGGCCCCCGGCACCACCGAGGACGATCACAGGGAGTTGGTCGTTGTCGTGCTTCGCTCCCGCCATCATGCTGGAGCAGTGCATGAGCATGGTGTTGTCCAACAGCGTGCGTTCGCCTTCATGAATGCTCTCGAGCTTCCGGGCGAGGTAGGCGAGCTGCTCCATGAAGAGCTGGTTAACCTTCAGATAATCCTCGCCGTCGCTGTGGCTGAGGAGGTGGTGAATCATGTAGTCGATGCCGTGCCCGGGTTGCTGGATGCTCGGCAGGTTCGGGAAGCGTAGGGCGCTGTGGTCGTTATTGAGCTTCAGCGTGGTGATGCGCGTGGTGTCGGTCTGGAAGCCGAGCACAAGCAGGTCACACATGATGCGCATGTGTTCGCCGATGTCCTGCGGGATGCCGTCGGCAGGGCGCTGCATGTTCGGCTTGTCGAGCGTGGGTCGCCAGCCTTGCAGTTCGCCGCGCTTGCCAGCGTTCTCGATGCGCTTCTCCACGTCGCGCACGCTGTCGAGA
>JARXAL010000077.1 GCA_029865835.1 Verrucomicrobiaceae bacterium
AGGCGGACGTGCTCGCTGTTGGGATCTAAGAGGATCCAGTCGGCGGCTTCTGGGAGGTCCATGAGGTCGCGCCAGAGTTTGTTGACGAGTTCGAGGCCGAGGGGGATGTGGCCGAGCATTTCGCCGTGGAGATTGTAGGGCTGGGAGAAGCCGGTCTCGGGGTAGCTGTTTTCCCACATTTTGCCGCAGTCGTGGAAAAGGATGCCGGCGATGAGGAGGTCGCGATTGAGGTCAGGATAGACGGCGCAGAGGGCGTCCGAGGCGCGCATCATTTGGGCGACGTGTTCGACGAGGCCGCCGCGGCGGGCGTGGTGGTTTTCACGGGCGGCGGCGGTGCGTTTGTAGCGGTCGGCGAAGCGGTCGAGGAAGAGTTGGCAGAGGTGATGGAGACGCGGGTCGGAGAGGGAGGCGAGTTTTTCCAGGATGGTGTGCCAGTCGGTTTGCTGGCGGGCGGCTGTTTCGGGGTCGCCGAGGAGGAGGGATTGTTTTTCATCTTCGGAGAGGAGGCGGACTTTGGGGGAGCGGGGTTCGATGCCGTATTTGCCGGTGTCGATCCATTCGGCGTCGAGTTCGATGAAGGCGGAGCGGGGGAGGTCTTTGAGTTGGTGGAAGCAGGGGTTGTTGTCGAAGAGGCGCCAGAGGAGAGAGTCGGTGGCGTCGACGAGGCGGGCTTCGAGGTAGGGGCTGCCGGTGGAGGTGGTGCGTTCGGTGAGGGAATCGAGTTGGACATGCACGCGGTAGGGCTGGAGCATCGCGTTGGCGACGGTGCGGAGGTCAGCCAGGGGGAGGAGGTCTGCGGGGTGCATGGGGTTCTGAAGTTTGTCGGTGCAGGGCAGAATCAGGAAGGGAACATGAGGCGGCCAATGACGACAGACATGGTGAGGCCTACGAAGTCGGCGGTGAGGCCTGCAATGAGGGCATGGCGGATTTTTTTGACGCCAACGGATCCGAAGTAGACGGCGACCACATAGAAGGTGGTCTCGGTGGAGCCGAACATGATGGCGGCGGTCATTTTGAGGAATTCGGAGGCATCCGGGCGGGCGAGGATTTCGGTGAGGACACCTAGGGAGCCGGAGCCGCTGAGTGGGCGCATGAGGGCCATGGGGAGGAGGTCGACGGGGAAACCGACGGCTCCGAGGAGGGGGGCGAGCATGTATTCCAGAAGGAGAAGGGCGCCGGAGTAGCGGAAGATGGCGAGGGCGGCGAACATGGCGACGAGGAAGGGCATGATGCGGGTGGCGACAGCGAAGCCTTCTTTGGCACCGTCGACGAACTCCTCGTAGACTTTGACGCGGCGGGCGAGGGCGACGCCGAGGGTGAGGACGAGGAGGAAGGGGATGGCGAGAGCGGAGGCTGAGTTGAGGCTGGCGCGGAAGCCGGTGGGGGTTGCTGTGGCGGTGGTCTCGGTGGCGACGGGTTTCGCGGCGGCGGCTTGGGCTTTGGCGTCGGCGCTGCGTTGTTCGGCGGCTTTGACGACATTGGCGATGCCGGTTTTTTCGAGGACGGATTGGCGGAGGGTGGGGGCGGCGAGTTCGAGCACGGCGACACCGGCGAAGGCGGTGAGGAGCAGGGTGAGGAAGAGTTTGCCGCGCGGGGAGAAGCGGGAGGAGGAGTCGGGAGACGAGGACGAGGACGAGGACGATTCGGAGGGATCGACGGTGTCGGGTTCGACGCGGAAGCGGGAGAGGCGCTGGAGGGACTTGGCCATGACGATGGCGGTGACGGTGGTGCAGGCTGTGGCGAGGATGGTGGGGAAGATAACTTCGTAGGCGTTCTTGATGCCGGCGGCGGCGAGGTAGTTGATGGCGGTCATGGGGACCAAGGTGAAAGCGGCGGTATTGAGGGCGAGGAAAGTGACCATGGCATTGCTGGCGGTTTGCTTGTGCGGATTCAGCTGCTGCAGGTGGTCCATGGCTTTGAGGCCGAGCGGGGTGGCGCTGTTGCCGAGGCCGAGCATGTTGGCGGCGAAGTTCATGATCATGGCGCTGAGGGCGGGGTGGCCGGCTGGGACCTCGGGGAAGAGGCGGCGCATGAGGGGGTGGAGGAGATGGGAGACGGCGGCGAGGAGCCCGGCCTTTTCCATGAGGCGCATGGTGCCGAGCCAGAACATCATCATGCCAGAGAGGGGTAGGGCGATGCCCATGACGGCGGTTTTGGCCATATCGAGTGCGGCGGGGATGACGCCGTTTTCACCGGAGAGGTTGCCGAGGAGACCGGCGATGAGGATTCCGCCGAGGACGATAGCGGCCCAGATGTAGTTCAGCATGGGCGGGAGATAAAGGGGGGTGCAGGCTGCGTCAACAGGATAGCTAGAAAGGAAGGAGGATGTTGGGGCAACCATCCTATGCTAGTTTACGTATTTATAGGTCGTGCTTTTTTTTCATGTTGATGGTCCCTATTCAAATTGCCAGTCAGAGGAGCGGCGTGACAGCGCATGTGATCCGGATTTGGGAGCGTCGTTATCAAGCGCTGGCGCCGACGCGGACGGGGACAAATCGGAGGATGTATTCGGAGGAGGATGTGCGCCGATTGAAGCTGCTTGGGGAATTGACGACGAAGGGGCATCGGATTGGCTGTGTGGCGGAGTTGGAAATGGAGGCGTTGGAGCGGTTGTTGCATGAGGAGCGGCCGAAAGGGGATCGGAGTTTTGCGGTTGATGCGAGTCCAGAACTGACGACGACTGAGGACTATGTGGGAGCGTGTTTGGCGGCGGCGAGAGCGTTTGAGGGCGATCGTCTGCGGAGACTGCTGCAAAGGGCTAGATTGCAGTTTGGGCAGAGGGGGATGCTGCGTCAGGTGATTACACCGTTGATTGGTCAGATTGGAGTGGCCTGGCAGGATGGGCATTTGCGGTCGGGTCAGGAGCATCTGGGGACGGCGGTGATTCGAGAGGTGCTGATGTCACCGGTGCCGGGGAGCCAAACGGCGACAAATGCGCCCGAGTTGGTCGTGGCGACGCCAAGCGGGGAAATTCATGAGCTGGGAGCCTTGCTGGTGGCGGCATCGGCTCGAGATTTGGGGTGGCGAGTGACTTATTTGGGGCCGAATTTGCCGGCGGAGGAAATTGCGGCGTGCGCGCGGGCGCGCAAGGCGAGGGCTGTTGGGTTGAGTGTGGTGTATCCTGAGAACTGTCCGACTGTGCTCGCGCAGATTCGTGAGTTGAGGAAGTTGCTACCTGATGAGATTGTCTTGGTTGTGGGAGGACGTGCTGCGAGCGGGTATGAGGCGGCCATTGGTGGTCGAGACGTCAAGATTGAATGGTTGAAGGATTTGCCGAGTTTGGATCGCATGTTTGGGACGGCGTAGGGTTGCCCTGTTTGATCGTTTCTGTGGCGATGAGGATGGAAGATGTTAGTTTGCGAGGTGTTTGACGATTTAGAGGGCGCAATTGAAAATCCTGGGGTCTGGGCGGTGGTGCTGGCTCTGATTTCTTTGACGGCGGCGGTGTCTACCGGAGTGCATGTGTTGTTGAAAAAGCGCGATGCACGATCCGCTGCTTACTGGCTGGTTATTGTGACGTTTGTGCCGCTTCTGGGGTCGGTGTTTTACTTGTTGTTCGGGATCAATTTGATTCGGAGGCAAGGGCGGAAGTTGAGGCAGGCGTTGCCTGGGGTGGCGACGACGGAACCGGGACTGCTTTGTCCGCTTCCGACGGATTTGGATCCGTTGATGAGGGAAGGTGACTGCCACCTAGCGCAGACTTTGGATCGGATCTCGCGGTTCCATTTCACATCGGGGAATGCGGTGCGGGTGTTGCACAATGGGGATGAGGCGTTGCCGGCGATGATTGGAGCGATTGAGGGTGCGAAGGTGTCTGTGACGTTGGCGAGTTACATTTTTGAGGCGACCGGGATTGGTGGGGAGTTTGTGATGGCCTTGGATAGGGCCGTGAAGCGTGGGGTGGCAGTGCGGGTCATGGTCGATGATGCGGGAACGCGGTATGGATGGCCGCCGGTGACGCGGGAGTTGAGGCGGTTGGGGGTGCCGGTGAGGCGATTCATGCCGAACCGATTCATCAAGAGGTTGGTGACGCTGAACTTGAGGAACCACCGGAAAGTGATGGTGGTTGACGGCCGGGTTGGGTTCACCGGAGGAATGAATATTCGAGAGGGTAACATGCTGTCGCGGAAGCCGGGGCATCCGGTGCAGGATTTGCATTTTGAGGTTCGCGGTCCGGTGGTGGAGCAATTGCAGCATGTCTTTGCGGAGGACTGGGAATTTTGCTGCGGGGAAGTGTTGGAAGGGGAAGTGTTTTACCCGCGACTGGAGGCGGTAGGGGGAACCAGTGCGCTGGGGCTGCCGGACGGTCCGGACGCGGATGTGGAGGTGATGCCGACAGCGTTGTTTGCGACCCTGAATGCGGCGAGGCGTTCGGTGCGAATCTTGACTCCTTATTTTCTGCCCTCACCAACGTTGATGGGCGCATTGAATCTCTGTGCTTTAAGAGGCGTTGAAGTGACGATCATCACACCGGCGAAGAACAACATCGCGCTGGTCTCCTGGGCGGCACGGACGTTGTATCCGGAGTTGATGGAGCGAGGGTGCCGGATTTTTGAATCACCAGCTCCGTTTGATCATTCGAAGATCTTTGTGGTGGATGAGGTGTGGAGTTTTGTGGGGAGCACCAATTGGGATCCCAGAAGTTTGCGGCTGAACTTTGAGTTCAACATTGCGTGTTACGATGTCGAGCTTGGGGCGAGGCTGACTCAGGAGGTTGAAGTGAAGCGGGATCAGAGCGTCGAGGTGACGCTTGCGATGCTGGAGGGAATGACGTTTGGCGAACGGCTGCGCAATGGGGTGGCGAGGTTGTTTATTCCTCTACTTTGAGGAAGAACTGTTCGCCTCCTTTTCAGGAATGGCTGGATCGGCCAGGGAGATTCAGCACTTAGACCGACTCTCGAAAGTCTTGTCACCTTGCCCGGCGGCGGAGCGGCCTCATTGGCGGCGTCAGCCGCTTGCCCGTTATTGATTTAATAGCGGGCTGCGCGACTTCCTTGGCACTGAGCCCGCTGCGCTCGGCGGATCAAAATGACAATCTTTTCGAGAACCGGTCTAGCCGCGAGGAAGGTGCTTTTGGGTAATCTCGACAGTTGAACCGATGCCAAGGTCTTCGAAGAGTTTGATGACGTCTGTCATTCCCATGCGAATGCAGCCGTAGCTGGCGGGCTTGCCGAGTTTTTGCTCTTCGGGAGTGCCGTGAATGTAGATGAAGCGTTTGTATGCGTTCTTGTTTTGACCTTCGAGTCCCTTCAGCCAGAGAATGCGTGAGACGATGGGGTCACGACCGGGAGCGTTCGGTGGAAGGACTTCTCCATTCCAGTTGCGGCTTTTCAGGACGGCACCTTTTGGAAGTCCATGGCCGATTTTGGCAATGATCTCATGTTTGCCCAGAGGGGTGCAGTTGCTGCCGGGTCGGTCTCCCAAGCCGAACTTCGAAGTCGAAATTTTGTAGGATTTAACGAGTTTGCCGTCGGGATCGTAGATTCCGAGCTTCTGGTCTCTCACACTCACAATGACGTCAGAGTCTTTGGACGCGATTTTGCAAGAGACGCTGAAGAGAGCGTTGATGGCTAACAAGGGGAGCACGACCAAGCGAATGAAGGGAGTTGTCATCCACCGACTGGGCTGATCGAGAAGGAGGGGAGATTGGAACAGTCTCATAAGAACAAATTTAGTCTCAGTTAACTATAAACGCAACTTAAATTATTGCTATTGGAGTAAACTCTGCAAATTAATACCAAGTCAGTACTGAGGGTGGCGAACTGGGCTTAATCGACCTGAGGAAGGATAGTGCATTTCCAGCGAAATGCGACTGGATTCCTTGCTCGGTGATGGGGTTTAGATTGGGTGTATCGGCGAGTGAAGTGGGGTATGGGGTGGAGTCATGGGCTTCCTTATGAGCAGGATTTGGGCCGATTTTTCTGGGATGGCGGCTGTGTGTTGCCTGTTTGGATTCAGAGGCTAGCGTTCACCAGTCTATTTGCTCATCATGAATGACCTCGTCATGGACCCAGATCTCCCGCATCGTGTGCTAGCAGCCGCTCTTGAGGTGCATAAGCATTTGGGACCTGGGTTGACCCGCGAAGCGTACGAGGAGTGTCTTTGCATCGAACTTCGGGAAATGGAGGTGCCTTTTGTCCGAGGGGAAAAATTGCGGTTTCAGTATCGAGGGAAGCAGGTAGAGAACGCTGCGAGACTGGATTTACTGGTCGAAGGTGTCTTGCTTGTGCAAGTCGTAGCGCGAGAGGAGATTAAGTCGGTGGACTTGGCTGGTTTGGAGACTTTGCTGCGGCTCGGTGGGTATCGGGAAGGGATGATGGTGAATTTTGATGTGACCACATTGCGCAAGGGTGTGCACCGGGTCACCCTCAAGCGACGGGTGGGTGAGGTAGAAGGGGCGGGGTAGAGGGGAAGAACTTTGATTGCAGGGTGAGCCTTGAGTTTTTCGTGGGCTGGACTAAATGCACCTTGTCTATGAATATCGCCGCGCCTGTTTTTTGTTGCCTTTTGATCGGGATGCTTTCGAGTTGTGTCGTGACGCCTCCTATTGGAGGTCCTGGATACATTCCGCCGCCACCACCGCGAGTGCTGATGCCGGTCAATCTGAATCCGCGTGAACAGGCGTATTTGCCTGAGATTGAGAATGTGCTGCGGCGTGCTGGGTATGACACGATCTATCGGGGGGACGCTGACCACTTGTTGGAATTCACGATTGATGAGGGGCCGATCAATGTGTTGACCTTCATTCGATTAGCGGATCATGGTCGAGTGGTGGGTCTTGGGGAAGGGCGTGCTTCGGGCCCTCCGCTGCTCAACCGCAATCGGATCCTGGCGGATTCCTTCTACCAGGCGCTGCGTATGTTTGAGAGTCGCTTGAGTCGACCAACGCCAGTCTATCCGTCGTATCGTTGACCCTTGGCCCGCAAGCGGGATAGGATCGATTTGCCATGCGTCTTCTTCATCTCACGCCGGGAACCGGAAATTTTCACTGCGGCAGTTGCCTCAGAGACAATGCGCTGATCAAAGCCTTACGGGTGCGGGGGCATGACGCGAACATGTCGCCGCTTTATCTGCCGTTGGTGACGGACCGAGAGGAGGCCAGTCCGGAGGAGCCGATCCG
>JARXAL010000235.1 GCA_029865835.1 Verrucomicrobiaceae bacterium
CGCCAACATCGCCCCCCTCGCCCCCACCTCCCCCTCCCACTTCTTCCGCATACGCCTCGAACTCGACGCCGACTTCAACGGCACCGCCGAAACCACCTCCTACACCGAGACCGCCGGCTACTACCGCCGCACCTACGGCACCGCCATCGAGACCCTCTGCATCCCCTTCCTTTATTGCAACACCTTCGCCGGCCAGGTCGACGCCGTCATCGGACAAACCCTCAGCATCGCCAGCAGCATCGCCACCGGCGACTTCACCACCACCCTCACCACCGGCGTCCCCTACTACATCGAAGTCCTCGTCGGCGACCACGCTGGCCACCGCTTTGAAGTCAACGAAACCGCCTCCCTCCCGAACGCCATCGCCATCGACACCGCCAGCCCCCTGAACACCCTCCCCACCCTGCCCGCCACCCTCGCCGCAGACCGCATCGCCGTCCGCCGTCATCACACCCTCGACAGCTTCTTCCACAAACCCCACTTCAACGCCACCAACGACCCCGCCACCGCCGCCCGCGTCCTCTTCTTCGAGTCCGGCAACTTCCGCACCTACTGGCTCTTCCGCGCCGGCGGCAACCCCTACTGGGTACAAGCCGGCGACAACCTCCTCCGAAACGTCGGCACCCGCATCATCCCCCCATCGGAAGGCCTCTACGTCAACCCCCGCAGCAGCACCCCCACCCTCACCATCACCGGAAAAGTCCGCTCCACCCCCTTCGTCACCCCCCTCCTCGTCGGCCCGAACCTCATCGCCGGCGGCTGGCCCATGACCCAGTCCCCCACCCAGCGCGCCTACACCGCCGCCGCCGGCCTCACCGGATCCCTCGCCCCCGCCAACTCCGACCGACTCCTCTTCTGGCTCGGCGACACCACCCCCGCCGCCTCCGGTTACGATGGCCACTTCCTCTTCCGTTCCGGCACCGTCAGCTTCTGGACCACCGAACAAAACTCCTCCTTCATCAACGAAAACAACCTCCCCCTATTAAAACCCCTTCGAGCCACCCTCCTCCGCTCCAAAACAGGCCTCCCCACCCACACCCAACCCAACCCCTGGACCCCTTAGCCGCCCTTCAGCATTCAAAGTTCACCGTCATCTCCACTCTCCACTCTCCACTCTCCACTTTCAACGTTCAGCGTTCGACGTTCAACGTTCAACGTTCAAGTCTCCCATCGACAACCCGCCCTCCCCGCCCGACACTCCCCGGTGCCCCTCCTCATCATCGCCATCCTGCTCGTCACCATCGCCCTGATGGCCAGCCGCCACGCGACCACCCGCTACCAGCAGGCCATGGCTCGCGCCCGTCAAACCCGCGCCCCCTACGCCCACACCGGCGCCGAGATCGCCCGCCTCTTCCTCAAGCAGGAAGGCATCACCGACGTCGAAATCCTCCCGCACCAAGCCATCGTCACCGACTACTTCGACCCCAGCCGACGCCGCCTCTTCCTCAGCCGCCGCGTCCATGACGAAACCACCCTCGCCGCCTGGGCCGTCGCCCTGCATGAGGCCGCCCACGCCCTGCAAGACCGCGACACCCCCGGCGAATTCCGCTGGCGCCAAACCATCATCCGCCTGAACCGCTACGGCCCCACCCTCATCGCCCTCCTCCTCGGCACCGTCACCGTCTTGAAGATGCTCCCCGCCCGCATCGCCCTCATCCTCTTCGGCCTCGCCTGGACCGGCCTCTTCTGCCTGAACGCCGGCACCCTCGCCATCGAATGGAACGCCAACCTCCGCCTCCGCCGCTTCCTCGACGAACACCTCGCCTCCTACCCTGACTCCCGCGACCAGCTCGACCGCCTCCTCCCCACCGTCGCCACCCGCGAACTCGGCGACACCGCCGCCTCCCCCCGCTACTTCTTCCTCAGCGCCCTCCCCGGCACCACCAAACTCCGCCCCACCTCCGCGAAAAAATAACCCCGCCCAACGCCCAGCATTCAACGCTCAGCCTCCCCTTTCATTCAAACTTGATCAAACGATCTTGTCCAAAACGGCATGCTTGAACCAAGCAGGGATTTGGTCCGTCTTCAGTTCCAAAGTTCGCCCCTCAGTAATCTCTGCCAGCCAGGTGTGTGTGCGGTCGGCATTGTCTGTCGAATTATCAAAGACGTAGGCACGGTTGGTGTGCCGAATGGCGGATATGACGAGATCGAGAGGTCGGTAGTAACGCCTCTCCACGAGTTCGGGCGGCACGTCATGTCCGTTCAGCTTCACCCGGTTCTCCACCCGCGAGATATTGATGGCCGGGTCATCGGTGGCGACATAGTAAAGATACGTCCGATAGCCTGCCGCTTGCGCCTTCTCAAGCAGGTCCACCTTACTGGGATGAGACATGACCGTCTCAAAGGTAAAAGTCCGTTGCTCGGCCAGCAGTTTCAGCCTCACGAAGTCGGCAATCACGGAGGCGAAATAGCTGTTGATAACGCCCGCAGGAAAGCAAAGCCGCCCATCGGAAAAGCTCAGTCCCCTGGCAGCATCAGCGAGGCCATGGGCCGCAAGAAACTCTGATCGGGTAAAAACCGGTAGCACCTCAGCCCCCACCGGGTCGATCCCAAACCTGCACATCTCCACATAGCCAACTTCCCGAACTCCCTTTTCGATCTCGTCCGCGTTCAGATACACGCCAAGCAATGGCTCCGGCAGGTAGGATTTGAGTACGCTCTTCCCTGACCCATTCGGCCCCGCAAACAGGCGTAACCTGGGCGTCTCAGGCATCATCGGATCGTATAGATCGAACCCGATTTCAAGCGGGTCGGAGGCTCGATCTCCTTCACCACCTCTTTGCGCCCATCGGGAAACACCCGCACCACAAACCCGCCTTCCGCCTGCAACACACTCTGCCCGGACGCCAGCACCTGCTCACGCGCAGCGGCAAAAGCCTCCCCGGAAATCGCCGGAAACTGACTTTCGAGGACTTGAATATCGTGGTCAGACATAGGGCAACTATAGTGTTCCTTCGCGGGGACATCAACCAAGTCTTCCCAGCCACCAAAGCCCACCCCTCAAGTCTCCCCCTCTCCGCACCTCCCCTTCACAGCTTCAGCGACCAACGGCCCAAAAAGCAATCCCGTTAATCCCAAAATCCTGTCAGCCGACCGAAGGAACACAGCCAGCCAAAGGCTGCCCGAAGGGAAGCGAAGCGCAGCAATCCTGTCCCAAAAAGCCCCGCCGCCCCCCATTTTTCTACCCCCAATCTTTCTACCAATCTCATTCGCTTCCCCGACTCACCACTCTCCCCTCTCAACGTTCAGTCTCCCCGCTCCCCATCTTTCTGCCAGTCTCATTCCCACCTTCACACTGAATACTGAATACTGATTACTGATTACTGATTACTGATTACTGATTACTGATTACTCCCTCCCTCACACCGGATACTCCCACCCCCCCCGATACCCCCGGCTCATCAACCCCACCGCCTCCTCATCCCCCACCACCGTCTCCTTCTCCGCATCCCACGCCACACTCCGCCCCAGCTTATCCGACAGCATCCCCAGCATCGGCAGACACGACGCCCGATGCCCCGCCTCGATCCCCGCCACCGGCTCCGCCCGCCCCTCGATCGCATCGATCAGATTCCCCCACAGCAGCGCAATGTTGTGCCCATCCGGCTCCTGCAGCTGGTGATCCCCATGCGCCCCCACCTCCCCGTTCTTCCCCGCCGGATAAAACGACCACCCATCCCGCCACCCAATGTGCAGGATCCCCTTCTCCCCGTAAAAGTAAGCCCCGATCTTGTGCTTCTCGGACCCATTGTCCGCAAACTTCCGGTGCTCCCAGGACGCCGTGAACCCCTCAAACTCAAACACCGCCAGCTGATGATCCGGCGCATCCGTCGTTTGCTCCTTCTCATTCAGCACCGGCTCCCCAAAAATCGACCGCCCACCCGTGCAAAACACCGACTTCGGCCCCTTCTGCCCGCTCCACCACAGCACCTGGTCCAGCCAGTGCACCCCCCAGTCCCCCATCGTCCCATTCGCATAGTCGAGGAAGTTCCGCCAGCCCCCCGGATGCAGCTTCGCATTGAACGGCCGCATCGGCGCCGGCCCGCACCACATCTCCCAGTCCATCCCCTTCGGCACCGCCGCATTCGGCTTCGGCTCCTCCTTCCCCCCCTTACCGTGCGCAAAACACCGCACCTCACCCACCTTCCCCACCGCCCCGGATTTGAGGAAATCCATCGCCTCCACATGATGCGGCCCAATCCGCCGGTGCAACCCCACCTGCACCACCACACCCGACGCCATCGCCTCACGCACCATCACCCGACTCTCATTGATCGTATGCCCCGTCGGCTTCTCCACCAGCACATGCGCCCCCGCCTTCACACAAGCGATCGTCTGCAGCGCATGCCAGTGATCTGGCGACGCAATGATGCAAATCTCCGGCTTCACCTTCTCCAGCATCTCCCGGTAATCCTGGAACACCTCCGGCTTATCCCCGCTCTCCCCCTCCACATCATCCTTGCCAAAATCCAGCTTGTCCTGATCCACATCACACAGCGCCACACACCGCGCCCTCCCCGACCCCAACGCCTCCCGCAGCAGATTCATCCCCCACCACCCCGACCCAATCAACGCCACCCGATACTTCTTATCCGACTTCTGCCCCAAAATCGGCACCGCCCCCCACACCAAAGACGCAGCCCCAGCGGCCCGAAGAAACCCACGACGATCAAAAGAAGCACTCATCCCCTACCAACGCCAAACAAACCCCACTCTTCAACCAAAACCATTTCGCACAGCGAACCCTCTTTGCGATAGCAAACCCCGAGCGAAGCGAGCCCTTCGTAGCCTCTGACGAAGAATGGGTTCGACGTTCAAAGTTCAACGTTCAGCGTTCAACGTTAATCCCCCCACAGGCGCGCGGAATGCCGATTCCGCAGCAACGCCGCAAACACCCTCAACGCACCAAATCCCACCACTCCCCAACCGCTCCCCACTTCCCCTTTCGCTGATGAACATCCATCCCCCCCCGCCCCAAAGGGGCCCAACACGCCAGCCCAGGGCAACGCACTGGGA
>JARXAL010000021.1 GCA_029865835.1 Verrucomicrobiaceae bacterium
TTGCGCCTGAGGGTTACCGGTCGAAGTCGCTGACATGCGTGGCGAATAATCGGGAGATCGATGTGGCGAAGTTGAACTCGATCTTGAAGGCTGAGCATCGGCTGATCATTGATGGCGGATACGGGAAGCTGAAGGGCAAGACGTTTCGCATTTCGAACATGGGTGATGAGACGGATGCGACGATTGCGAGTTTGATTGCGTCATTGGATGACGCGATGAGCAAGCTTTGAGTTAGCGATGGGGTGCGCAATGCGATTCGGCGACGCACCTGGACAAACTAGTTGGTCGGATTGTTTTTTTGCGGATGCGTTTTGAGGCGCGCTGTGTTATGACCGCGCCCATGCGTGTGATTGGATCTTTTTGTTTGGCGCTGGCGGTTGGGATGTTGTCGGCGTGCCGGACATCCCCGGGGTCTGGGACGACGGCTTACATGGAGAGTGCGACTTCGGGTGGGGCGCAGGATTTTTATCCGGCGGATGCGGGTTGGGGGGATGCGACGGTGAGGCGAGCGGAGGCGGCGGAAGAGGGGGCGACGTTGTTTACGGATCAGGCGAGTTGGAATTTGCCCGGGGCGAATGTGTCTTTGAATGATGCCGCGCGAATGCTGGCGGGGATGGGGCCGGCGCGGGCGGCGGATGGATTTGCGGATGTTCGGCGGACGGAAGCGTGGAGGCGCCATCAGCGGGAGATGGACAAGATGTGGGCGGACTATGAGGGAAGGCACGAAAGGCCGATTCGGCAATGGGCGGCGCAGGAGATACCGGATTTGGCGCGGGCGCAGACGTTGTTTTATCCGTTTAGCGGGCCTGACTTTTTGTTTGCGCAGGCGTTCTTTCCGAAGGCGGAAACGATGGTGATGTGCGGATTGGAACCGGCGGAGGGGTTGCCGATGATGAATCAGCTTTCACCGAATGAGGTGAGCGCGGGGTTGGCGACTTTGCGGACGGCGATCAGCAGTGTGATTCAGTTTAGTTTCTTCATCACGAAGGACATGAGGAATGATTTGGTGTCGTCGCGGTTTCGGGGGGTGCTGCCGATCATGATGGTGTTCATGGCTCGGTCGGGACATGAGGTGGAGAGCGTGGATGCGATTCGGATTTCGGGGGATGGTAATCCGGTGATCACGCCGGTGGAGGCGGGCGGGGCGCCGGGGTTGATGATTCGTTGCCGATCACCACGGGGTGGGCTGGTGCGGGTGTTTTATGTGAAGCAGAATCTGGCGGATGACAGTCTGACTCCAGGGAGTCCGTTTCTGGCGTTTGTGCGGCAGGTAGCGCCTGGGGTGGCGTTTACCAAGAGTGCGTCTTATTTGATGCATGAGAGCTACTTTTCGACCATTCGGAACTACCTGATGAATGAGCGGTCGGCTTTGGTGCAGGATCCGTCGGGGGTGCCGTATCGGAACATTGATCTGAACAGTTGGGATTTGAGGTTGTATGGCAACTACCAGCGGACGCTGCCCTTGTTTGGGGATGGGGCGCAGCAACCGGATTTGGCGCAGGCTTATGCGGAGCGGCGGCACGGAGCGAGGGCGCTGCCGTTTGGGATTGGGTATTTGTATCAGCCTGAGGCGACTTGTTTGATGGTGGGGCGGAGGCGGTAGTCGCGAGGGCTATTCGGCTGTTTTTTTGGGGCGGGATTTGCCTTTGTCTTTGGGTTTTGATTGGGGAGCGGGCATGCCTTGGAGGGCGGTGTCGCGGAAGCGATCGGCGAGGGCTTGCCAGTGAGCGGCCATTTCTTTGACGCGTTCGGGTTCGGTGTCGGCGAGGTTATTTTGCTCGGCGCGGTCGGTCTTGAGGTTGTAGAGGGACCAGGACTTGGTTTGGTTGTCGGCGACGATTTTCCAGTCGCCCTGGCGGAAGGCGCGATTGTTTTCGTGGAAGAACCAGAGAGCGTCGTGGATAGTGGCCTTGTTGGAGTTGAAAGCCGGAATGAGGCTGCTGCCGGGGAGAGCGGGGGCTCCGGGGAGGGCTGCGGCGGGGGCACCGGCGATTTGCATGACGGTGGGGAGGATGTCAATGACGTGAGCAGGGGTGTGGCGGAGGGCGTTTTTCTCCGGGATGCCGGCGGGCCAGTGAGCGATGAAGGGGGTGCTGATGCCGCCTTCGTGCACCCAAGTTTTGTGGCGACGGAAAGGGGTATTGGCGGCGCTGGAGAAGCCGGGGCCGAGGCAGAGATAGGAGGCGGCGGAACCCATGGGAGCGGCGGGGTCATGACCGTCATCGCGGACCATGATTTCGGCGCTGGCACCATTGTCAGAGAGGAACATGATGAGGGTGTTTTCGAAGGCCTTGGAGGCGTTGAGGTGGGCGATGATGCGGCCGATTTCCTGGTCCATGCGGTCGATCATGGCGGCGTGGATGGCCATTTTGGTGGCCTGGAAGCGTTGTTGTTCGGGGGTGAGTTTTTCCCAGGGGAGAGGATGATTGATTTCGCCGGGGCCTAAGAGGGCGAGGTCGTCTGGGAAGTCGTAGGGAGGGCCGACAGTGGGTTCGAGAGGGGAGAGGGCGGCGGGTTGGAGGCCGAGTTTCTTTTGGCGTTGATGACGTTGGCTGCGGAGTTTGTCCCAGCCGTCGAGGTAGAGGTCGCGGTATTTGGCGATGTCCTGGGGGAGGGCTTGGAGGGGGAAATGCGGGGCGGCGTAAGCGAGGTAGGCGAAGAAGGGGGCGGCCTGGTGATGGGAGGCGTGGTCCTGGAGGTAGGTCAGGAGGTGATCGGTGACGGCGATGGTGCTGTAGAAGCCGGTGTCTTTTTCGATGGGAGGGAGGGGTTGATCGTCTTCGAAGAGGGATTTGGGATTGAAGAAGCGGCCTTGGTCTTTGATGTGGAACGAACGGTCAAAACCGGAAGGGATGACGTCGCCATCGACATGCCATTTGCCGGCTTGATAGGAGCGGTAGCCGAGGGGTTTGAGTCGAGCAGGGATGAGGGTGGCCCAGGAGGGGCGTGTGCCCTGGCCGCCGAAGCCTTTGGGGTCGACGCCGGGGATGGTGTCGCGGCGGATTTGTTGAGGGTAGTAGCCGCTGAGGAGGGCGCTGCGGGTGGGCCAGCAACGGGTCGTGTTGTAGAACTGAGTGAAGCGGAGGCCGCCGGCGGCCAGGGCGTCGAGGTTGGGGGTTTGAATTTCACTGCCGTAGCAGCCGAGGTCGGACCAACCGAGGTCGTCGGCGATGATGACAAGGATATTGGGTGGTTGCTTGGCGGTCAGCGTGGCGGGGAGGAAGGCGAGAGTGAGAAGGAAGGCGAGATGGCGCATGGTGGTAGATAGCAAAAACCCCGGGCTGGTTCGAGTGAACGCAGCACCGGGGTGATAACGGTTTGGGAGGCGTTGTCTTGCGGTTAGTGGGCTAGGAGCCACTCGGTGGTGCGAGGGTTGAAGTCGTCCATTTTTTCCCAGTGGAAGGCGTGGCCGGCGTCGTCGTAGAGATGGAGGTCGGCACCGGGGATGGCAGTGGCGACTTCCTCACTCATCCACTTGGGGGTGAAGGCGTCGTTTTTGCCACCGATGACGAGGGTGGGGCATTTGACGTTTTTGAGTTCGGAGAGGGTGTTGTGGGTGATGGCGGCGGCGGCTTGGGCTTCCATCGCGTGGACAGGCTGGGGAGCGGCATTGGTGGCGGCGTCTTTGAGGCCTTGCTGCATGTTGTTCCAGCAGTCGTCATTATCGAACCAGGGTTTGGTGAAGATGAGCATTTGGACGTAGTGCATGAAGTCCTCGGGGCGCATGGAGGCTTTGCATTTCATCATGTGTTGCCAGGTGTAGAGGCCGAAGCGGTCCTGGCGTGCCCAGGTGCACATGAGGATCATGCTTTTCACCTTATCGGGGTGGCGAAGGGCGAGTTGCTGGGCGATGACGGAGCCGAGGGAGCAGCCGACGACGCGAGCTTGTTTGATGCCGAGTTGGTCCATGAGGCCGGCGTAGTCGTCAGCCATCATGGCGGAGGTGTAGGGGCCTTCGGGTTTGTCGGTGAGGCCGACGCCGCGGTTGTCGCCGAGGATGCAGCGGAAGTGCTTTTCCCAAGCTTGGGCGTGAGCGTCCCAGACGCCGCCGGGAGCGGTGACGCCCATGATGCAGATGACGGGGTCGCCGCTGCCGCGTTCGTCATAGTACATTTGGATTCCGTTGGTCGAGATGTGAGGCATGGCTTAGCGAATGAGGTGGGTGGGTGAAGGTGTGGCGAATGGATGAAGGTTATTCTTCGTCGGCTGCGGCTTTGGTTTTTTTCTTTTGCAGCATCATGACGGTGATGAGGACGGCGAGAAGGGCGCCACCGCCGATGGCGATGCCGACCGGGAAGCCGCCTTCTTCCTCGACCACTGGGCTAGGGGAAGGGGAAGGGGAAGGTTTGGGGGCGGGTGGTGGTGTGGTTGGAGCTTTTGGGGCGGGTGCGGCGCCGATGGGTGCGGAGGGGTCGGTGGTTTCTGGAGCGGCGGGTTTGGCGCCGGCTTCGGCTTCAGCGAGGGCTTTGGCGACGCGATCGTCTTTGATGGGGGCGGTGCCGCCACCAACAGCGGCGGTGCTGGCGTTGAAAGCGCGTTGGGCGTTTTTCTTGCGCTGGATCTCGTTCTTCAGGGTGACGACTTGACCGCGGAGGTCTGCGAAGATTTTGGAGTAGTCGCGATTGTTGGAGCCAGCGGCTTTGACGGCGCTATCGAGTGCGGCTTCGGATTCAACGGCATTTTCGTCTGCCAGGTAGCGGAAGACGGCGACGAGGAGTTCATTTTGTTTGGCCAGGGTCTCGATATCGATGGCTTGGAGTTTGGCGCGTTCGGTGATGAGCGCTTTGTGGGCTTCGGTCATGCTGGCCATATCGAATTTGTATGGGATGAGCCAGCGAATGCGGGAGCGTTTTTCGGCGTCGTATTGGGCCTTCCAGGTATCGGTGGCCTGTTTGAGCGCGTTTTTGGTGCGGGTGAGGTCGGGTTCAACAAGGCGGCCGAGGCTATCGGTTTGGGCTTTGAGGATGACGGGTTGTTCGCGGATCATTTTGAGAAGAACGGCTTCGTAGTTCTTCATGATCTCGAGGGCTTCCGGGATCAGGGTGGGGTAGTGGGTGGAGGCGAAGAAGCCGTTGGTGGGGTCGATGAAACGGTCATAAACCCGCAGGGCGGCGACCCAGTCTTCCCATTTTTGGGAGGCGGCGGTGATCTTGATTTCGTTGCGGAGGCGGTAGGCGCGGATGTTGTAGTCGTCGCGTTTGACTTCTTCGGGGCTGAGCCATTTGCCATCGACCTTGAGTTGGCCGGAGACGACTTTTTCTTTTTCAGCCTGGAGGTCTTTGATGATTTGCTCGACCTGAGTGGCTTCGGGTGTGCCGGCGTATTGATTGGTGAAGGGGCGGAGGCGGTCCTGGATGAGGCGCTCGTATTCGTCCGCGCCCATCATGTCTTTGGTGGGGACGAGTTCGGCGAGTTTTTGGTTTTTGAGGGCGAGTTCGGACGGGCGTTGGCGGATGATTTCGACGATGTCAGCGCGAGGGAAGTCTTTTTCGTCGGGGATTTTGGGGGTGAGTTGGTAGCGAAGGCGGACGCTGGTGGCGCTTTCGTTGAGGATGGTGCCCTCTTTGCGGTCGCCATTTTTGAAGACGATGATGTCGGCGCGGAGTGCGGATGTGGCAGACAAGAGCGCCAGGGTGGCGAGGCTGAGGCGGCGAAGAAGCATGGCGATGATGAGGGGGTTAGGATAGAGGTGCGCGGCGGCAGGAAAGCCGTCGGGAAGGAATTGTTAGCGATTTTCGAATCGGGAGTAAAGCGCGAAGCTGTTCCGATGAGGATTTTTTGAGTGGAGGATCGCTTTTGGGTGGTGACGAGGGGTGCAAGCCAGTGGCTTGCACCAACAGGTCAGTCCTGGTTTTTGGCGGGATCGGAGCCCGGAGGGGAATCGGAACCGAGTTCGTCCTGGCGGGCGAGTTCTTCGAGGGTGGGTTCTGCCGAAGGCGAATCCGAGGTGTCGGGTGCGTCGGGGGCGTCGGGAGCGGGCTTGGGTTTGTCTTCGGTTTTCGCACGCTGCTGATATTCGTCTTCGATGTCGGCGTCTTCTTCGTCGGAGAACCAGGGGGTGTAACCGTCTTTGTCCCAGTCATCGACTTCTTTTTCGAGTTCGGCTTCGTCTTTGGCGAGTTGGGCGTGGTATTCGGGATAGGCTTCTTTGTCCTTTTTATCCATGAAGTAGGCGAGGACAACGCAGATGCCGTAGAGCACATAGAGAGGGCCGGACATGAGGAGGAGGGTCAGGATGTCTGGCGTAGGCGTGATGATGGCGGCGAAGATCATGATGGCGATCAAGGCGTAGCGCCAAGTGGACTTCATGATTCGGTAATTCAGGATGTCCAGCTTCACGAGAGCCATGACGATCACGGGGAGTTCGAAAGCGATGCCGAAGACGAGGATGAAACGGGTGGTGAAGGTGACGTAATTGTCCAAGGACCAGGTTTGGGTGGCACCGACTGATTCGGCGAATTCGGAGAAGAAGACGAGGGCTCTCGGGAGCACTTGCCAGTAGGCGAAAGTGCAGCCGCCGAGGAACAGGCCGGTGCCGATTCCGATGGCAGGGAAGAGGAGTTTTTTTTCAGTGGTCTTCAACCCTGGAAGGATGAACTGAAGCAGGAAGATCAGGAGCAGGGGAAAGGAAGCGATCACGGCGGCGATCAACGAGACGTTGACGGCCATCATGAAGGGGCCGGCGATGTCGAGATTGATCAGGAGTTTTCTGGCGGCTTCGATGTCGGGAGCGAAGCCCGCGAGGACCATGGGGTAGAGCAGGATGTTGAAGAGCTGTTTGTAGAAGGCGAAAGCGGCGAAGGCAGAGACGAAAAGGGTGGTCGCCATCCGGACCAGCATGGTGCGGAGGTCTTCGAGGTGGTCGAGAAAGGGCTTTTCTTCATCCTCTTTGTTGAGGTTGATGGCGACTTTTTCGCGGGCTTTGAAGACTTTGTTGAGTGCGGCTTGCCACATGGGAATGGAATGGGGGAGGGTGAAAGGGGAGGGAGGTTAGATTAGCCCCTGGGCTGACATCCGTGCGTAGAGGGCGAGTGTCAGGGCGTTGGTGATCTCATTGGCAGCGATCATCCGACGGAGTTCCCCCGCACTCACGGGTCGCACGGCGCTGATGTGCTCGCTGTCCTCCGGTTCGGGCTGACCGACGACGCACACGGGCTCCGCTCTGAAGAGGTAAACGTGCTCGTTGGTGAATCCTTGCGAAGGGAGGAAATAACCGAGGGGGCGAAGGGTGCCAAGGCTGGGATGGAGGACGACGCCGGCTTCCTCGCGCAGTTCGTTGAGGGCAGTGTCGATGATGGTTTGATGAGGGTCGGTGCCGTCGGTGATATCGATTTGACCGGCGGGGAATTCCCAGAGGGTGTCTTGGACGGGGATGCGTTCCTGGGAGATGAGGAGGTAGCGTCCGTCTTCGAGGACGGGGGCGATGGCGACGGCGGCTTTGCGGTGGGCGATGGTCCAGGTGATGCGGCGATCCGGGCGACCGGGGGTGAGGTAGTCGGCTTGTTCGATCTGGATGTAGGGGTCAGCGTAAGTCTGCCGGGAGGCGACTTTTTTCCAGCCGTTGCCATCGCGGATCTGGAAGAGCGGGAAGTCTTTGATGGTGGCGAGGCTCATGCTTGGGGGCTGAGGGCGGCGCGCCAGCGGGTGAGTTGGGAGGCGATGTTTTGAGGGGAGGGGGCGCCGATGCCCTGGCGGGCTTTAAGGGCGGTCTGGACGGAGAGGCAGTCGAAGAGATCGGCTTCGAAGGCGGGGGAGAAGGATTGGTATTCTTCGAGGGTGAGCTGGGCGAAGCCGCGCTTTTCGGAGAGGGAGAAGGCGACGAGTTTGCCGATGACTTCGTGGGCCTGGCGGAAGGGGACGGCGTGTTTGACGAGGTAGTCGGCGAGGTCGGTGGCGAGGAGGAGGGGGTCGGAGGTGGCGGCGGCGGTGCGGGCGGCGTTGACGTCCATGCCGGAGATCATTTCGGCGACGACTTCGAGGGTGGTGTGGAGGGTGTCGATGGAGTCGAAGAGGGGTTCTTTGTCCTCCTGGAGATCGCGATTGTAGGTCATGGGCAGGCCCTTCAAGAGGGTGAGGAGGCTCATGAGATTGCCGACGAGGCGACCGGTTTTGCCGCGGGTGAGTTCGGCGACATCGGGGTTCTTTTTTTGAGGCATCAGGCTGGAGCCGGTGGTGTGGGCGTCGCTGAGCGTGACGAAGCCGAATTCGGCGGTGCACCAGAGGATGATGTCTTCGCTCAGGCGTGAGAGGTGGATGCCGCAAAGGGCGATGTCGAAGAGGAGTTCGGCGATGAAGTCGCGGTCGCTGACGGCGTCCATGCTGTTTTGGGAGACGGAGGCGAAGCCGAGTTCGGAGGCGACGAACTCGCGGTCGATGATGATGGTGGAGCCGGCGAGGGCGCCGGAGCCGAGGGGCATGACATCGAGGCGCTTGCGGGTGTCAGCGAGGCGTGAGGCGTCGCGGGAGAGCATCTCGACGTAGGCTAGGAGGTGGTGGGCGAAGAGGACGGGTTGGCCGCGTTGGAGGTGGGTGTAACCGGGAACGACGGCGTCCGGGCAGCGTTCGCAGGCTTCGACGAGGGCGCGTTGGAGGTGAGTGATGTCGGTGGCGAGGCGATCGATGGCGTCTTTGCAGTAGAGGCGGACATCGGTGGCGACCTGGTCGTTGCGGCTGCGGGCGGTGTGGAGTTTGGCGCCGGCGGGTCCGATGCGGGCGGTGAGGTTGGACTCGATGTTCATGTGGACGTCCTCGAGGGAGGACTGGAACTCGAAGTCGCCGTGTTCGATTTCGTGTTGGATTTCGAGCAGGCCTTTTTCGATGGCGGCGCGTTCGCCGGAGGTGAGGATGCCGGCTTTTTCGAGGCCTTTGGCGTGGGCGATGGAGCCGCGGATGTCCTGGGCGTAGAGGCGCCAGTCAAAGGAGACGGATTCGCCGAAGGCTTGGACGAGTTGGCTGGTGGGTTGAGAGAAGCGGCCTTTCCACATGGTGAATGAGGGGTAACGAAATGAGATTGGGAGGGGAGGAAAGTAGCGAGTTTCGCGGAGGGTGCAAGAAGAGTGCCTTTTCTGGGCTTTTTGTGTTTGACGATGAGGGAGGATTGGCGCTTAATGGTGTTCGCAGTTGCGTTTTAACGAGCGCAACCCTGTGTTTGGAGAGATGGCTGAGTGGTCGAAAGCACATCTTTGCTAAAGATGCGTAGGAGTAATCCTACCGAGGGTTCGAATCCCTCTCTCTCCGCCATTTGGGTTTAATGGCACACCAGTGCGCTAGCGGACGGCGGCTTTACCGGGGACTCGGGGGTCGTGGGCGGGGAGTAGTTGGCTGGATGAGGAATCCCAGAGGATGGCTTGGCAGGCGCCGAAGCTTGGGCTTTCTGAGAGGGTGTGGCCTTGGTTGGAGAGGGTTTTGAAGGTTTCGGGGCCGAAGGCTTTTTCGATCTTGAGTCCGGCGGGCGCCCATTGGTGGTGGAAGCGGGGAGCGGCGAGGGCTTCCGCGGGTTTCATGCCGTGGTCGATGATGTTGGAGATGGCGAGAAGGGTTTGGGTGATGATGGTGGGGCCGCCGGCGGCACCGACGGTGAGGATGGGGCGGCCGTCGCGGAGAACGAGGGTGGGGCTCATGCTGGAGAGGGGACGTTTGCCTGCGGCGACGGCGTTGGCTTCGGCACCGATGAGTTTGAACGCGTTGGGAACGCCGGGTTGGATGGAGAAGTCGTCCATTTCGTTGTTGAGGAGCACGCCGGTGCCCGGGATGACGACTTTGCTGCCGAAGGCGGTGTTGATGGTTTGGGTGAGGGCGACCCAGTTGCCCTCGGTGTCAGCGGTGCTGAGGTGGGTGGTGTGTTTGCCAAAGATGTCGCCTTCCCAACGAGGGGGGAAGCCGTGGCCTTTGACGTCAGCGGCTTTTTTGGGGTCGATTTGTTTGGCGAGGGCGGCGGCGTATTCGGGATCGACGAGGCCTCGAGGGACTTTGGCGAAAGCGGGGTCGCCGAGCCAGTAGGCGCGATCGGCGAAGGCGAGTTTCATGGCTTCGGTGATGACGTGGACGCGATCGGCGGCGGGGAGGGTAGCGATGGGGAAGTGCTCCATGATTTGGAGGATCTGGGCGACATGGACACCGCCGGAGCTGGGGGGAGGCATGCAGATGATGTCGTGGTCGCGGTAGCGCGCTTTGATGGGGGTGCGCAGTTCGGGTTGGTAGGCAGCGAAGTCGGCAGCGGTAGTGATGCCGCCGTTGGACTTCATCCAGGATTCGGTTTGCTGGGCGAAGGGGCCTTTGTAGAACCAGTCGAGGCCGTTGGAGGCGATGGAGCGGTAGGTTTTGGCGAGGTCGGTTTGGATGAGGGTATCGCCCTTAATGAGGGGGGAACCATCGGGTTTGAGGAAGATGGCGGCTGAGGCGGGAAAGGAGGCGAGGTCATCTTTGACGGAAGCGAGCTTGCGGGCGTAGACCTCGTCGATGGGGAAGCCGCGTTCGGCGAGGTCGGCGGCGGGGATGAGGAGGTCGGCGAGGGATTTGCGGCCATGTTTTTTGAGGGCGAGGTCGTAAGCGGCGAGGGCACCAGGGACGGCGCTAGCGAGAGGGCCGGTTTTGCTGGCTTTTTCGTCGAGTTTGCCGTCGATGATGTACATGTCCCGGGATGCGGCGGCGGGGGCCATTTCGCGACCGTCGATGGCGGTGAGGGTGCCGTCGGCGGCATGGATGAGGATGAAGCAGCCGCCGCCGATGCCGGAGTTATGGCTATCGGCGACGCCGAGAGTGAGGGCAGCGGCGATGGCGGCGTCGATGGCATTGCCACCGTTAGCGTAGGCGGCTAGGGCGGCATCGGTCGCAAGGGGGTGAACGGTGGCGACGGCCTGTTGTGGTGCGGAAGTGGACTGAGCCAGGATGGTCGATGCCTTAATGGCGATGACGATGAAGGAGATTAGAGAAAGCGGGCGGGGAGGGAAAGGCATAGAGGGGATAGGCGACTTGCGTTGAAAGTGCGCCTTCCCCGACGGGTGTCCAATGAGAATAAGAGTGACCGGATCCCCTAAATTGGTGAGCCAGGCGAGCCCCGGATCTCCTGACTTTGTCAGAGAGTTGAGGTGATTCCTTATGCTTTGCGGGAACTTCTCCAGGCGACCCAAGCGCTGCGGTAGCTAGCGACGACGGCTGTCAGGCCGATGCCCAGGAAGGCGGACCGATCTTGCAGGATGGAGAGGTCAGGGGTTGTGGCCAAAGGGGTGGCGAGTGCGACCTGACCCAAGCCCGATCCGACTAATGCGGTCGTGCCGAGAAAAATCGTAGTGAGAGTTAGTGTCCAGAAGAAGAAGGCGGGCATTTTCTTTGTGGAGGGTTCGGGATTGAGAGGATTTAGCTGAACGGAACAATTCCGGCAATACTTATTTTGATATTATCAAAATTGAACGATTTCGAGTCTTTGAAATACACAAATCAATGAGCGCAATTCTTATGCCAGTCTAGTAGCGAATTGTGACGAGGTCGTCGCGCAGGCAGAGGGGAAGTGCGATGGATGGCCGAATGCGATGTGCTCGGTGGGGCAGCGGAGGAAAAAGATAAGGAACCAAACCTATCGTGAGGTTTGGTGGAGCATAGCGGGTTCGAACCGCTGACCTCCTGCATGCCATGCAGGCGCTCTACCAACTGAGCTAATGCCCCAAAAGATCACCGGGGGTGGCGATTCGGAGGAGAGGACGGTAACGCAACGTTCGAGTCTGACAACTTGAATTTGCAGGTTTTGAGATTGGGGAATTCTGGTTGTTGATTCAGGTCAATCATCGGGGTCGTCCCCGGGTCTGCGTTTTTTGAGAGGCGAGACATTGCGGTGGACCCAGACGCTTTGCATCATGCCCATTAGGAACATGGTGACGAGGAGGAAGGTGCCGCCGTAGGAGATGAGGGGGATGGGGATGCCGATGACGGGCAGGATGTTGAGGTTCATGCCGACATTCTGGAAGGTGTGGGCGAAGAACATGGCGACGATGCCAATGGCGAGGAGTCGCCCGAGTTGGTCGCGGGCGTTGTAGGCAACGAAGACTCCCTGGAGGAGGAGGAGGAGCATGGCGGAGAGCATCAATAAGGCACCGCGGAAACCGAATTCTTCGGCGATGACAGCGAAGATGAAGTCGTTGATGGACTCGTTGGGGAAGAAGGTGCGGTGAACGGAGCCGCCCTCGGGGGCTTTGACGGAGAGGGGGCCTTTGCCTTCCAGGCCGGCGGAGCCGACAGCGAGTTCGAGGTGGTAGGGGACCCAGCCTTCTTTTTTCATGTCCACCTTATCCCGCTGGTCGGTGTTCATGTAGATGGGGGTGTCGATGCGAAGTTTTTGGTAGTCCTTGAGGCCGAAGAAGTAGACCAGAGGGACGACACAGAGGACGCCGAGGACGAGGACGATGAGGTAGCGGAAAGGGACGCTGCCGGCGAGCATGAGGCCGAGGAAGACGGGGCCCCAGACGAGGCCGGAGCCAAGGTCTTCTTTGGCGACCATGGCAGCGGGGATACCAGCGATGATGACCGCGACGATGACTCGAAGGAAGTGATGGCGAAAGATGGGGAGGAAGCGGGGGAGGTCGCCGAAGACGACGGCGAGGATAAGGATGCCGGCGGTGATGGCGACTTGGGAGGGTTGGATGGACTGGCCGGCGATTTCGAGCCAGGCCTTGTTGCCGCCTTTTTCGATGCCGATGAATTCCAAGGCGATGAGGCCGCCGATGCCGACCAGATAAGCGGGGACACAGGCCCAGCGGATCCATTTGTAGTCGATGAGCGAGGCACCGAGGAAGATGGGGAGGCCGATGATGGCGTAGCGGATTTGCTCGCGCCACTTCATGGAGAGGGCGGCGCCTTCCTTGTAGGCGGAGGCGTTGTAGATGGCGTAGACTCCGAAGGCGATGAGCGCCGCCATGTTCAGGATGAGAATCCAGTTCAGGCTGAGGAGTTTCTTGAAAAGGGGGGTCATGGAGGCGGAGCGGGCCGGGTGGTCGGGCGCTGGAGAGAGGGCGGTTAGGCGGGGACGGCGGCGAGGAGTTTGCGGGTGTATTCGTGTTGGGGGGCTTCGCAGAGTGCGTCGGCGGGGCCTTGTTCGACCAATTTTCCGAGGTGCATGACGGCGATGTGATCGCTCATGTGGCGGACGACGGCGAGGTCATGAGCGATGAAGAGGTAGGTCAGTTTGAATTCGTCCTGGAGGTCTTTGAGGAGGTTCAGAATTTGGGCCTGGACGCTGACGTCGAGGGCGCTGACGGGTTCGTCACAGATGAGGAATTTGGGTTGAACGGCGAGGGCGCGGGCGATGCCGATGCGTTGGCGCTGGCCGCCGCTGAATTCGTGCGGATACCGGCCAGCGGCGTCGGCTGGGAGGCCGACTTTTCTGAGGAGATTGGCGACGGTTTCCTGGCGTTCATCCCGGGTCAGGGAACGAAAGTGGATGGAGAGGGGTTCATCGACGATGGCCCCGACCTTCATGCGGGGGTTGAGCGAGCCGATGGGATCCTGGAAGATCATTTGCAGGTCTTTGCGGAGAGGGCGGAATTCGCGCTCGCAGAGGGAGAGGATCTCGCGGTCGTCGTAAAAGGCCTGGCCGCTGGTCGGGCGGAGGAGTTTGAGGAGGGCGCGGGAGACGGTGGATTTGCCGCTGCCGCTTTCACCGACGAGGCCTAGGGTTTGGCCGTGTTCGATGTCGAAGCTGACGTCATCGACTGCTTTGATGACATCCTGGCTGCGTCCGAACCAGCCGCTGCGAACGGGGAAGTGGACTTTGAGGTTCTTGACGCTGAAAAATGCCATGGGCAGATGGTTATCACAGGAGCGAGCGTGTGCTAACAAAAAGCGGAGGCAGAATGGGACCTGCTTTTAGCCTTGAGTGCTGCGCCAAGCGAGGGTGCTGAGATACCAATCGACGAACTGGGGGCCGCAAAAGAGCCAGAGGAGGGCGCCGGTGGCGAGGTAGGGGCCGAAGGGAATTTTGGCGCCCCATTCGCCGAAGCCGGTGATGCGCTGGACGGTGGGGATGATGGTGCCGATAATGGAGGCGGCGATGAGGGTGAAGAGAACGGCCTGCCAGCCGGCGAAGGCGCCGATCATCATGAGGAAGAGGACGTCGCCAAAGCCCATGGCCTCGCGGGGGATGACGACTTCCTGGGTGGTGCCGTGGATGGAGCGAACGTCCTCCCAGGGGTGTTCAGCGAGGTGCTCTTTGCCCCGGAGGATTTTGAGTTTTTCCATCCACAGTTCGGCGGTGACGTTTTCCCAGGAGTCGGCATTGACAGTGAGGGTGTTGCTAGTGACGACGAGACGATCCGAGGCGCGAGAGAAGATGTCTTCCCAGGGGAGTTCTTCGTCGCCAAGTCGGACGACGGGAGGGGCGGTGTCGTCGGGTTGGGCGACCTCCCATTTGACGGGGGAGTCGAAGGAATGGCGTTTGCGGCCGAGGGCGAGTTTGCCGAGTTCGACGATGATCCAAAGGATGCCGAGGCCCAGGGCGGCGCTGCCGAGGGAGAGGAGGAAACCGCGGAGATGAGTGGTTTCGGACATGAGTTCGGGGACGGCGAGAGCGCAGAGGAGGCCGGCGACGGTGCCACCGATGGTGATTTCGTGGGGGAGGATGAAGTGCTCGATGTCGATGAAGGTGCCTGCGACGAGGAGGGAGACGAAGAGCCAGAGGGCGAGGACTTGGGGGCCCCAGGAGCGGATGTCAGCCCAATCGCCACCAAAATGAAGGAAGACGGCGTAGAAGAGGATGCCGATGAGGAGTTCGACCCAGAAGTAGCGGGAAGAGATGGGGGAACTGCATTTGGCGCATCGGCCGCGGAGGACGAGCCAGGTGACGAGGGGGATGTTGTGGTAGAAAGGGATTTGGTATTTGCAGGTGGGGCAAAAGGAGCGTCGGGGTTGATTGACGGAAAGGCCGCGAGGGAGGCGATAGATCACGACGTTGAGGAAGGAGCCTATGCCTGATCCCAGAAAGAAGATGATGCAGTGCAGGAGAGTGTTGAGGATTTGGTAGCGAGTCATGAAACGAGGGGGCGGGGCAAGATCGCTAGAAAGGTGCCTTGGGTCTGGCGGGAAAGGAAGCGAAAAAAAGGGTGATTGGTTTCTGGCTAAGGTTTGTTGGTGAGAAAAAAGAATCGATTCGGGGTGTTTCGAGGGATAAGCGTTTCTGCGGACGGACTGGGGTGATAGAAAATGCGGCGTTTGTGCGATGTCTGGGGCTCGATATGCGATTTCTTTTTTGTTTTCTGTTCTCTGTCACGTTTGGTGCCGCCGTTTCCTTGGCGGCCGAGCCTCTCAAAGCCCTCCTGATCACTGGTGGCTGCTGCCATGACTACGCGAAGCAGCATGGGGTGATCGCCAAGGGTATCCAGAGTCGTGCGAATGTGCAGGTGGATGTGATTTGGACCGACGACAAGTCCACGAACCCGCCGCTGCCGATCTATGACAAGGCGGATTGGGCCAAGGGTTATGACATTATCATTCACGACGAGTGCGCGGCGAGCATGAAGGACAAGGAGACGCTCACGCGCATCCTCGATGCTCACCAAACGATCCCGAGCATCCAGCTTCATTGCGCGATGCACAGCTTCCGCACAGGTGAGGATCGCTGGTTCAAGCGCCTCGGGCTGCAATCGAACTCCCATGGACCGCAGGAGCCTGTCGCGATCACGTTTGTCGATAAAGAGCACCCGATCACGAAGACACTCGGTGACTGGACCACGATCAAAGAGGAGCTGTATAACAATGCGAATCTCTTCGATGCGCATCCGCTCGCCATGGGCCGCCAGATGGTCAAAGGCAAGGCCGTCGATGCCATCGTGGCCTGGACGAATGAAAAGTCCGGTGCCCGCAGCTTCAGCACGACGATCGGGCACAACACGGAGACGGTGGCCGATGCGCGTTATCTCGATTTGATCACGCGCGGCCTGCTTTGGGCCTGTGACAAGCTCACACCGGAGTTTTTGACGCCGTTCAAGGGGCAGAACCAAGTGACGTTTGTGCCTGCGAAGCCTGTGGAGGCTCCGAAGCCGCCGCCGGTGCCGAAAGATGCCACGGGCATCAAGGTGACCGCGAGCAGCACTCAGCCGGGCAACGATACCTGGAAAGCCGTTGATGGTGATGAATGCACGCGCTGGTGCGCGGTGGATGGCTCGAAACCGCAATCGCTCACGCTGGAGTTTGAGAAGCCGCAGGATCTCACGGGCCTCGAAATCGTGTGGGAGCGAAAAGACAAGTCCTACCAGCACAAGATCGAGATCGACGGCACAATGGTGGCAGACATCTCCATCTCCCAAAGCCATGCTTTGGAAGCCAAGCTGGCCAAAAAAATCGTCATCACCTGCACAGGGAACGATCACGGTGGATGGGCCAGCATTCGCGAGGTGAAGCTCAATGGCCCGGGCATCAAAGCCATCGCGCCAAAGCTGAGCGCTGAGCAAAAGAAGGAGTATGACAAGGCGAATGATCCGCTTGCCAAAGAGGGCAATGTTGCGCCGAAGATTGTGAAGCTCACGCCGGAGGAGGAAGCGGCCATTTTGCAGGATGTGAAGGTCGCCGAGGGGTTTGAGGTCACGCTTTTCGCGAACAGTGCGGCGGCGAACTATCCTGTCTTTGTTGCCGCGGAGCCGGATGGGACGCTTTACGTTTCATCGGATGGCAATGGTTCGCTGGGTCGCAATCCGAAGCGCGGGCGGGTGATTCGGTTGCGTGATCTTGATGGCGATGGCCGAGCGGATGAAACGAAGGTGTTTTGTGAGGTCGATGCGCCGCGCGGGCTTGTGTGGGATCACGACCGGCTTTACCTTGTGCATCCGCCGCATCTCAGCGAGTTCATTGATGCCGATCATGATGGTGTGGCGGAGAAGCAAAACATTCTGGTGAAGGACATCGCCTTCGGGTACAAGGATCGCCCGGCGGATCACACCACGAACGGGTTGAGTTTGGGGATCGATGGGTGGCTTTACATTGCTGGCGGTGACTTTGGATTCATGAAAGCCACTGGCACCGATGGCAGAACGCTTCAGCATCGCGGCGGTGGGGTCATTCGCGTGCGTCCGGACGGCAGTGGCCTCGAAATCTATTCCACGGGCACGCGCAACATTCTTGAGGTGGCGATCAGCCCGCTGATGGACATTTTTGCCCGAGACAACACGAACGATGGGGGCGGTTGGAATGTGAGGTTTCATCACTTCACCGGGCTGGATGATCATGGTTACCCGCGGCTCTACAAAAATTTTAATGATGAGTGCATTCAGCCGTTGGCCGATTATGGCGGCGGCAGTGGGTGTGGCGCGGTTTACATTGATGAGCCTGGGTTTGGCGAGTGGAACAACGCTCCTTTTACCTGCGACTGGGGCAGCGGTGCGCTCTGGCATCATCAGGTGACGCCCAAAGGAGCGACGTTTGGGGAGACGAGGAAGCCCGAGCCTTTCATTAAAATGACTCGTCCGACTGATGCGGATGTCGATGGTATGAGTCGTGTCTATTGCGCCAGTTGGAAGGGGGCGACGTTCAACTGGGAGGGTCCGGATGTGGGTTATATTGTGCAGGTGAAGCCTAAGGGCTGGAAGCTGAGAAGTGTTGTCGGCATTCAGCCCGCAAAGATTTCCGAAGGCTTTCCAGCTAGCGAAGGTCCAAACGGGCTAAAGCCCGAGACTACTTTTTGGATCGACCCGCTGCCGGATTTCGCGAAGGCGAAGGATGAGGAGCTGGTGAAGGTGCTGGAGTCTGCGAGCAATCGCCGGAGGATGGAGGCGCAGAGGGAGTCAGTTCGTCGTGGGCTAACAACAGAGCGCATTAAGCAACTTTTCGTGATCAGCAAGGAAGCAGCAAAACCGTTGAACACTCGGGTTGCAGCCATCAATGCGTTGACTGCATGGACGCCCCGTAAGCCAGCAAGCTGGGATCAGAAGACAGACAACGCTGCCGCCGAGTTCCATGAGTATTTAGGAGGCATCGCTGAGCTGCGTAAAGATGCAAAGATGCTGCCAGCTACGTTGCGAGCGGCCAGCGACATCAATTGGGGGGCTGTTCCCACGCATCCCACGTATGACGTCGTGAGCGAAGGTGATCTCTTGATCGACGGATTGAAATCGTCGGATGCGAAGGCAAGACTTGAATCGGCAATCACCATTGCTCATCAAGGGGCAAGTGAACTGCCGCCTGACAATGCATCGCGCATTTTCTCACGTGAAGCCCTTCCAGGGCTCATAAAGCTTCTCGGAGATTCAGATTCAGTAGTCGCTGCAACCGCATTTCATGCACTTGCTTCGATGAAGGCCCATCAAGAGTGTTTTGCTGTCGTAGATAAAATCGATCCAGCAACTGGAACTCCGCTCACTAATCCAGCAGCACATCAAACGGGAGCACTTCTTGCTCTGATGCGAATCCACACCCCCGAAGTCATCACCGGCCTCATTGAGCGTCTCGGTAAGGCGACTGATCCCGCGTTACGCCGGGGCATCCTTGCGGCGCTGTGCCGGCTGCATTTCGAGGAAGGTGAGTGGAAGGGGGATTCTTGGGGGACGCGGCCGGACACGCGGGGGCCGTATTACCAGCCGGTGGCTTGGAGCGAGACGCCGAAGATTGCGGTGGCGTTGAAGGACGCGCTGGCGAAGGCCTCGCCGGAGGAAGCGGCGTTTTTGGTGAACGAGTTGAATCGGAACCGGATTCAGTTCAATGAGGCGCAGCAGCGTCTTTTGGAGTTGGCAAAGAGCGATCCGAAGGTGCTGCCGGAATTGGCGGCGCAGCTTGCTGGAGCAGAGGAGATTCCGGTGGAGGCGGTGCCGCTTTTGGTGGGAGCTTTGAAGAGTGGTGCTGGGGTTCAGGGGGGACAGATTTTGACGGGCGGTGACGGGCTAAAGCCCAGCACTACTTTTCATTCCCAAGCCATCATCGCTCTCTCGAAAACTGATAGTGCTGAAGGGGTTGAGGCGACGCTTTATGCTTTGG
>JARXAL010000157.1 GCA_029865835.1 Verrucomicrobiaceae bacterium
GGTCTGCGAGCCCGGTTTCGTCCAGGGCCTTCAGGACCTCGCCCACGCCCCAGTCCATGCATTCGACGACGTCCCCATACAAGCCCCGCGCCGATTTGCCCCGGAAGCCGTCGGAGACGTGCAACGGGATGTGCGGTGCGCTGTAGGCGAGATAAAGGAAGAACGGTTGGTCGCGTTTCGCCCGCACGAACTTCACCGCCTCTTCCGTGAACTGCTCGGTGAGCGTCTTCTGGTCGGGGTGCGGCTCGGTGACTGTCTCGTCGCGATGGAGGACAAAGGGTTTCATGTCGTTGGGGAACATCATCCCGTAAAACGCGTCGAATCCATGCTGGCGCGGGGAGAATGGAGCCAGGTGCCCGAGGTGCCACTTGCCGACGCAGGCGGTGGCGTAGCCGCGTTCCTTCAAGATCTCAGCCAGGGTGACCTCGTCGGGGTTCAGCCCCTCCAGGTGCTCTGGGTAGAGGACGCCGGCGCCTTTGGGTCCGAAGCTGGACATGCCCACCCGCACCGGGTAGCAGCCGGTCATGAGTGCTGCGCGGGACGGGGTGCAGACGGAGGAAGGTGCGTAGTAGTCGGTGAACCGGGCGCCCTCGTCGGCGAGCCGGTCGAGGTTCGGCGTCCGGATCTTCTCGAAGCCCGTCCGGTTGTCCGACATCCAGTAGCACCCGACGTCGTCGTAGCCGAGGTCATCGGTGAGGATGACGAGAATGTTCGGTTTGGATGGCACAGGACTGGCCGCGTGCAGCGTAACGAGCGGCGCGAGCAGCAGAGTAAGGAGGTAGAACAAACGGCGGCATTTCATGGTGAGAGTAAAACGCCCTTCGATCCGGGAATACATGGCCTAGTTCTGCCAAAAGTTGTCATCATCCTGCCATGTCGCCCGAGGTTCGGAAACTACCGCCGCCCGTTCAGGATCATCTCATTCACCTTCTGCCGCAGGGCCTCCATGTCGGGAGCGCGGCACGCAATGCATGAAGCCGTGGCGTGCTGGGCTGGTAGTCCGAAAGTTAGCCAATGATTGGGCTGAGGGAACGTGGATGTTACTCATTTCGCTTTAGCCTTGCCCGCTGAGACCTTCACCTCAGCAGTGTGTTGATTAGCTCATCGAGCTTGGACTTGCAGGGAAGAGATACGATAGGTTTGATAGCCGCGGCTGATGTTGGTGTGAGCGATGGCAAGAGTGTCGATTTTCGAGATTCGGCACTCACCAGGCCCGAATGAATAGGCAAAGGTCTTTCCATTGGCTTCAATGCTCATGGATTGATGAGTGAGGCGAATCGTAACGCCGGCTTCTTGCGCATTCTTCAGACCGAAACCTCCCTCCAACAAAGCAACTCGTGCCCATCCGGCGTTGTGGATTCCCTTCTGCTTGTTGCGGTTCTGTCCCGCATCACTGAGCAGCCCTGTGTGAGACAGCCCCATTCCATCCAGGCGGCGTTTCGGGTCGATGTAACGAATCCATAGTGAGGTCGCCGTATGGGATTCATCGCCGGTGATGACCCGGTTCGGCGAATCGCTCAAGTGCGGGAAGATGCGGAATTGAAATCCCTCATAGCCACCTAGGTCCGTCTTCTCATCGGCCCTCCCTCGGATCCCGACGAAGATTCGGAAATCGCCTGTGCCTAATAACTTGGTGGGCACTTCTCGCGCTTTTGGGTCATAGCTCGACTGGAAGCGAAAGGTCAGTGTGGCGGGCAGTGGGGTTTCCGGAAATCTGCGCATCACGGTGCCTCGTCGGCCTGCGACAAGAACTTCAAGATTTTCACCGGCTCCTTCGACGATCTGGACGGCATCGCCCTTTTCTTTCTCCGGCCCGCCGAGAAATTGCCACGCAGTATCGCCCGGTGACTCAGCGAAAAGTGTGGCACTCGGCACGAGCAGCACGGCGGTGAGGAGCGGGATGGCGTGTTTCATGGGTGCATCAATCTAAGAAGCGTCGTCGTGGCCGCATCAAAACCCCGAAAGGATCAGCGCGGATGGTTCCGCTGCATGAGCGCCGTCTTGACCGGCATTGCCGATGGGGAAGTGATCGAGCGCGGTGGTCATGATTTTGATGCCTTCCTCCGTGTGACCGCCGCCGATGAGGACGAGGCCGAGCTGGAAGCTGCGCTTGAGGTCTTCCTTGATGGCGTAGTGCGTCGGCGTGCCGCGAGTGGCGTGTTCGGAAGTGGAGGTGCCTGTGTTCGGGTCCGTCATCGGGGCGATGTGCTTGAGCGCGAAGGCTTGGGCCTTCTTCACGGCGGCGGTCAGTTTCTCCTCGCGATAGGTGGGATTGAACTTTTGCAGGTCCATCAGCTCCTTTGTCGTGAGCATGAAGTAGCCGAGCACGTCCTTGTCCTTCGGATCTTTGTCCAGAAGGCTGTAATGCCAGAAGCCATACTCCAACTGCGCGGGGATTATCTTGCTGTAGATGCACTTGTCGGCCTTGCGCTTCAGACTCGCGGCTAGTTCGGGTGCGATCTCGCCCACATAGCCACTGACGATCCCGGCGGCCATGGCGACGGCGGCGGTTTTGTTGATGATCGCGGGTTTGGTCATCGGCAACTTCGATTCGCCAGTGTCCACATCGATGGTCGAGGCGAACCAGCCCTCTTCGCTCCACGGATACCGGTCGAGCACGGTGGCGATGTATTTCAGGTCATCGTTTCGCCCGCCTTCCTTGTGCAGGATGTAAGCGACGCCCGAAGTGTAGGCCCCCAACGCCGGCGGACCGCCACCGATGATCGTCTTGCCGCCCGGCTTGTCCTTTTCCTTGATCGGCAGCACGCCATGCTTCGTTGCCCGCATGTCTTTGAGAACTTGTTCCGCCAGTGTGAGCGCCGCTTTGCGAAACCTCTGCTCACCGGTGACTTCGAACATCAAATAGAACGCCAGCGCACCATTCCCCTCGGAAGTCTTGCCCTTCATTTCGGTGATGGAGCCATCATCCTTGAGGAGCTGGTTCAGATGTTTTACCAGCGTGACTTGAAGTTTGGCTTTGAACTCCGTTGAAATGGGTTCAACGGGCTTCGTGTTGTCGGCGGCGTGCAGCTCGGCCAGCGGGGCGAGCAGCAGTGTCAGAAGTGTGATGTAGTGTTTCATGGTCATCTAATCTTGAACGTCACTCCAGCCCCGGCGTGCGCAACTCTCTGAGCGTCCGCCCGCTCAACGGAGCATCAGGATGCAAACCCATCACGCGTTGGTTGCCATCGCCACCGCCGAAGCCGGGTAGGCGGAAGACGGCTTGCCAGTTGATGGCGTGAGCGGGGGCATTTTGCTTCATCTGCTCGGCGCAGGTGTAGTTGGTCTCTACTTTGGCTTTGGCGGCGCTGTCCTGACCCTTGCTGGCTTCGAGCTTTTGCATCCAGGCGCGGGTGTCCACGAGGAGTTTGGCGTAGTCGAGGCCGTATTGGATGAAATGCAGGCGGCGGCGGTATTTTTCATCGGCGGCGGCGAGTTTCTTCGCGGCGGTATCGAGATGGGCCTGCGCCTGGGCGAACAGCTCGGGCGTGTATTTTTTTGGCAGATCAAAGGCGCGGAAACGGCTCGGCTCTTCCGCGACGAACTCCATGCGCGTGCGCTCCAGGAGCTGCCAGTAGGCCTTCACGTCCGCTGCGGCAGGGCCGAAGCCGCGCTCATAATAATCATCCATCACGGCGGCGACATCGGCCTGCGGATTCCACGCGAGATGCGCCAGCGCGTAGTGATGTGGCCCTTGATTGGCCCAGTGCTGCCAGAACAAATCGAAGTAGAGGCCGATGCCACGATGCTCGGCCACGAATCGAAAATCGTCGCCCGCCTGCGCCATCGCCACATCGGGCATGCCCCAGCTGAGGCCCGCAGGGCTGCCGAGATTCGGCCGCCACATGAGGTGTTTCGCTTTCGCCGCCCAGCCTGCGTGTTGCTGCATCGGTAGCACACGCTCTTTGGGCGAGCGCATGTGGAAATTGGCCACGCTGGAGATGATCACATTGTCGTCTGGTGCGATGCCGATGGGCGGATTGCGGGCCAAACCATACGCATTGAGCAGCACGAACAGCTCGCGGTCTGGGAAGCGCTCCTTCAGCATGTGTGCGAGCGTGTTGGCGAAACGCACATCGCGATCCGTCTGCGACACGCCCTGATACTTCACGCCGCCGCTGAAAACCCACTCCACCTTCTCGCCATCGGGATGATCCCAGGCGAGGCAGTTCGCGCAGGTGCAGTGACCGCTGGTGTAGCCGTCGTTGGGCGAGACATTGATGACACGCAGCACCGGATCCGAGCGGACTTCGAGTGAAACATCCTCCAACCACTGCTGCCATACCTTGGGGTTTGAAGCGCAAAGTTTCGTGTTGCTCTCGCGCGGCTTCACCGCCTTGCGACTGCCATCCGGTGCGGCGGCGAAGTAGTCTGGATGCGCCGCGCCATACTTCTCCCACCAATCCCCGAAACCATGCCCACCATTCATGTCCATGGAGTCGAGTTGCACCCGCTGAAACCGCGCCCAGAGTTCCTCCGCGCTCTCCTTATTGTCGCCCAGTGAAGTCCTCACCAACATCCCACCCCGCGCCCGAATCTGAGGATGATAACGGCGCTCCATCGGCGTTAGGGCGATGCGTTCGCGTTTGATCACATCCTCCTCGCCCGGCCAGAGCCAGCGCACGCCGAGTTGTTCCTGGATGAAGGAATACACCGCGTTCGCGGTGCCGTATTCCTGCTGGATACCCGTCTTCATCGCCAACCGCCCTTTCGCCTCCATGTGTGCCGGATTCCACCGATCCCGCCCGGCGATGACGAGATGCTTCTCATTCGCTACAATGAGCGTCTCCTCAGCGTGTTTGAAATCGAAGTCCGTCTTCGGAAACAAGGTCTTCAATATCGGCTGAACGCCAATCCATATCGCGCGCTCCGGCAATGGCTGCGGTTCCCCATCCATCACTGCAGGTTTCACCCCGCTAATCTTTTCAATGTATTCCGCCAGTGTCACCGCCGCATCCCGTGTGCGCGGCGGCGCGTCTTTAAAAACGATGATCGGTGCCGGTGCGGTGTCCTTGGCGACGAGAACGAGGTCGGCAGCGTGAACGGAGTTGACACATACCGACAAGACGGACGCAGCGAATTGGAGTAGGGCTTTGGTGGACATAAGTGGATGAATTGGAAATGGGCAATCAGGGGAAGAACGGGAAAAGCACTTTGATCTCTTCCGCCTTGGGCTGGCGTCCGTATTCGCAAATCTCAAAAGCCTCGGCGAACTTCACGGCAGCGCCTTTCTCGGGGCCATACCATTTGATGAGGCTATCACGAAACCGGTTCGCTTCACCGCCCTGACGCCTGACCCAGCGCTCGCGCAGCCATACCTTGCGGGCTGCTTCATCGGTGGACGGTGGGACTTTGGCTACATGGGCTTCGCTGCCGCTGGCTCCACCTTCGTAATGCTGCGAAGGCATCTCGTGAATAGCGGTGAGCTTTTGATCAAAGACATCATCCACCGAGACGATGATGTCTGCCTTGAAGGGATAAGGCTTCTGGAAGCCGTCGCTCGAATAGAGAAAGAGCGGATTTTTCTTCAAGGGCGGCACATCACTGCAAACATAGGGCACAGTGACCATGAAGGCAGCATCCTGGATGAGAACACCGACATAGCGATGATCGGGATGATAGTCCCACGGACGATGCGCGATGACGATATCCGCCCGCCACTCGCGGATGATGCGGATGATCTTCTGCCGGTTTTCCAGCGAAGGCATCAGTTCGCCATCGTGAATGTCGAGCACCTGTGTCTCTGCGCCGATGAGGGCATCCGCTTTCTTCACTTCAGCAAGCCGCCGCTGTGCCAGAGGTCCACCCGCCGACTGCCAATGGCCGATGTCGCCATTGGTCACCGACACGAGCTTTACGTGATGGCCGAGTTTGATCCACTTCGCCGCCGTGCCCCCTGAAGTGTATTGCGCATCATCAGGATGCGCGCCAAAGACGATGATGCGCATCTTGCCATCGTCGCCCTCGGCTCGGGCGATGGCAGGAAACAGAAGGGTGAGCGACAGGAGCGCGGTGATGTCGAGCAGGGCGAGCGGAGAGAACAGCAGGGCGATGAGGGATCGGGTGGTTTTCAGCATGGTAGAAGGTAAACGTTGCGACTGATGCCCCTTATCGCGCAGCGTGCTGAAAAGCTACCTCCGCCCGTTCAGGATCATCTCATTCACCTTCTGGCGCAGGGCCTCCATGTCGGGATCGGCAAAGCCAGTTTCCAGCGTGTTCACGCCATTGGTGGCCTGTTGAGTTGGGCAATGGTGGTGGGTAGGGCTTCGAGCAGTTTGAAGAAGTGTGGCAGCCCGATGAATCCACTCTCACGAGCTAGGCCGGACGTTGCTCAACCCCATCGCTTCCCGGAGTTCCAGCAAGCGCCTCGGCAATCGGTCCGGGATATTTGGGCTGTGTTTTGACAACAAGATCATGCTGATGCGGCCAGCGGCGTCAGCAGCAGGATCGTGAGGAGTGTGAAGTTGTGTTTCATGATGACTTCGCTTTTATGGCACGTTAGCAAGATAGCGGACGCTGACGTAATAGGCACCGCAGATTTCCTTGCCCTGATCGTCGAGGAAGGTGCCGCGGAGTATGGTCTGCCCCTGCTTGAGGGAGACGTTGAACACGGCAACCGTATCGGTCTGAGCCACTTCCTTTTCGCCCTTGAATTTGCCGACGGTCAGCCGCGCCTTAACAATGGGAAAGGCCTTGCCGGCGGGAAGCCGATTGTGACCGAGCACGGAGTCCCAGGCTGGCACCGTGCCACAGATGGCGGCATTGGCCTCCTCCGGCCATCGTCGGAGAGCGATTTCGTAGTGACCGTCGCGTGCCACTTGGATGAACCATTGATCCATCGTGTATGTGCCTGCGCGCACCATTGCGGGAGAGAGGCCTTTCTGACCGTATTGGGTCGATGGCACCAGCGTGGACGGATTCTCATGGTCGTCGCCGACGATGATGGCGCTGCGCCTGGTCGTCCATGGCTCCACGTCTTTCCACCATTGGGCATAGGCGGTGCGCAGCTTCGTGACGATCTCCGGTTGTTTGGCGCTCACATCCTTCTGCTGGCCCGGGTCGGTGGCAAGGTCATATAATGCGCTTTCCACCAGACGCCAGCGTTGCCACATGACGGCATACGGTCTTTGCGCGGGATCAATGCCAGGGGAGGCTTTCTGAGGGTAGCCGTGCTGAACAAGCAAGATCCGGTCAGGCGGCTCCTGCCCGGCTTTTTGCAGCACTGGCGCGAGGTTGATGCCGTCAAATTTGGCCCCAAGCGTTTGCTTCAGTCCGCACAGCCCCACCAGCGTCGGCACGAGATCCTGCACCTGTGTTAGGCCCGACACTTCGCCTGGCGGCCGGAGTCCGCCGGATGGCCAACGGACAAACAACGGTGAGCGATGGCCGCCCTCCCAAGGCGTCCCTTTGCTGCCGCGCATCCCGGCGTTGTAAAGATCCGACATGTGGGCGCTGCCGTTATCATGGAGAAACATCAGGATCGTGTTATCGCGCAGACCTGCCTGGCGGAGGAAAGCGTCCAGTCGTCCCATGTTCTCATCCAGATTGGCCAGCATGCCGAGGATTTGCCGATGGTCCGGTTTCTGATCCTTGTAGGGCTCGCAATACTTTTCCGGCACAATCAGCGGAGTATGGACCAGCGGTAACGGCAGATAGCAGAAAAAAGGCTCGCCGCCTTGACTCCGTTGCTCCATCCACGTCATGGCTTCGGTGAACAAGATATCGTTCACGTAGCCTTTGAACTGGACCGGCTTGCCGTCGGCCTGGCGGAGCCACGGGTCGACATAGTCATTGCACCAGGTGTCGTCAGACACGCCGACAAACGCCGAGTTGAAATAGAGCACGTCCTGGAAGCCGCGGTCCTGTGGACGGAAGGGATAATTGTCGCCCAGATGCCATTTGCCGAACTGCCCGGTGCGATAGCCGTTGGCGGCAAATAGATTGGCCGCCGTCGGCAAGTCGGGGCGGAGTAACATCCGGCCGCCTGCGACAACGCTCGCACCGTTGCGGAAATTATCCACGCCGGTCAACAATTGTGAGCGGGTGGGAGTGCAATAGGGAGTCACGTGGAAGTCGGAAAACCGTACGCTTTCGCCGTGAAGCTTGTCCACGTTGGGCGTCTTCATCACCGGGTTGCCGTGGCATGAGTAGTCGCCATAACCGGCATCGTCGACCAAGATGACGATGACGTTAGGTTTGGCACTGCTATCCGCAGCGTAAAGTGCGAGCAGCAGGGCAAAGAGGTGTCGAAGGAATGATTGCATGGTTAAATCAAATGGGATGGGGCTGAACGCGCGGCGTCAATCTTAGCGCAGCACGATTCGCGGGGCGACCCACGTCGCCCAGTCGCCTGCGGGTTCGGTGAGGGGATCGACGATGAAGGTGATGATGACTTCGCGACCACGGAAGTCGGCGAGATCAATCTCCGCTGGCACGCGCGCTGCGCCCTTGAGCTGGCGCGCGAAGACTTCGCGTCCGTCCATCTCGATGGCGAAGGCGGCGCCGTTGCTCTTCGGGTTGTTCAGCAGCGCGTCAAAGGTGAGCAGGCAGCGCTTCGCATCCGTAGCGGGAATAGCGACGCGATAGGTCAGCAGGGCGCGGCCTTTCGGCTTCGGATGCTGCTGCAGCGCGTCCTCCGGCACTTCGTCCGGCGGGCCGATGCGCCGCAGCCCGACTGACTGCACATTCTCCTGCTGCGCCTTCGCGCGCTGTGCGACGAAGTCGAAGACCACGTGCCCTGTCTCGCGCTTCACCGCACGCGGCGGGTCGAACTTTGTCGCCACGACATCACTCCAGTCCTTACGCCCGACGATGGGCAGCGCAAAGGCGAACGCGGCATCTTCCTCCGGCGTGCCGGCCTTTTGCACGACGCCCCATATCTTCCGTGCGCGGCCAATGCCGTTGACGTTCGCACTGCCATCGTGCTCGTGGATGCCGAAGAGGAGACCACCCTCGTTCGGATGATCGACATGGCGATGATATAGGAAGGACTCGATGCCCGGCAGCGCCTGCACCTTCTTCCACGCGAGCGCGAAGGCGGCGGCTTGCGCGAGTTCACCGTCGGGACCGGGCGGGCAGTCAAAGCCTTGTTCGGTCAGCACGATCCGGCGGGGTTGGCCATCGAACAGGAAGCGCGGCTGGCGCAGGAAGGCGGGCAGCACCTCGAGATTGTGAAAAGTGATCCGCGGCGCGTCGAAGCGCAAGGGCGCGGAGCGGTCATTCCAAAAGCTTGGCTGTCTAAGGTTCTCTGGATACGGATGATGCGCGAGGTTCCATGGAAAATCGCCTTCCCGTCTCGCACGTTCGTTGACTCCTTCCAGAACCTCCACGCCGGTGAAGTCGTGCGTCCGATCCGTCGTCGCGGTAAGCGTCCAGTGATGGTCGAGCGATATAAAGATCGGGAAGTCCGCATGAACGCTGCGCGTGGCCAGATCGGCGATGCGCAGCGCGACGCTGTATTCGCGCAAAAACACCTCCGGCTCGACCGCGCCAAGGTGATACCAGCCCCAGTGGTTCTGCACTTCGTTACCGATCACCAGCCCAGCGATCTGGCCAAACTTCGCGTCTTCGCGCGTGTAGCGATCCACCAGCCAGTGGAGGATCGCACGGTAGAAGAAGACGCCTTCCTCCGTCGCCGTGTTGAACGCCGCCGGTCCCTCCGGAACCGTCGCCGGATCGGTGAGGGGATGCACCAGCGGCGAGGTTCGTGACGTGGTCTTCTTAACAGCATTCCCGAGGATGCCGGTTACGCGCATTTTCGCTGCGTACAGCGCCTGCAAGTCGCGATCAAGCGCCGCGACCGCATCCGGACGAAGCCCGATCTTTCTCCCCTCAAACTCGAAGCTGAGCTTGGGTTCCGCGCTCTGCCAATCGATCAGCCAGCCGATGTTGATGTTCTGGTTCGACTGCCCGAAGCCGAGCGCCTTGCCATCTTCCACGTCGAACGTCCAGGCCATCCCTTGCTTGTTTGCGCGCGAACCGAGGCAGGCGATTCCTTTCTTGTTCGCGAGCGAGCCGAGGGAGTTTTTCCGCTGCGGGAGCGCGGAGAAATCCGTGACATGCTGCGGCGCGCGGAGTGCCTTCCCATCCAAGCGACGTTCAAACTTCGCGAACAACCGGTCGCGTTTGCCATCGAAGCGCGGCACCGTTGCCTCCGTACCTTCGCCGCTCCATAAAACGCGGCCTTCCCCCGCTGCCGAGGTATGCAGCGGCAACTCGCGAATCTCCGTCTTTCCCGCGCCGGGCGGCCATGCAAAGCGCAGCGAATCCGGAGTGATCGCTACACGTAGCGGTGGTTCATCGGCGCGGACAAGATGGCTGAAAACGACGAGCGTAGAAAGCAGGAAAAGAGTGAGAATGTCGAAGAAGCGGCGGGATTTCATTGTTTATTTAAAACGCCTTTCCATTCGGAAATACATGACCTAGATCTGCCAAAAGTTGTCATTATCCTGCCATGTCTCCCCAATCCATCCAGAACGCTTTTTTTGCCAGCATGACCGATCCACAGGCATTCAGGCTCATGTTTGATCAGCAGCCCAACGTGTTCTTCTTTGTGAAGGATCGTGAGAGTCGCCTCATCGCTGCCAGCGAGCCGACGTGGACCCGCCTGGGCCTCGAAGGTGAAGCCGACGCCATTGGCCGACTCGACGAAGACTTCTTCCCCGAGCAAACCGCCAAGGCCTACCGAGCCGATGACGCACTCGTCTTCCGCACGGGCAAACCGTTGATCAATCGCCTCGAAGTCTGGTATGATGAACAGCGCACGCTGAACTGGTTCCTCACTACCAAGGTTCCGCTGCGAGGCAAGAACGGCAAGATCATTGGCCTCATGGGTCTCACCCGCCGCGATGAAGGTCGCAGCCGTCATCAGCCCAGCAGCGAAGTCACGCTCATCGTCAGCCACATCCAAAAGAACACCAGCCGCATCCTCAGCACTGCCGAACTCGCCCGCGAATGCGGCCTCTCCGAGCGCACGCTGTATCGCAAGATCCACCAAGCCCTCGGCGTCACGCCCTATGAACTCATGCTGCGCATCCGCATTGAGTCTGCTGCCGAAGCCCTCATTCAAACCACCGATAAAGTCATCGACATTGCCCATGCCCACGCCTTCTGCGGCCAAAGTGCCTTCACTCAGCACTTCCGCAAACGCATCGGCCTAACGCCCAAGCAGTTTCGGATGCGGCATCAGGCGTAACCGCGCTATTCACGGATTCGGCCTTCGTTCGCGGATCGCTGCACCGAGTTCATCGAGCAGGCGCGTGTTGGGTTGGTAATTAGATGGTTCGCCCATGATCAGCCAGATGAAGCCGCCTATGATCCTATCATTAGATTCTCAGCTGATTCCACGCTCACGAGCCAGGGTGGCCGCTGCTCAAACCCATGGCTTTCTGGAGTTCCTGCAGGCGTCTCGGCAACCGCTCGGGGTTTGGGGATGGTGTGCCCATGTTTGTTTCATCGCCTGCGTTCTCACGGCTTTGGAAGCGGCACCTGGGCTTTTGGAGCGGGCTTGGGGTCGAGGTTCTGTTTCAAATCTTCCTCGGTGACCACGGACTCCACGCCATTGGCGGGCACGGTTGCTTTCGCGGTCCAAAGGATCGCGTTAAGCACCAGCTTCCGTTGATCGTTGTTGGCCCAACCCTTGTGAAAATGGCCGCCGGTAAAGCCAAAGCCACGGCCGCCGCCGGGCCGCTCTGCTGCCCAGGCCACATGTTGCGGGACCTTGTTCGCTACATCCTTGCGGACATCGGGATTGCCCGAACGCACTCCATCAGGGCGGCTCATGGTGGAGTCCGGTGGCACGGCGGTTAAGATCGGC
>JARXAL010000186.1 GCA_029865835.1 Verrucomicrobiaceae bacterium
GTTAACGCCAACCTCCACCAAACATTCGCCGCATTCCGAAACGCCACGCACAACGCGAACCCGGCAGTCAACCCTCCCAATTACGTCGTCGACTACTTCGATATGAGAGACCAACAAGCATCCGTTTCCATTGATTTGGCCGAGGTATCTGCCCATGAAGCCCTGAGATACTGTTCGGAACTCGTCGCCGGTCAGACCATATTCCACCGGCATGCAGTCGTGATCCGACCCCTCATGCAACTCGAATGCGAATACCTCAGAAGGTCCTACACCCTTCCGCCCAAGCTCACCGCTCAAATCCAGGCGCAGTCTCCCGAAAAGTGGCTCAAGCACTGCGACCCCGAATTTCGCAGCCAACAAGGCACCAAACCCCCATCGATTGACCCGACCACAAACACCCTATCACTGGATTGCATGCCGCCCAACGCCATCCGCCTCGATCTCCTCTTCCGCCTCCTAGGCGCACACCCCGCCCCACCTCCCCTTCCCAAAGTCGCCCTCCACGCCCAAAAACTCATCCTCTCCAACATCGCCCTCCATGCCTGTTCACTCGATTCCGCTCTCATCGATCTCCACAAACACCTCGACGCCACCCACCCCAAAAAGACCCTCCCCAACTTCACCGCCCTTCCCCACGCCGTATCAGACTACAATAGCCCACCCACCATCTCACTCGACCTCCACCAAATCCCTCTCCTCGACGTCCTCCGCTACATCGCCCTCCAAACCCGCACCCGCCTCATCGCCAAAGACAACACCCTCGTCTTCGTTCCTTTTTTCTACTTCCAACAAAACCAATGATGCCCCCTCCCACCACTCATAAAAGAGCCTTCACCTCCCCCATCTCCAGCGGGCCAGCGCCTTCCAAAATCCGCAATCCGCAATCCGCAATCCAAAATCCGCAATCCCAAATGAGACCCCTCCTCCTCGCCCTCCTCACCACCACCCTCATCGCCCAGGACGAATTCGTCCCCCTCTTCAACGGCAAAGACCTCACCGGCTGGGAAGGCGACCCCAAACTCTGGTCCGTCACCGACGGCACCATCACCGGCAACAATCCAGCCCCCGACGCCATGCCGCACAACTCCTTCCTCATCTGGCGCGCCGGCACCGTCAAAGACTTCGAACTCCACGCCACCATCCGCATCACGGGCGACAACAACACCGGCATCCAATACCGCTCCCGCCCCCTCCCCGAAGCCGGCCCCTTCGCCATCACCGGCTACCAGTGCGACATCCACCCCGCCATCGAGCACACCGGCATGACCTACGAGGAAAAAGGCCGCGGCATCTTCGGTCTCAACGGCCAAACCCTCGTCCTCGACCCCAAAGCCGAACGCTGGCTCATCGCCGCGCACACCCCCGTCAAAGTCGACGTTTCCCAGTGGCAGGAATACACCATCATCGCCAAAGGCAATCGCCTTACCCACAAGATCAATGGCCAGATCACCTCCGAGCTCACCGACTTCGACGAAAAAGGCCGCGCCCTCGAAGGCCTCCTCGCCATCCAACTCCATCGCGGCAACCCCAACACCGTCCACATCAAAGACATCCGCCTCAAAGTCATCACCAACGCCGAACTCATCCCCTTCACCGAAACCCAACTCCCCCCCACCGCCAAAAAAATCCCCAAACCCACCACCCGCAACCCCCAAGGCACCGGCCCCGTGATCACCCCAAAGCAGTAGCTCAAACAAAACCAATCCCTTCCCGCCATGAAATCCCTCTTCCCCCTCATCGCTCTCAGCCTCGCCCTCCACCCGCTCTCCGCCAAACCCCCGGTCGCCCCCATCGCAGAGCCCACTACCCTCATCGTCGCCACCCCCTTCGACCAACCCGCCCCACCCACCCGCAAAGGCCCCATCAACGGCTGGCAGGCCGGCATCGGCGAATGGACCGTCAAAGACGGCGCCCTCCACGGCACCGAACTCGAGTCCGACCACCATCACTCCTCCTGCACCTATCGCCTCGACGCCACCCACCTCATCATCAAAGCCCAGTTCCGACTTGGCACCGCCACCCAGATCGCCTTCGGCTGCCGCGACACCATCGCCCCAAACAACCACCTCGCTCGCACCTACATTTCACCCTCCGCCATCTGGATCACCCACATGTCCGGCATCTCCAAAACCACCAAGTCCGAAAAAGCCGCCGAACTCAAAACCCCCATCGACCCAGACGCCTGGCACACCCTCACCATCGAAATCATCGGCGAGTACTACCGCGCCACCATCGACGACCACGTCATCGAAGCCAGCCACCCCCGCTTCAAAGACCCCAAAGGCATCGTCGCCCTCATCAACAAAGGCCAAGACGCGCAGTTCAAAAACGTCTCCCTCTCACACGCCCAACCCAAATCCCCCACCATCGCCAAGTAAAGTAGACCACCCTCGTTCTGGCGCCCCTTGGCCTGACCGATTCATGAAGAGGTCAGGATCGACCCCCTTTGCCAGATCCGACACATCCTTTGCTGAGAGCTTCCCCTCCCGCTCTCGTTTCCCTGCACCCGCCAATCACCATGATCCGCAGCCTCCTCCTCTCCCTCATCGCCACCACCCTCCTCCCCGCCCAGGACGGCTTTGTCCCCCTCTTCAACGGCAAAGACCTCACTGGCTGGGATGGAAATCCAGAGCTGTGGAAGGTTGAGAATAGCGAGATCGTCGGCACCACGACGGGGCCGGAGCAGTTGAAATACAATCAGTTCCTCATCTGGCGCGGCGGGGTGCTAAAGAACTTCGAACTGCGGGCGAAGATTCGCGTTTCGGCGAGCAACACGGGCATTCAATATCGCAGTCGTGAGCTCCCGGAGGCGGGGAAGTGGTCAGTGGGCGGTTATCAGTGCGACATTCATCCGACAGCGGCAAACAACGGCATGGTCTACGGCGAGAAATGGGGCGGCATCCTGGTGCAGAACGGGCAGACCATGGTGATCGACCCCGAAGACAAAAAATGGCTCGTCGCGGAGCGTGAGCCGGTGAAGGTCGATACCGCCGAGTGGCACGACTACACGATCATCGCGCAGGGGAACCATCTGGTGCACAAGATCGACGGGCAGATGACCATCGACTTGCTCGACTTCGGCGCGAAGACGCAGGCGCTGGAAGGATTGCTCGCGTTTCAACTGCATCGCGGCCCCGCGATGAAGGTGCAGATCAAGGAGGTGCTGCTCAAAGAACTGCCAGAAGCTCCGGTGCCTGCATTCGATAAGAGCTTGATCGCCAATGCCAAACCAGCGGACAAAGCTCAGGGCGACGGTAAAAAGAACGGTAAAGGCAAGGCGAAGGAGAATGCAATCTCACCGGCAACAGCTGCGCCAAAGACGACCGTGGGAACTTGGAAATGGCTGTGGAGTGACTCGCCAGAGTCTATGAGTGCGGCGCGCCTGAAAAAGGAGTTCGATCTCGGTAATGCGGCAGTGAAGGAAGCCGTGCTGAGCGTGACTTGCGACAATGGGGCGAAGGTTTTTCTCAATGGCGAACTCGTGCTGACCAATCCTGATTGGCAAAGGCCCACGCAGGCGAATGTAACGAAAGCGCTACGGGCTGGGAAGAATGAATTGTTGGTCGAGGCCACGAACAAAGGCAGCGCAGCAGCTTTCATCGCATCGCTGACAGTGAAGATGGCGGATGGCAGCGAGCGCACTGTTTTGACCGATGACTCGTGGTCCGCAGCGGCACCTGGCACAGAAGAATGGAAGCCTGCAAAAGTGATCGCCAACTATGGATCGAAACCCTGGGGCGAAGTCTTTGATCGCACAAAAGCGGGTAAGCCCGCAAAGGCAGGTCGCGGCGCGGTTTCTGGATCGAGCGATGTGACCGAACCGAAGGACATCAAAACGTTGCCGGGCTTCAAGGTGGAGATGCTGCACAAGGTCTCGAAAGAGAGCGAAGGCTCCTGGGTGGGCCTCACGGTCGATGATCGCGGTCGTCTGCTCGCCACAGATCAATACGGCGGCCTCTTCCGCGTCACGCCGCCGCCGATGGGCAGTGGTGACAAGGCGCAGGTGGAAAAACTCAGCGCCGAGATCAATGGCGCGCATGGTTTGCTCTACGCCTTCGACAGTCTTTACGCACTGGTGAATGAGAAGCCGAATGTCGCGGGCCTGTATCGACTGCGCGACACGAAGGGCACGGGTCAGTCCGATGAAAAGACGCTGCTGCGCGAGATCAAAGGCCAGGGCGAGCATGGCAATCACAGCATCACGCTCTCACCGGACGGCAAGAGCCTCTACATCGCGTGTGGCAATGGCACCGCGCAGCCGCCGATCGAGCACACACGCGGCTCGCGACCTTTTGCGGATGATCAGGTCGTGCCGCGCACGAGCAAGGGTGCGGAGTTTTCCGACACGGAGCCGCAGGCCTTCACGTGCAAGGTTTCGCCGGATGGAAAACGCTTTGAGATGATCGCCGACGGCCTGCGCAATCATTTTGATACGGCCTTCAACGCGCTCGGTGATCTCTTCACCTATGACAGCGACATGGAGTGGGATGCGGGCACGCCGTGGTATCGGCCCACGCGCATCTATCACCTCGTCAGCGGCGGCGATTACGGCTTCCGCGAGTCATCGGGAAAACTGCTCGGCTACTGCCCGGACATCATTCCGCCGCTCGTCGATGTCGGGCCGGGTTGCCCGACCGGCGTCGTCAGCGGACTCGGCGCGGCATTTCCCGCGAAGTATCAACACGCCATCTACGCCTGCGACTGGACCTACGGCACGCTCTACGCTGTCGTGCTCACGCCGAAGGGCGCGGGCTATGAAGCGAAGCTGGAGGAGTTCGTCTATGGCAAGCCGTTGCCACTCACCGATGCCGTGATCGGCAAGGACGGCGCGATGTATTTCGCCATCGGCGGACGCCGCACGCAGTCGGCGCTGTATCGCGTGACCTATGAGGGCAAAGAGAGCACCGCACCTGCTGCCGCGCCCGTCGAGACGCCGGAGCACAAGCTGCGTGTCGAGCTGGAGCGTCCGCACGAGGAAGGCACTGGCCCCGAGGCCATCGACCAAGCGTGGCCACATCTCGGTCATGCGGATCGTCTCGTGCGCTACGCCGCCCGCGTGGCCATCGAGCGCCAACCCGCGAAGCTGTGGGCCGCGCGTGCGTTGAAGCAAAGCGAACCCTGGGCCGTGATCGAAAGCGGTGTCGCGCTCGCCCGCATGGGCGGCAAAGAAAATCAGGCCGCACTGCTCGAGATGCTCCATGCGCTCGACTTTGCGCAGCTCGATGCCGTGCAGCAACTCGCGCTTGTGCGTGTGTATCAAATCAGTGTCGCTCGCAATGGACTGCCGGATGGTGATCCGCTCACGAAGACCATCTCGCGGCTCGATGCGCTGTTTCCCGCGAAGACGAACGACCTCAATCGCGAACTGTCACGCACGCTGGCAGCGCTCGGCTCATCCGAAGTCATCGCGGAGACGATCCAGCTCATGCGCACCGCGAAGGATGATCCCGTGTCGTGGCTCTCCGTCGAGCGCATGGCCCGCAACGACCGCTACGGCCCCAATTTCCTCCGCAGCGGCGACGCACGGCCCAACCAACAACAGATCGCCTATGCGTATGGCCTGCGCTTTGCCAAGAACGGCTGGACACCCGAGCTGCGCCGCGAGTTCTTCGCGTGGTTTGCCAAAACGGGTCCATGGCTCGGCGGAAACCAGTTCCGCGGCTTCATCGACACCATCCGCAACGACGCGCTCGCCTCCGTGCCGGACGCCGAGGAGCGCAAAAAGCTCGCCGTGCTCGCCACACCGAAATTCATCGCCACAAAGCCCGAGGCGATCAAACCACCGAAAGGCCCCGGCAAGGCCTACACCGTCGATGAAGTCACCGCTTTGGCGAAGCAGGTGCAAAGCGGCCGCAACTTCGACCGCGGGCGCGAGCTTTTCATCGCGGCGGCTTGTCAGGCCTGTCATCGACTCGGCAACGAAGGCGGCGGAGTCGGCCCCGATCTCACCGCCGCCGGCAATCGCTACACCCTGCGCGACCTCGTCGAAAACATCGTCGATCCTAGCAAGGTCATCTCCGACCAATACGAGAGCAACATCCTCACGCTGAAAAACGGCAGCACCGTCATCGGACGCATCACCGCCGACGAAGGCGGCATCCTGCAAGTCGCCACCAACCCCGCCGCCCCCGGCCAGACCACCGACGTCCGCCACGACACGATCCAGAGCCGCCAAGTCTCACCCACCTCGCTCATGCCTCCCGGTTTGATCAACGCCATGAACCCCGACGAACTCGCAGATCTACTCGCCTACATCCTGTCCGGCGGGGACAAGCGGGGCAAGATGTTCAAGAAGTGAGACCAGCGAATCTATCGACAACTTGTCGCAAACCCAACGTTTCACGGCCCACCATGCGACATCTCCTCCTACTCTCTTTATTGCTCTGCAGCTTCACTCATGCCGCCACCACGCCGAACATCGTCCTTATCTTCATCGACGACATGGGCTATGCCGACATCGGCCCGTTCGGTAACAAAGAGGTGCGCACGCCGCATCTCGATAAGTTCGCAGCGGAGGGCATGAAGTTCACGAGTTTTTATGCGACGCCGGTTTGCTCCATGTCACGCGCTTGCCTCATGACTGGCTGCTACAACACTCGCGTCTCCATTCCTGGTGTGCTGTTTCCGCGAGATACCATCGGCTTGCACTCCGACGAGGTCACACTGGCCGAGATCGTGAAACAGAAGGGCTACGCGACCTGCGCCATCGGCAAATGGCATCTCGGTCACTACCCGGAGTTCATGCCCACGCGGCAGGGCTTTGATCACTACTTCGGACTTCCCTACAGCAACGATATGCAGGCCGGGCGCAAAGAAATGCCGCCACTGCCGCTCTATAATGATGAGAAGGTCATCGAGACACAGCCTGATCAATCCCAACTCACCCGCCGCTACACCGAGCAAGCCGTGAAGTTCATCCGCGATCACAAGGAAGCGCCGTTCTTCATCTATCTGCCGCACACAATGATCCACGGGCCGCTAGCCGCGTCAGACGCGTTCAAAGGCAAAAGCAAAATGGGCCTCATCGGCGATGCCATTGAGGAGATCGACTGGTCCGTTGGCCAAATCATGGCTGCGCTTCAGAAACTCAAACTCGACAACAACACGCTCGTCATCTTCACCTCCGACAACGGTCCTGCAGGTGGTCGCGCCGCGCCTCCGTTTCGTGGCAGCAAAGGCAGCAACTTTGAAGGCGGCGTGCGCGAACCCTGCATGATGCGCTGGCCTGGCAAGATCCCCGCTGGAACAACCTGCAATCAGATCGCGGGCAACATCGACATCCTGCCCACCTTTGCCAAACTTGTCGGCGTTGAACCCGCGAAGGACCGCATCCTCGACGGGCGCGACATCACTCCGCTCATGTTCAAGGCCAACGCTGGTCCTTTGCGCGACACACATCTCTACATCGGCGGCAACAATGCTGCGGCGATTCGCCAAGGCGATTGGAAGCTCTTCCTCAAAGGCGATGCTGCCGGCAAGAAAGCCAAAAAAGCGGCTGGCAAAACCAAGCCCCCGAAAGGCGGCCCCGTCCCCAGCCTCTACAACCTCGCCACCGACCCCGGCGAAACCCAAGACGTCGCTTCTGCCAATCCCGAAATCGTCGCCCGACTCAAGCAAGAACTGCTCACCCGTGATGCGGAGATCCAGGCCAACAAACGGCCAGTGGGGAAAAAAACGGGGTCTGCGAAGTAAAATGGTCAGCCTGCCAAATCCGACACAGCATTTGCTGGAATCTTTCCGCGCGAGCTTCGTTTCACGCGGCACCATGCGCCTTCTTCCGCTTACCGCTTTATTTGCTTTTTGCTCTCCGCTCCACGCTGAAACGAAGCCCAACTTCGTCGTCATCTTCACCGATGACCAAACTTATCGCGCCATCGGTTACAACAATCCGGTGGTGAAGACCCCGAACCTCGACCGGCTGGCGATGGAGGGGCTGCGGCTGAATCGCGCTTTTGTGGCGTCGCCAATCTGCGTGGCGAGTCGGGCGAGCATTTACACAGGCATGTATCCTCAACAGCATGGCTCGGTCGCTTTGGCTTCAGCGGGGTTCAAGAAGAGCGTGGTGGAGGAGAAACGCTTCGTGACCCTGCCCATGGTGCTGGGGCAGGCGGGGTATCACACCGCGCTGTATGGGAAGTCGCATCTGGGTGAGCCGACAACGTTCGGCTTTGCTGAAGGTCGTGAGATCAAGGCCGCCAATGACGAAGAGACATTCGAGGAAGCGGACAAGTTCTTGAAGCGTGAGTCGAAGTCAGGGCGTCCGTTTCTTCTCTGGCTCACGCCGCATAACCCGCATGTGCCTTACACCGCTCCGCAGCGATTCAAAGACCTTTACAAGGACAGCGTCATCACGCTCGATCCGAACTGGATGGAGACGCCGCCGATGCAGAGCTTCTTCAATCAAGCGGCTCCTGGCGACATCGCCTTCCGCGATGGTCCTATCTCGATCTATAAGAGCGCACCCACTGGCCAGACCTGCGGCCCACCGCGCTCAGCCGAGGCCATGAAGGAAGTCATCAAGGCCTATTACGGCGATGTGAGCTTGCTCGATGAGCAGGTCGGCACGCTCGTGGAGCAAATGAAAGCCGCCGGACTCTACGAGAACACGATCATCATCTTCCTTTCCGACAACGGCTATCACCTCGGCAATCACGGCCTCGGCAACAAGATCACCATGCACGAGGAATCGGTGCGCGTGCCGATGTTCATCCACTCGCCGCTGCTGGCGGTGAAGAGCGCGAAGAGCGAGTCGCTGGTGTCGTCGCTCGATGTGTTTCCGACGATCAGCGACTTCGCAGGAGCCACGGCACCACCGCAGCTCATGGGCAAATCTTTGCGCCCGATTATGACCGTACCCGACTCGACCGTGCGCGATTACGTCATCACGGAATGCGTCGGCCCGCCGGAGAATCGAGTGGGCACCGGGCATCGCATGGTGCGTACGGATCACTTCAAATACATGCTCTCCACCGAAGACGAGGAAGCCTTCTTCGACCTGCGCAGTGATCCCTATGAGATGAAGAACCTCATCGCCGAAGCCTCGCTCACCTCCGAGATCGAGCACCACCGCGCGATGCTGCGCGAGTGGTCCGTCAGCGTGGGTGAGAAGCGATTGCCGCTGGACGAGGCCAAACAGCAGGAGCGCAAAGGAAAAGCCAAAGCCGCCCCGAAACCGAAGAACCAAATCTGAAAGCATTGCGGCCACACTCAGCCACTCATCGACTCACCTCTCTATATGAGACTCCTCCGCCAACTGTTCCTCCCGTGCCTCCTCGCGCAGCAGCCCGAACTCGCGAAGAGATTGCGCACTAAACTTGAAGCCTGGGCTGCTGAACTGCAGCCCCCCGGAATCAACCTCCGCCCCATAGCCAAGACCTGGGAGGAGTATTATGACTTCTACCTCGACGGCAAAGTCACCTTGGCGGAATTTCTCAACGGACGCACCGGCCCGGCCGTTCCAGCCCTGGAGCAGCGTTTCAAAAACTACGATGTTGATGGTGACGGAGTCTGGACGAGGTCCGAATTGCAGTCAGCATCCAAGCCTAAAGGGAACTCCCGGAAAGTCTGAAAAACTCCAGCAGATTCATGGAGGCCAACACCTTCATACAGAAGAAATTGGCTGACCTCCCTGAATCTGCTGAAAACAATCTACTCCGAGTGTGCCCTCACGAACTCATGAAACGCGCCATTACCCTCTTGTTACTCTTCTGCGTTTCCCGCGCGGCTTGCTTTGCCCAAACTCCATTCCCACCAGATCGCTTCCCGGTGAAGGTGGTGGGCTCACAGTTGCAGATCAATGACGACTCAGGTCGGCGCTTCTTCCTGGCTGGCATGGTCGATAACAAGCCAAGCAGTGGCCAGCAGCTCTCGCGCTACGATCATGCCGAGATGGAGGCTCAAATCGTCAATCACAAGCGCATGGGCGCTACTGCCATGCGCTGGAATGCATTCCTGCGAGGCAAGGATTTACGCTGGGATGCGCGAGGGCATGTCAGTGGGATGTGTGAGAATGCCGTGGCGAATCTGAAGGAAGGACTCGATCTCGCTGCCAAGCATGGACTGGTGCTCCAGGTAGTGCTGTCAACGGCGCATTTCCTCCAGTATGGAGCCGATGGGAAGAAGCCAGCCAACGTGGAGCGAGTGAAGAACAACGCGCTGATGTTTGAAGATGAAGCCGCCACGCAGGCCTACATTGAACATGTCATCAAACCGATCACGCAGACGATTGGCGTGCATCCGGGTTTGTTTGGCTATTGTCTGATCAATGAAGCCTCGGGCATGTATTTCCCTGGCGAGGCCAAGACGGGTACATGGTCAGATGTGAAGGTGCATCTGAAGGACGTTCAGCGTTGGGTTAATCGAGTAGCCGCAGAGATTCACACTCATCAATCGGGTGCTCTTTGCAGTGTCTCAGGCGTGGCTTCGGGCATCGCTCAATACTCGGATGAAGCCTTGATTGCCGCTGGAGGAAAGAGCAACGGGACGATGGATATCCACCAGGTACAGTTCTACCCCGACAATCATAAAGAAGATTGGTCCCCGTTTGTGCATACGCCCGAAGAGTTTGTCTCGACGTATGGCGGCGGACTGAAGCCCTTCATCTGCGGCGAGACTCCCATCGAAGGCATCGTGAAAGACCAGAAGGGCAAGTTCAAAGGAAGCGAGGAGTTTGGCTTGGAAGAAGCCTATGCCCGCCTCTGGACCAAAGGCCATTCCGGCGGCTTCACCTGGAGCTACAATGTTTATAAAGGCATGACCGCAGCCGAGAAAGCCGCAACGGAAGCAGCCTACACGAACTTTGCGAAACGCTTTCTGGGCGCTCCCTGAAGGCACCCATCAATAACATCTCCCCATCCCATGCACCCCACACTCACCCTCCTCGCCGCCCTGCTTCTTGCGCCACCTGCCGCGCTGCTTGCCGCCAACAAAGCCAACGGCAAGCTTTCCTCCGGCGAGTATTCCATCCGGCAATCCTGGTCCCAGGAGCAGGACTTTCCGCGCCCTTTCCAAGTGAACGTGCCGACGAACCCGGACAACCGGAAGCTGCCCGTCTTGATCTTTCTGCACGGCAACGGCGGCAATGCCCGGAGCGCGATGAGCGGATTCCTGAAGCAGCACCCAACGATGGCGACGCGCTATGTGATGGTGTTTCCGGACGGCTATCTGAAGAGCTGGAACATCTCGGCCGAGCGGTCGAAGGCGGATGATCGCAGGTTCATCGAAACCATCGTCGAAAAGCTCGCGGCTTGCGAAAACGTCCAGCCGGATAATTTCACCATCATGGGCAACTCGAATGGCGCGGCGTTGGCGAATCAGCTGGCCATCGAGAGTCGCTTGCCGAACATCCGCAACTACGTGACAGCCGTCAGCCCGCTCAACGTGCTGCAACACGACGGGCGGAACTTCAAAGCCAAGGGCGATGACAACAGCTACGAGGCCGTCGCGACACCCCGGACCGGCGCACGCATCATGAACATCTCGGGAACCGAGGATCACCTGATTCCGTATGCCGGTGGGCCCTCCCCGGCGATTCCCGCGAAGAACGGCAAACTCGGCTTCGTCGCTGCGGAGGAGTCCATTTTCCTCTGGGCCAAGGCCATGGGATACCAAGGCGAGAAACTGAAGAATCCGAGCAGCCAAGTCGGCAAGCTCGGGATCTTTAGCTACCTCGATGGCGCGATCATCCACTACAAGGCTCTCGGCGAAGGTCACGGCGCGGTTGGTGCGATCGATGAAGCAACCCTGCTGCGCTTTTTGGAAGGCGGGCGATTAGCGAAATCGACGAATCCATGACTCCGTCCTGCTATGCGAAACGCTTTCCGGGTGCGCCCTGAAGGCACCAATCAATAACATCTGCCAATCAAATGAAACACACTCTCACTCTCTTAGCCGCACTGCTGCTAGCTCCTATCGCTGGACTTGCCGCAGTCCAGACATCCAAACCCAACATCCTCCTCATCCTTGCCGATGACATGGGATTCTCGGACCTCGGCTGCTACGGCGGTGAGATTGCCACGCCGAATCTGGATCGGCTCGCGGCGGGAGGGCTGCGCTTCACTTCCTTCTACAATTCCGCGAAGTGCGAGCCGACACGCGCCTCCCTGATGAGCGGGCAGTATTGGCAGGACTGTGGACTCGGCGTGAAACGCGGGCTGACGATGGGTCAGGCGATGAAGTCAGCGGGCTATGATACCTTTGCGGTTGGGAAATGGCACCTTGATGGCAATCCCGTGGAGCGTGGTTTTGATCACTACTTCGGGCACCTCGGTGGCGGCAGCGACTACTTCAAAGGCAGCCGCACGCATCGACTCGATGACAAGCCATTCGTGCCCGCGAACGACGGCAAGTTTTACACCACCGATGCAAATGCAGACTACGCGATCAAATTCATCAGCGAGGCGCATGAGCAGCATCCAGAAAAACCATTCTTCATGTATCTGGCTTTCAATGCGCCTCATGCATCGCTGCAAGCCAAGGCGCAGGACATCGCCAAGTATCGCGGCAAGTATCGCGTCGGCTGGGACAAGCTGCGTGCACAGCGTTATCAAAAGCAGATCGAACTCGGCATCACGAAGAAGGAGTGGGCACTGTCACCGCGACCTGACACCATCCCAGCTTGGGACACGCTCACGCCGGAGGAGCAGGAGTTTGAAGACGTCCGCATGGCGGTCTATGCAGCGCAGGTGGATTGCATGGATCAGGCCATTGGCCGAGTCTTAGCGCAGGTGAAGCAGCTTGGTGAAGAAGAGAACACGCTGGTGATATTCCTCAGCGATAACGGCGCCAGCCCCTATGATCACGGCAAAGTCACTGCTCGCAAAATCGAGCCACTGCTCGATGGCACCTCGCATCTCGGCTATGGAGTCGGCTGGGCGAACGTGAGCGAGACGCCCTTCCGCCATTACAAGCGCAATATGTTCAATGGTGGCAGTTCCACGGCTTGCATCGCTTCCTGGCCTGCGGTTGTGAAACAGCCGGGAACCATCACCGATCAGCGTGGACATATCATTGATCTGATGGCGACGATCGTAGATGTCGGCGGTGGAAGCTGGCCCGCAGAGATAGCAGGAACGAAGATCGAGCCGCTGCCCGGCAAGAGTCTCGCGCCGATCCTCGCCGGTGAGCAACGTGCGCCGCATGAGGTGCTCTATTTGCAGCTCTTTGATCATCGCGCAGTGATCGCCGGAGACATGAAACTGGTTTCAGATTGGGGGCGTCCGGCAGAGATGTTCAATCTCGCAACTGACCGCACAGAACTCCATGACCTCTCGAAAGACCAGCCCGCCGAGCTTCAGCGCCTGGAGAAGTTGTGGAGCGACTTTTCCGCCAAGACCGGGGTTCGTCTTCGCACCGCAGGTGGCGAGCCGATCTACCGTCATCTCGCTGATGTGACAGAAAAGTTCGTCGGTGGTGGCAGCGATAGCGGTGACGAGGAGATGACCAAGCCAAAGAAGAAAGGTAAGAAAGCCAACGCAGAAAAACCTGCGGTAGCGACCCAAGACAAAGCCATCCGCGCCCGCAAAGACACAAGCCTAACCGTCGCTGAAGGCCAACTCATCCTCACCAGCACCGGAACCGATCCCGGACTCACCTTTGACACCAGCGACGTGCAAGCTTCCGGCCCCTACACGCTGGAGTTCCGTATGCAAAGCCACACTAGCGGTGAAGGTGAAGTGTATTGGACGCATGACGCGAAGACCTCACTCCCCAAAGGTCAGCACCAAATCTTCCCTGTCACGCATGATGGCCAATGGCATGACGTGTCGATCAAGCTCGACGACGCCATGATAATTCATGCTCTCCGCCTCGATCCTTGCGCAGGCATTGGAGAGGTCCGCATCGAAGGACTTCGCCTCAATGACGCCAATGACAAGACTTTGAAACAATGGCCTAAACCTTTCATCCAACCCGCGCCATGAAAATCATGAATGCCCGACTTTTCTCGATCCTATCTCTTCCATTCGTCCTACCGATGATGGTCATGGCAAAGCAGCCTTTAGCGACAAAGCCAAACATCATCCTCATCATCTCCGATGACCAGGGCTTCCCCGATTACGGCTTCATGAACCATGCTGTCGTGAAGACGCCGAACATCGACCGCCTGGCCACGCAAGGCATGCTCTACACACGCGGCTATACCATGCCTCTGTGCTCGCCTTCGCTGGCATGTCTGCTCACCGGAAAGCTTCCCCATCAAAACGGCATCACCGGCAATGACCTGACCGCCGCCGATGCGCCTGAGGCACCTGCGGAGAAAGCAAAGGGCAAGGCCAAAGGCAAACGAGGCCCGCGCACTCCTCTCGTTCAGCAACTGCTGGGCAACTCGTTGATCCTTCCGAAAGCACTCACGGACTCCGGCTACCTCGCTTTCCAGACAGGCAAACTTTGGAACGTCACTTACAAAGACGTGGGTTTCACCAGCGGCATGACCGTCAAAGCCAGCCGCCATGGTGATGAAGGACTGTCCATCGGACGCAAAGGCATGACGCCGATTATTGACTTCATGGACACCGCTCGGAAGGAGCAGAAGCCCTTCTTCGTCTGGTATGCGCCGATGATGCCGCACTCGCCTCACACGCCTCCAGCAGAGCTGCTGGCTCACTACCAGGACAAAGGACTCACGCCCGCCGCCGAGAAGTATTACGCCATGGTCGAATGGTTTGACCAAACCTGCGGCGAACTCGACGACTATCTCGTCAAGCACCAGCTCGCCGACAACACCATCATCCTTTACCTCGCGGACAACGGCTGGAATGCCAATGAAGGAATGGGTCCCTCATCAAGGGCTAAGCTCACGCCTTATGAACTCGGCATCCGCACGCCGATGTTTGTCCGCTGGCCCGCCAAAGTGAAACCCCAACGCGATGATCAGACACTCGCCTCCATCATCGACTTCGCTCCGACCATCCTGAAGGCAGCCGGAGTCCAAGGTCCGGCCGATCTGCCCGGTCTCGATCTACTAGACCGCGAGGCAATGACGGCCAGAAAAAGCATCTTTGTCGAAAGCTACACCCACAACATCGCCGAACTTGGCGCACCCGAGCAAAGCCTGATCGCCCAAGTCATCATCAATGGCTCGTCCAAGCTGCTCATCCCCGGCACGGCGAAAGACTCCAAACGCATGGCCGCGCCGACTGAAATGGAGCTCTTCGACCTCCAGTCCGACCCGCTGGAGAAAACCAACCTCGCTCCGAATCGCCCAGACGAAGTCAAACGCCTGGAAGCGATCCAGCAAAGCGCCTGGAAGCCATAAGCTTGTTCTCGCCCGCCCATGAAAGCCCTGCTCGCTCACCTGCTCTCGCTCACTCTCGCCCTCTCCGTCCACGCAGCCGAGCAGAGGCCCAACATCCTCCTCTTCCTCGCCGACGACTGGGGACGCAATGCGAGTTGTTATCGCGATCCGGCCCGCCCTAGCGTGAATGATGTCATCGAGACGCCCAACATCGACCGCGTCGCGGGTGAGGGAGTGCTTTTTCACCATGCCTTCATGGGTGTGTCGTCCTGCGGGCCTTCTCGTGCTTCACTAGCCACGGGCTCCTATTTCTGGCGCTGCGGCAAAGATGCGTTCCTTCAGCCGGACCCCGGTTGGGAGATCAACAAGACGCCAAACCCTGGCGATGCGCTCCCGCGCTTCGGCGCATTGCTGCAAGAGGCCGGTTACAAGACATCAGTCTCCGGGAAAGCTTTGGAGTTGGACAACCGTACGCCGCGCATCCCGCTTGGAGCAGACGCCCTGCGGTTCAGCCTCTATGCGAGGAAGCAGCGCCTCGGGCGCGACGAGACCGCCAAGGTTTTCGAGCAAGGCGTGCGCGACGTGATGCAAAAAGTTCTCTCCACGCGCAAACCGGGCCAGCCCTTTTGTCATGTGCTCGGTCCGATCGGCACGCATCGGCCTTTTGCGGACGGCTCCGGCAGGAAGCTGTGGGGCATCGATCCCGATGCGCTGAAAGGCAAAATGCCCGCATTCATTCCTGACGTGCCCGAAGCCCGTGAAGACTACGCGGACTCACTCGGTGAAGTGCTAGCGCTGGACTTGGAAGTCGGTGTCATTCTCGACGAGCTTCAAAAAGCCGGTGAACTCGACAACACCATGCTCGTCCTTACCGGCGACAACGGCGTGAACATGCCGCGCGGCAAGACGCACTGTTACGACATCGCCGTGCATGCCCCGCTCATGATCCGCTGGCCCGCAGGCATCACGAAGCCGGGCCGCGTAGTCGATGACTTCGTCGGACACATCGATCTCGCACCGACTTGGCTCGACGCCGCAGGTATCAAGCCGCCGGCAGGAATGGACGGACGTTCACTGCTCCCGCTGCTGAAATCTGATAAGTCAGGCATCATCGACCCATCGCGCGATTTCGTCATCGTCGGTCGCGAACGCCACGAGGCCGGCACACGCCCGGATTTCATGCCTTACCCCATGCGTGCCATCCGCACGGCGGACTATCTTTACATCCGCAACTTCAAAACTGATCGCTGGCCTTGCGGCGACCCCTACAGCGACAAAGGCCCCAGCGGCGATGCGAATCCGCAAGGCAGCGGCACCATCGCCTGGATGGTGGCACATCGCAAGGAACCGGCAGCCAAGCCGCTCTATGATCTGGCCTATGCCAAACGTCCGGCGGAGGAACTCTACGATCTGAAAAACGATCCCGATCAAATGCACAATCTCGCCGCTGAATCCGCCGTGGCTGATATCAGGGCAAAACTTTCCGCGCGACTCATGTCCGTGCTAGAAAAGACGAACGACCCGCGTCTCTCCGACGCCTTTGACAAGCCGCCCTATGTTAATCCTGACTCCCCCGCTATGCCCAAGAAACCGAAAGGCCGCAAAGCTAGCAACAAGGACGAGTGAGTCGCCTTCCAATCCGAATCAAAAACGAATAACCAATAACTCCATGATCAAGAAACTTACCCTCACGCTGCTCTTAGCCATCCTCGTATCCCCATTAACATCCTCTGCCCAGGATGGCTTCAAACCTCTCTTCAACGGCAAAGACCTCACCGGTTGGGACGGCAACCCCGAACTCTGGTCCGTCGAAGACGGCTGCATCACCGGCAAGACCACCGGCCCCGAACAGCTCGCCTACAACCAGTTCCTCATCTGGCGCGGCGGCACCGTCAAAAACTTCGAACTGCGTGTCAAAGTCAAACAGTCCGGCAACAACACTGGCATCCAATACCGCAGCAAGGAACTCCCCGAGAACGGCAAATGGTCCGTCGGCGGTTATCAGTGCGACATCCACCCGGCCGCCCCCAACAACGCCATGGTCTACGAGGAACGCGGCCGCGGCATCATTTGCCAAAACGGCCAGGGCGTCGTCATCGACCCCGAAGCCAAACGATGGCTCGCCTCCGAGCACGACACCGTCGAAGTCGACATCGCCGAGTGGCACGAATACACCATAATCGCCCAGGGCAATCACCTCATCCACAAGATCGACGGCCAGGTCACCATCGACCTCCTCGACTTCGAAGAAAAAGCCCGCTCCCTCGAAGGCCTCCTCGCCTTCCAAATCCATCGCGGCCCCGCCATGACCGTCCAAATCAAAGACGTCATGCTCAAAACCCTCCCCGACGGCGACCTGATCGACTTCGAAAACTCACCCATCCCCAGCGACGCCCAAATCATCGAAGCCAAAGCCCCGAAAGCCAAAGGCAAGGGCAAGGCGAAAGTAGCGAAGTAGAAAAGTGCCAAGCGATTGACCATCAAAGCCAATCGTCCATCGACTCTGCGTCTTGCGATCAGCTGCTGGATGATCTAAATTCCGAGCGTGAGCAGACGAGATGCGATGATCAATGAAATCAAGCTCGCTCCTGTCCAATGGCGTGCTTGAACGATTGACCTTGGTCTGGCCCGACGTCTTTGCGACAGCAGAGGCCCTCTCCAACTCTCATGGCATAAGCACTCTTTGTCGCCCACTAGACACCCTGCATGTGGCCCTAGCCATCGAGTTCGGGTTCAAGGAATTTTGCACCTTCGATCTGCGACAGTCCCTGATGGCTTCGGCAGCCGGTTTGAAGGTGCTTTCCTAGTCGCTGCTGAAAAGCGATTCGAGGGATACCCAAGCCCTACCCCAACTTCGTATTTCTGTATAACCCGTATTTCCACCGCTTGCCAAATCCGACACTCCTTTTGCTGTCATATTCGACGCGAACCCTGCGTTAAGTCCCCTCACCCACCATGATGAACCGAATCCTCTCCGCTTTCCTGCTCCTAGCACTTGCCCTGCCATGCACCCTGACTGCTCAACAAGCCAAGGGCAAAGGCAAAGCCAAAGCCCCCGCCAAACCCAAACGCCCCGACGCCGTCGGCCCCGCCATTGGCGCCAACATCGCCACCCCGATCACCAGCATCAAGACCCTCCCCGACTTCAAAGTCGAACTCCTCTACTCCGTCCCCGGTGGCGAACAAGGCTCCTGGGTCAACCTCTGCTCCGACGACAAAGGCCGCGTCTACGCCTCCGACCAATACGGCGGCCTCTACCGTTTCCCCACCCCCGTCGCAGGCCAGCCCCTCAAACCCGGCGACGTCCAAAAACTGCCGACCGACATCCGCGGCGTCAACGGCATGCTCTTCGCCTTCGGCGCCCTCTACGTCGGCGTGAATGACTACGAGAAAAAAATCCCCAGCGGCCTCTATCGCATCACCGACAGCAACAGCGACGACATCCCGGACAAAGTCGAGATGCTCCGCGAGTTCGACGCCAGCAGCGACCACGGCGTCCACGCCATCTTGAAAACTCCGGACGGCAAAGGCCTCTACCTCATCACCGGCAACAACGCCGTGCTCAAGGAAGGCCCCATGGCCGGAACGCCCGCCAGCTCCCCCGTCGCCAAACTCTGGGGTGACGACCACCTCCTCCCCCGCATGCCCGATGGTCGTGGCCACAACCGCCACGTCATGGCCCCCGGCGGCATCATCTACCGCCTCGATCCTGAGGGCAAGAACATGGAAATCTTCGCCTCCGGCTTCCGCAACATCTTCGACGGCGGCGTCAATCGCGACGGCGAACTCTTCACCTACGACGCCGACATGGAGTACGACTTCAACACCTCCTGGTATCGCCCCACCCGCATCAACCACGTCGTCAGCGGCGGAGAATACGGCTGGCGCAACGGCGCAGGCAAATACCCCGAATTCTACTTCGACAACCTGCCCGCTACCCTCAACATCGGCCCCGGCTCACCCACCGGCACCACCTTCGGCTACGGCGCCAAATTCCCCGCCAAATACCAGGAGGCCTTCTACGCCCTCGACTGGAGCTGGGGCAAAATCTACGCCGTCCACCTCACCCCCTCCGGCTCCACCTACACCGCCACCAAAGAAGAATTCGTCACCGGCGGCCCCCTCCCCGTCTCCGACGCCATCATCGGCAACGACGGCGCCATGTACTTCACCATCGGCGGCCGCCGCGTCCAGTCCGGCCTCTACCGAGTGACCTACACCGGCAAAGAAAGCACCACCCTGTCCGACAAGTCAGAACGGTCCGACCCGTCCGACAAAGCCGTCACCACCCGCCGCTCCCTCGAAGCCTTCCACGGCAAACAAGACCCCAAAGCCGTCGCCACCGCCTGGCCTCACCTCAGCCACAGCGACCGCTACATCCGCGCCGCCGCCCGCACCGCCCTCGAACACCAACCCCTCGCCGAATGGGAAGCCAAAGCCCTCGCTGAAACCAACCCCACCGCCCAACTCGAAGCCCTTCTCGCCCTCACCCGCGCCACCGGCATCTGCCCCACGCATCGCCCCGCCGATCACGTCGTCAACACCGCCATGCGCGACAAACTCTGGGCCTCCCTCCTCAAGCACGACTTCGCCAAGCTCACCAATGACCAGCGCATGGCCTACGTCCGCCTCACCGAGATCGTCCTCCACCGCTTCGGCAATCCCGACACCGCCACCGTCACCGCCATCATCGCCAAACTCGACCCCGCCTACCCCGCGGACAATTTCGAGCTGAACTGGCTCCTCACCGAAACCCTCGCCTACCTCCAGGCCCCCAACGCCGCCGCCAAAGGCATGGCCCTCATCGCCGCCGCCGAAAGCCAGGAGCCCCAGATCGAATACGCCCGCAGCCTCCGCTTCCTCACCGCCGGCTGGACCCCCGAACTCCGCAAACAGCAGCTCGAGTTCTTCCTCAAAGCCGCCAACTACAAAGGCGGCTCCAGCTTCTCCATCTTCGTCGACTTCATCCGCAAAGACTCCCTCGCCACCTTCACCCCCGAAGAGAACACCCAGTTCGCTGAACTCATCGCCAAAAAGCCCGAAGCCAAATCCGCCATGGAAAACGTCGGCGCCATGTTCGCCGGCCGCACCCCCACCATGTGGACCCTCGACGAACTCAGCGCCGCCGCCAAAACCGGCATGACCGGGCGCGACTTCGACAACGGCCGCAAAATGTTCGGCGCCGCCGCCTGCTTCGCCTGCCACCGCTACGGCAACGCCGGCGGCATGACCGGCCCCGACCTCACCGGCGCCGGCGGCCGCTACAGCCCCCACGACCTGCTCGACCAGATCATCAACCCCAGCAAGGTCATCAACGAACAGTTCGCCCCCATCGTCGTCACCAAAAATGACGGCACCATGCTCACCGGCGTCGTCGTCAACCTCAGCGGCGACGGCGTCACCATCAACACCGACCTCTCCGACCCCAACCAGCGCGTCAATGTCGACCGCAAAGAGGTAAAGAGCATCGAACCCAGCCCCGTCTCCCCCATGCCTCCCATGCTCCTGAACATGCTCAAAAAAGACGAAGTCCTCGACCTCCTCGCCTACGTCCTCAGCAGCGGCAACAAGGACCACGCCATGTTCAAAAAATAGACCGGTTCTCGAAAGGATGGTCATTTTGATCCGGTGAGCGCAGCGGCCTCAGTGGCAAGGAAGTCACGCAGCCCCCTATTAGATCAATAGCGGGCAAGCGGCTGACGCAGCCAATGAGGCTGCTCCGCCGCTGGGCAAGGTGACAAGCATTTCGAGAGTCGGTCTTGCCTCCAACAGACATCACCCTCTGTCCGGCAACGCCGGTGGGAAATCCTCCCACCGGCGTTCTTGTGCCAGCCTCCGATGAGCCATTCGCTCACCCGACGCGTATCCATCGGCTGCACCCAAGTGCCATCAAACGGGCTTGAATGCCCTCCAACTCGCTGTTTTATCCCGCCCCCATGTTTCGCCCCCTCCTCGCTCTCGCCACCCTTCTCCTCTTCGCCGCGTCCGCCTCCGCTGTATCACTTGAAGAACTGAACCAAAAATTCCGCCCCATCCCCTCCGTTCCCGAAGCCGATCTCCCTCCCCTCAAAAACAAACCCGAACCCTTCCCGGGCAAACTCCATCACCCAGGCTTCGACGCCCACACCTGGGTCAAATTCCCCTTCGTCGAAAACCCCGGCAGCTTCGGCTTCGATCCCAAAGGCCGCCTCTTCGTCGCCGAAGCCAATCGCTTCTGGCAGGGCGTCCCCGACCTCCGCGGCGCTAACGAACTCATTCCAGGAGACTTCCAGGCCGTCACCCTCGACGACCGCGCCAAACTCTACCAAACCTGGGCCTTCCGCTTCCCCCCCACCTTCTTCACCAACACCGCCGACCGCCTCCTCCGCCTCGAAGACCGCGACGGCAACGGCGCCGCCGACCATCGCTCCCTCTTCTCCGACCGCTTCCACGAACCCCTCGACGGCCTCGGCTTCTCGGTCCTCGCCGAAGACGACGCCGTCTACTTCACCTGCATTCCCAATGTCTGGAAACTCACCGACAAAAACGACGACGGCATCGCCGATGCCGAAAAAGCCATCGCCACCGGCTTCGGCGTCCGCGTCTCCTTCATCGGCCACGACCTCCACGGCATCACCCGCGGACCCGATGGCCGACTCTACTTCTCCGTCGGCGATCGCGGCTACCACGTCACCACCAAGGAAGGCCAAATCCTCAAGGGCTCGGGTCGCGGCGCCATCTTCCGCTGCGAATCCGATGGCAGCGGCTTCGAGGTCTTTTGCAAAGGCCTCCGCAACCCCCAGGAACTCGCCTTCGACGAAGCCGGCAACCTCTTCACCTTCGACAACACCGGCGACATCGGCGACCTCGCCCGCATGGTCTACGCCCTCGAAGGCAGCGACTCCGGCTGGGACATGAGCCACCAATCCGCCCACCAATACGTCACCTTCCTCGACTGGGCAGACTTCCATCCCGAAACCTCCATGTGGGTGGCCGAAAACATGTTCGAAACCTTCACCCCCGACCAGCCCCAGTGGGTCTATCCCCCCGCCTCCCACGTCGCCCGCGGCCCCTCCGGCGTCACCTGGCTCACCGGCACATCCATCCCCGAAGACCTGCGCGGCAAATTCATGCTCTGCAACTACCGCGGCGCCGCCCAAGGCTGCGAAGTCCTCTCCGTCGGCATCAAACCCCAGGGCGC
>JARXAL010000195.1 GCA_029865835.1 Verrucomicrobiaceae bacterium
CTCGAATTCATCCTGATGGCCTTCTGCTACGACCCCAAAGTTGTGTAAGCAGCCAAGTATCTCTTGAACCTTGCCACCGCCTTTTCATCCACTTCCTGCAATCGCCTGAGATCCATGTTGTCCTGCAGATCGGCCAGCTTCGCCTCCGTGGCGATGGCGTTGGTCTTGATTTCCCGGATGTAGCCCTCATAAGGCACTTTTGAGTCGTGCGTTAAAAGCCTCAGGGCCTCCATAACCGTCTTCGAGAAGCCCTCACCTTCCAGTTCCTCAAAGGTCACCGGAGTGTCTTCCACCACGTCATGCAGCAACCCCACGATCTGGGCCTCGGTCGAAGTGCAGCGCATCATCACGCGGATTGGATGAAAGATGTAAGCGGCGCCGCTTTTGTCTTTCTGCCCGGCATGAGCCTGCACAGCGATTTGTAATGCTCGTTCAAGCGTAGCCATAATTCTCTCTGAGATTACAGACAACCTCTCACCCCGCAACGCACTCGTGTGGCACAGGCGACGATTCGTTCCCGGATCACACGGGCCGTCAGATACGCATCCACCCTGAAACCAAGCGAGCCGCCCGTGAGCGTGGCAAAAGTCTCGTTAAGCGCATGAACCTGAACGAGAATCGTGTCGACCCCGTTCAACATCGATGCACAGGCCTCGTGGTGATCCTCACTCGGCAGCAGAGCCGCGATGAGCACGGAAGAGTCACACAGCGCTCTCACCGTCTACCAAGCTTAGCGATCCGACCTTCCCGATCCACCTTGATGGCCGAAACAATCGTTTCTGCCGAAAGCGGCTTCACCCCAGCAGGAAACAAAAGCGTCCCATCCGGCGACAGCTCAGTGATCAACGGCAGATCACCTTCCGGGTCTTTGAGCAACTCAATCCGCCCCGGAGTTACTTCCACCTTCACCTCAACGCCTGGTCGCATACCTAGCATACGAACAATCGGGGCGGGCAGCAGAAGCCTGCCAGACTCGTCTAAATTGAGTGTCGCGGTCATGTTCCAACTTTGCCATGCAATGGCAACAACCACAAGCTTGTCCTTTGAATCTCAGCGTTTCCAACAACCTTCTTCACCCATTCGCCCGCAAAATCTGCGCCAGGACCTACGGCAGGATCCCCCCGCACGGTAGGAATCGCTCTCCACCGGCGTGTCGAACCGCACCACCAGCGGCACATCAAAACTGCTGCCATCCGCCTTATTGCGGAAAAAGTGAGAATGACCCAGCCACCCGCAAATGCAGTTTTTCGACAGCACCACACTGTCCTACTTCACTACCTGCTTGAAACCCGCAGGCATCGACTCCCTAATCTGGCCTGCCCAAAATAGGGCCTCACTGACTCACCGATAAATTTGACCGTCTCATGTCCGCTTTCCTGAACCGATCCAAACCCCCGCGCATACGGTCATTCGTGATCGGCGGCATTCTTTTTCTGCTCGTCTTTCAGATCATCGAGAACTGGCCCAGCATCATCCAAAGGCTTGGACTCAAGGAGGAATCCAGAGCCTCCAGACAAATATTGACCGGCATTGAAGTCTCCTTTTGGGTCATCGGTGCCTATCTCGTAAACCGACTCATAAACCGGTTCTTCTGGGATGGAGCCATGAGTCGTGCGATGCAGCGCACGGTTCCCAGCGTGCTCAAGGACATCGGCACCGTCTTCGTTTACATCATCACTGGGGCCTGCATCGCCGGATTTGTCTTCAATCAATCCATCACAGCGTTTCTCGCCACCCTTGGCGCCGGCGGTGTTGTCCTGGGCTTCGCTCTGCGCAACTTGCTGGCCGACCTCTTCACCGGCCTTGCCGTGAACTTTGACAACAACTTCGCCATCGGTGACTGGCTGGTCGTCCCTTCCGTTTCGGGTGGCGAGGGCACCGTCGGTCAGGTCGATGAAATCGGCTGGCGCTGCACCCGGCTTACCTGCGAGGATGGCACGACCATTGTCCTACCCAACTCGATCCTAGGCCTCGAAAAAATCGTCAACATTTCGCGCCCCTCGATCATGACGCGTTTTGAGGTCAGCGTCACGATTGACTACACCGTGCCAGTCGAGCGTGTCCGCCGCATACTGCTGGCTGCGCTTGAGTCGGTGTCTTCCCAGGAGGGGTTCTCCAAAGAAACGAAACCCAAGGTGCTCATCTGCAACACCGGCAAACGCGGAGTCAAATACAACCTGCGCTACTGGATTCATCCCTGGCACCCCCTGTCGCCAAACACGAGCCGAGATCTCGTACTCACCGCCGCTCTCCAGCACCTGCAAACAGCTGGCATTACGCCTGCCTACACCAAGGCCGAAGTCTTTCATGAGCCAATGCCTGCCAAACACTTCCATGGGCACAGCATTGCGGACAAAGTATCGCTCCTGTCCCACATCACCATTTTTGAAAGGCTGGAGGAAGCGGAACTTGAGAGAGTCGCCACCGAGATGCGTCGTTTCCAGCTCAGTCCCGACGAAATCTTGTTCCGTCGCAACGACGAAGGCCAATCCCTCTTCATTCTCATCGAGGGTTTGCTCAATGTTCAAGTCGATCTCAACAACAGCGGCCATGAGCAGACTGTCAGCCAGCTCTCACCCGGCGATTTCTTTGGCGAAATGGCCCTGCTCACTGGCGAACCCCGTTCCGCCACCATTCAAGCACACACTGCCGCCGTCATCTATGAGATCAGCCGTCCCACCATCATTCGCCTCATCGAAAACCGCCCCGAAATCTCCGAGTGCATGTCCCTTGCCGTGGCACAGCGCCAGATGAAGCTCGATCAAGCACGCAATCGCACCACCAATGAGGATACCGCGGACAAAGTTCAAAGCATCAGCAAGCAGATCATGTTCAAAATGAAGAACTACTTCAAGAGCTAGAGCATTTTAAGAAAAGAGGTGGCCGATGATTTGGGAGCGCCGGAGGTGGAGGTGGGCCGTTGGCAGCGCAGGGGCATATCAATGCATATGTCCCGAGATGACGACGGCCCAGATCCGCCTCCGCCGCCCCAAAGGAGCGGTTACAGTTTTTCTTAAACTGCTCTAGACTGTCTCCCGCAAAGATTTTGACCCGGGAAGCGCAGCGGCGTCGGAAAAAAATGGCAGTTTCCGCTATCTGAGCGATAACGGCCAACCGACTGCCGCAGCCAATGAGGCCGCCCAGCCGCAGGGCAATGTGAGAAGAAATCGAAAACCAGCCTAAGCATTCGCCCGCAAAATCTGCGCCAGCACATACGGCAGGATCCCCCCCGCACGGTAGTAGTCGATCTCCACCGGCGTGTCGATCCGCACCACCAGCGGCACATCAAAACTGCTGCCATCCGCCTTGTGCACCCGCAGCGTCGCTTCACCCTGCGGCTTAAATTCATTGGACAAACCCAGCACATCAAAGGTCGCATCACTCAGATCCTTCACCTTGTCGTAGTCGTCCTTGTTCTTGAAGTTGCATGGCAGCACGCCCATGCCCACCAAGTTCGAACGGTGAATCCGCTCAAACGACTTCGTGATCACCGCCTTCACCCCCAGCAACCGAGTCCCCTTCGCCGCCCAGTCACGACTCGATCCCATCCCGTAATCCTCACCGCCAATCACAATCGACGGAATCCCCGCCGCCTTGTAACTCTCCGCCGCATCGTAAATGCTCGTCTCCGTTCCACCAGGCTGCAAAAGCGTGTTGCCACCCTCTTTGCCACCCAGCATCAGGTTCTTAATCCGCACGTTCGCAAACGTCCCGCGCGTCATGATCAAATCGTTGCCCCGGCGGCTCCCATAGCTGTTGAAGTCCGCCTTTGTCACCCCGTGCTCCATCAAGAAGCGACCCGCCGGACTGTCCGCCTTGATCGCCCCCGCCGGACTGATGTGGTCCGTCGTCACACTGTCACCAAAGATCCCCAAAGGCCGCGCCCCGTGGATCTCAGTGATGTCACTCAACTCCATGCTGAATCCGTCAAAGAAAGGCGGCAACTGAATGTAGGTGCTAGCACCGTCCCACTCAAAAACCTCGCCCACCGATCCCTTGATCTCATTCCACTTCGGATTCTGACTCGCAAAATCCGTGTACAACGCCCGGAACACATCCGGAGACAACGCACTCTCCATCGCATCCTTCACCTCTTTCAGCGTCGGCCAGATGTCCTTCAAAAACACCGCATGACCATCCGCCGCCACACCCAAAGGCTCGCTGCTCAGGTCAATGTCCACCGTGCCAGCGATCGCATACGCCACCACCAACGGAGGCGACATCAGGAAGTTCGACTTGATGCTCTGATGCACCCGCGCCTCAAAGTTCCGGTTCCCCGAAAGCACCGAAGCCGCCACCACATCGTTCGCCTTCACCACGTCCTCAATCCCCGCATCCAGCGGACCCGAGTTCCCGATGCAAGTCGTACACCCATAACCCACCGTCTGGAAACCCAACTTGTCCAGCTCCACCTGAAGTCCCGTCTTCGTCAAATAATCCGTCACCACACGGCTGCCAGGCCCAAGGCTGGTCTTCACCGCCGGCTTGATCGTCAGGCCCAAGGCATTCGCCTTCTGCGCCAGCAAACCCGCCGCCAGCATCACACTCGGATTGCTCGTGTTCGTGCAGCTCGTGATCGCTGCAATCAACACCGATCCATCCGCAATCGCGTCCTTGATGCCCGCCTTCGAATCCACCGTCACCTCATAAAGCGTTTTCCCGTTCGCATCCGCAGGCTCCGTGACCACGCCCACTTCCGCTCCAAACGCCTGCGACACCGAATTGCCATCCGCCTCACCATCAAGCCCAGGACCCACATCCAACTCACCTGCGCCATTCCCGGTCGGCTTCTTGCCATATCCCCCCGCCTTCACGTCCGCCACCAGCAACTCATTGAACTTGCTCTTCAACACCGGCACCTCAATCCGATCCTGCGGACGCTTCGGCCCTGACACGCACGGCAGCACATCACCCAGATCCATTTCCATCTCAGTCGTGAAATCCAGCACCCCCTTCTCGGTCGGAATCCCCCAGAGACCCTGCGCCTCGTAGTAATTCTTCACCGTCACACACTGCTCCTCGCTCCGGCCCGTGCCGCGCAGATACGCGATCGTCTCCTCATCAATCCCAAAGAAGCCCATCGTCGCCCCATACTCCGGCGCCATGTTCGCGATCGTCGCCCGATCCGTCACCGGCAGACTCACTGCTCCCGGCCCATAGAACTCCACAAACTTGCCCACCACACCCAGCTTCCGCAGCTTCTGCGTCACCTCGAGCACCAAATCCGTCGCGGTCACACCCTCCTTCAGAGATCCCGTCAGATAAACCCCCACCACCTCCGGCACTAGGAACGTCACCGGCTGCCCCAGCATCCCCGCTTCCGCCTCAATCCCACCCACACCCCAACCCACAACACCCAGGCCATTGATCATCGTCGTGTGCGAATCCGTGCCCACCAGCGTGTCCGGATAATACACCCCGTCCTTCTCCAGCACACCCTTCGCCAAATACTCCAAATTCACTTGGTGCACGATCCCAATGCCCGGAGGCACCACCTTGAACGTGTCAAACGCCTGCTCGCCCCACTTCAAAAACTGATACCGCTCCCGGTTCCGCGTGAACTCCAAATCCAGGTTCTGATTCAGCGCCGCCTGCGTCCCCGCGAAGTCCACCTGCACACTGTGGTCCACCACCAAGTCCACCGGCACCAGCGGCTCGATCATCTTCGCATCCTTGCCCATGCCATGCACCGCCGTCCGCATCGCCGCCAAATCCACCAGCAGCGGCACCCCGGTAAAGTCCTGCAACACAATCCGCGCCACCGTGAACGGAATCTCATAATCCCCTGGCGCCTTCGCATTCCAGTTCGCCAAATTCTTCACATCCGCCTCAGTCACCTTCTTGCCGTCGAGATTCCTCAACAACGATTCCAAAACAATCCGGATCGACACCGGCAAACGCGAAATCTTGCCAATGCCTTGTTTTTCAAGATCAGGCAGCGAGAAATAAGTGCCAGGAGTTCCGAAACCGGTAGTGAATGTGCTGGGATTTTTCATGAAAAGGTCTGACGTGGGGGACAACGAATAGCTTGTAGAGCAGTTTTGACACCCATTTTTTCATGATTTCACCATCATCCCCCATTTCCTCCAACCACCCCTTCCAACACCCCCTCAAAAAGGTCCCAAACCAAAATCCACACACGAAACCCCGTTGCGAAACTTCCGCGCTGCGCGTATCCCTCATATCAAACCCATGAGCAATTCCCCAGAGCCAGACGACTCAAGGATCAAGCAAGCCGAAAAAATCGCCAGTCACCCTGAGCAATACAAGGTCTGTGAAGGCTGCGGTTCCATTGTTGTCGCCCGCGCCATCACCTGCCCCAGTTGCCACGCCTACCGCTTTGACGCCACCGCCCAGCGCGTCATCACCCAGGCCCGCGACCTCGCTATCAGAAACCCCGCCTCGGTCCTCTCCTCCGATTTGAACTAAATTCCAAACCTGCCGCTAACCGCCAATCTGAGCCCCATCACCCACCTCGGGTAAAAAACGGTTGCACCCCCAGTTGTCAGGCGTATTCTCCCAGCCCGTTTTTCAGAACCCTTTACCGCAACTCCATCATGTCACAGCATCGCAGCCTCAAGACCGCCGGCTCCGTCGGCACCAAGCGCAGCGTCCTCAAGCGCGGCGAGCGCATCAAGCTCCTCAAGTCCCGCGGTGTCTGGAAAGAGGGACGTCTGCCCACCAGCCTTCCGAAAACGAAACCGGATTGATCCCGGTCTCCTTTTCTGTTCCCCCTGAGGCCCTGCCATTGTGCGACTGAACCGCTTTCTTAGCCTGTGTGGCCTCGGTTCTCGCCGGGGCGTCGAAGCCATCATCGCTGAAGGCCAGGTCTCCATCAACGGGTCCTACACCCGCAGCCTTGGCACCGTCGTCAGCGACGAAGACGAAGTCCGGGTCAATGGCCGCATCATGCGCGCCGCCAAAGGCGTCGTCCTCGCCCTCCACAAACCCAAAGGCTACGTCTGCAGCCGCGGTGACACCCACGACCGCCTGACCATCTATGACCTCCTCCCCGCCAAATTTCAAAACCTCCACCACGTCGGACGGCTTGATAAAGAAAGCGAAGGCCTCCTCCTCATGACCAATCGCGGTGATCTTTCCCACCGCCTCATGCACCCCAGCCAGGGCGTGGAAAAAGAATACGAAGTCGTCGTCGACAAACCCCTCGACCCCGAAGTCCACTTCCCCAAACTCGTCAAAGGCATGATGACCCCCGAAGGCTTCGCCAAAGCCGAGCGCGTCTGGGCCGAAAACAGCCACTACCGCTTCCACCTCGTCCTCAAACAGGGCCTCAAGCGGCAGATCCGCCACATGCTCTACTTCCTCGGCTTCGAAGTCGAACGCCTCATCCGCGTCCGCATCGGCTGGCTCGCCATCAAAGGCCTCACCAAAGGCGGCTACAAAGAACTCACCGAAACCGAAGTCGCCCGCTTCTTCAGCGAGACCAAACCCGTCTCCGCTGCCCCCAAAAAAGCCCGCGCCAACTCGGAAAAATCATCTCCCAAGGCCCCAAAAGAACCTTCCCACGACGCTTTCGACTCCGAAGACGCCCGCCCCACCACCCGCTCTCGCCCCCGCGAAGACGGCCGCAAACGCACCGCCGCCTCCACCTCCCGCTCCAAGCGCGAGGCCTCGCCCAAGGAAAAGTCCAAATTCGACTCCCCCGCCAAATCCCCGCGCTCCCGCTCCAAGCGCCCCGGCCAAAGCGAAGGCTACGGCAAGGATCGCCCCCAAGC
>JARXAL010000230.1 GCA_029865835.1 Verrucomicrobiaceae bacterium
CCCCTTCCCACGGCGCAATTGTTGGCGACAGCGTTTCATGGAACATCGACTTGCCCTCCTGATCCTGAACATCGAAATCCAGCGTCACCTTGTCCATGGCTTTGGAAGGATTCAAAAGGCGAGCGCTCACGGTCACTGTCGCTTTGTCACCTTCCAGCACTGGTTTCACATGCACCCGGTCCAAGGAAATCGCTGGCACATAAACCAAGCTAACATGCCGATACAGCCCGCCGTAGCGGTTGAAATCACTCAAGTCCGACGGAATGCTCTCCGCATCGCGCGAGTTGTCGCACATCACCGCAATCGGCACCTCGCCTTTAAACTTCTCATTCTTCGAAGCTTCCGTGATATCCACCGTCCACTCGTCATAGCCGCCGACATGCTCACCGACCTTCTGCGTATAGACAAACACCTGCGACTTCTGCCCCGCGCCGTCAAAGTGGAGCAACGTGCGACCATTTGGATACGGATTTGCAATCTTGAGCTTTGTTCGGTACCAGCCCGGCCCCTGATAGTAACGCACATCAGGATCCACGGCGTCACGCCCGTTAAAACAATGCGGCAGCGTCACTTTGGACCACGCCACATTATCACTTGCCGCATCGCCACGCCAGACTTCCCAGGTGCTGCCAAGACTGCCTTGATAGTGCTCCCAGCCCTCGCTGAGGCGTTGTGTGGTGTCAGCTGCGATGCCCTTCGCGCAATTCAGGATTAGCAGGAGTGTCAAAAGTCGGACCATACTGGTTGGATTCATCCCTCATGGTGCCAGCTTCCTCCAAGCAGACCATTGGCCAGGTGGCCAATACATGTGTGCCTAGACTTTCAGCAATCCTCGCTCAAAAGCCCGCGCCACGGCCTCTGTGCGATCCGCCGCATCCAGCTTCTGTAGAATCGCCGCCACATGCGCTTTGGCGGTTCGGCGGGTGATACCGAGTAGATGACCGATGTCGGGGTTGTTCATGCCTTTGCGCAGAAGATGCAGGACCTCGATCTCGCGGGCGGTCAGCGTGGAACTGGAGGCGTGTTCGGCGATGCGGCTTTCGATGGCGGCGCTGACGACGCGTTTGCCCGCTTGCGCATCATGGATGGCGGCGGTGAGTTCGGAGGGGCGGGCGGATTTGGACACATAGCCGCATGCCCCGGCTGCGAGCGCTTGCACGATATCTTCCTCGGCATCGGATGAGCTGAGCATGAGCACGTGGGCAGTGGGATACTCGGCTCGAAGCGCCCGCAGGCACTCGATGCCGCTCATGCCGGGCATGGAGACATCCAGCAAGGTGACATCGGGTTTGTGTTGGTGATACAAGGCGAGGCCAGTGGTTGCATCATCGGCTCCCGCAACGACCTTGAAGTCAGTGTTGGCATTCAGCATGTTTGCCAGACCTGCACGCATCACGGCGTGGTCATCGATGAGCAGGAGGCGAATGGGCGTGGGCATGAGTTTCAAACAAGATCGTGATCAAAAGCCCGCAGCGGCACTTCAATACGCAAACAGGTGCCCATTCCGGGCGTGCTTTTCAACTCCAGGGTGCCGCCGAGCCGCTCGGCGCGTTCTCTCATGCCATCGATCCCGAAATGGCCCAAGCTGGCACCAGGCTGCGATCCAAGCAGAAAGCCGCTGCCGTCATCCTCCACGACGACGGCAAAACTGGCCGCATCAGGCGATGAACTCAGCCTGATGCGAATCTGAGCGGGCTTGGCGTGTTTGAGGGCGTTGTGGATGGCCTCCTGCACGATAAGCAAAAGATTGCCTGCGATGAAATCAGCCAGTTGCGGTAGCTCATCACTCGGTTCGACAAAGATTTCAATCTTGTGACCGGCGCTGACTTGTTTGGCAACACTGCGGACGGCTTCGGCGAAGGTGCGTTCTTTCAGCGGCAGGGCACGCAGAGCCCAAACAGAGTTGCGCAGATCCTCCTGACCGCGTTGAACCATGCGGCGTGCGGTTTCGAGATGATTGGCGCTGCGTTCGGCCTCTGGGATGGACTCCATTTCACAGGCTTCGATCTGGTACGCGATGCCAGTCATCGTTTGCAACACGGTGTCGTGAAGGTTGGCCGCAAGTCGCGAACGCTCACGCAAAGCCGCCTGAAACTCCACGGCGGCATTCCGACGACCGCGCATCTCCAGCGCGAGGAGCTGAGTTTGACGTGCCACCGTGCGCCGCAGCACCGCCGCCCACGCCAAGGCACCGAGCGCGACCACCGCGACTCCGCAGAGGGCATAAAGAGTGCGCCGCAGCGTCCACCATGACGGCACAGTCAGCACCGTGATGTCATCGTAATCACGCAGCAGCACATCGAGCCTCATCGGCTCTGCAAAGTTCGCCGTCTGGCCAGCGGGCGCATATTGGATGCTGGCGATGCCCGACGCGCTTAGTTCAGTGCCAGGCAGCAAATCTTCCCATCCGCCATGAGCAAAGAGCGTGGTGACGGCATCTCCACAATCGAGCTCTAATCGCTGCACACCTTCGGACACCGCGTTTTGCACATTGAGCAGACGACCCTGCACAGTCACCAGTAGGCCATCGCAGCCGGGCAATTGGCTCCTTTCACCGTTACGCATCAGCTCGAAGTCCGCTTCGATCTGCGTCATGCTCATCTGTATTGGAGCCGGGATCAGGCCAGCGCCAAGCTTGCGAATCAGCGCGCCGCTCAGTCCGGCCACGTCACGACTGGTGTCGATGAAGCCCGTGGCTTCGACACGATCACCGAGTCCGAGTGCTTCCGTGTTTAACGTCTCCACGCGAACGGCTTGTGAACCTGACTGTATGAACAAAAAGCTCCCCGCCTCGCTGTAAGTCACCACTCCCTCGATGCGCCGACGATGCAGCGGCCTGCCCCGAGGTTCAAAGGCATCCAAGGCATCCAGCGGCACTTTTTGAGCCGCAAAAGGGTCGTCCGGTGCGGCTTTCACGATGACGACATCTTCCTCGTGACTGATGATAAGACGCGGGCAGACAAACTCCGAGCGCCAGTTCCGCGAAACGGCCGCCACGCCCGTCATGCGCACTTCCGCGTCCAGCAGACGAGCGGGCGCAAATGCCTCTGTTTTCGGCAAACGAGCCAAAAAGTGCCCCAGACCCGTTTCGATTTTAAGCAGCCACCTACGGCCCGCTTCATCGGCGATGCTCTGCACCACGCCGGACACCTGCACACGCTGGACATCGGCCGCACCGCTCATGAGCTGGCCCAGTGGCACCTCTCGCGCTGGAGGCAGCGATGTCTCACCCAGGATCCGCAAGCCACGCGGCAGGATTACCGGAGCAAATGCACCCTCATCCAACACGCCATCTATCTCGATTTCCGTGCCTTCCTTGAGTGAAAGCAGCAGCTCATCCGATTCCTTCCACACCTTGTCCCGCAGCGCCTGCGCCACAGAGACCCAAATGCCACCCGTCTCATCCTCCATGCAAATTGACGAGAGTACCTGCTCCTTTTTTTTCTCCGCACCCGCCAAGCCCTCACCAATGAGGGAGACAACACCACGCACACGTACGAACGGCCTCTTTGCCGCCTCCGAGCGCGGCGTGGCCATCAGGGCATCGATGTGCGAAAGGGGAGACTCCTGGGCGAGCGCCATGGTCGCCATGACCCACGCCAGGAAAGAGAAGGCGCATGTATGGGTCGGCATGGTGAAAGATAGGCAGTTCAGCCAGGAGAAGGGGAGCAGAAAAATCGGCTACACTTGATTCTCTTGTCTATTTCACAAACAAGAGTTGGAAACGCTTGCTGGGCGAGTCTTCATACTTGGCGATAACAGCCTCATACGCATCGCTGCCGTAGGCTAGGGTGGCTTGGCGGAAGATTGGCATGAACTCGGACTCGTGCTTGTCTTTAATCTGCGGCAACGTCCAGGGCTTTGGTGGCACGTCGGCGTAGGGTAGCATGAAGTCGATTGCCTTGCGGATACTGCGGCCGTCTTCTGTGCTGAAGTTCCAAAGATCGACTCCGGCATGTTCGCCGAGCGTGGCAAGTTCGGTGAGCGCGAAGAGGTTGAAGCGAGAGTAGCTGAAGGAGGTGGTACGGTCGAGTTCGAGCGGTTGTTTACCATCGGGGTCGATCTGGACCGCAATGCGGTGTTGCTTGGCTTCTTCGAGGATGCGCTTGGCGGGTTCGATGCGACCTATCACGAGCGCGATTCGCACGGCCTGCACGTCGTAGAAGGTGCCGTGGTTGTTTTTGGCGCGGTGCTCGTCTTTGCCGGGCTCACTCTGAATGAGCCAGTCGTGATAGGTGCACAGCCATTCCTTGAGCGCTTTTTGGTCGTCCTTGGGCCAGGCTTTGGATTCAGCGAGCAAACCCAACGCATCCGCAGCAACGGAGATGTGCAGAGCTTCGAGGATGCCGGTGCCGCGGCCGTCATTCACGCCCATGATGGCTTGTGCATACTTCAGATGCGGATTCATGCGGGTGGCGGGGTCGAGGAACCAGACGCGGGCCACTTTGGAGGCCCCTTCGGCATACGTTTCATTGCCGGTGAAGTAGTAGGCCAGCGCGAGTGTCTCCACGTTATCGCCCATGATCTTGATGGTGGGGCTGTCATTCGCTTTGGGATCGCGGCTTTCGGGATTCACCTTGCCGTCGTGGCGCAGGTAGGGCAGGCCGTCTTTGGTGTCGGGATTCGGCCAAAAATACGGCGCGAGGCTCATGTAGTCATGCTTGTCGCCACTGGGAGGCAGCTTGTCTTTGCTCATCACCGAGGGTGGTGCTTCAACCAATGCCTTGTCGGCGTCTTTGATGAGCTTGTTCAGCGCTTTGGCGAGCACTTTGTCACCCGCAGCGAGTCGTTCCTTCGCCGTCGAAAGGGCACCGGGCCTCGCACTGAAGTAGGGAGGCGCAGGCTCGGCGGCGGTAATCGCTGAGAAAGCAGCGAGGGCAAGGATGGAGGTAATGCGGGTCATGCGATGAGTTTGAAGTTTTGTCATGGTGGGAGCATTCTCACCATCGCCTTTCCCAAAGCATCGCCCACTAAAAAATACGTCTCCGCATTGCCAAACTCATGGTGGCCATGGTTGGTATTGGGCGAATCCTCGGCTTTACGGACAAAATCACGGGTGGGGACGAAGAGAACGTTGCCCTGAAACTCCTCGCGCATCGTGGCTGCCGCCTGCGCCTCGCGGACGAGTGCGTAATGGCCGGGCGCATCGACCCAGGCACCAGTGAGTTCGCCAACGACGATGGGCAGCTTCGACGCGTTGAACTCTTTGCGCACATCCTGGATGAGGTTCACGAGGTTTTGCTCGTATTCCCTGGCCGCAATGTCCTCGCGCTGCGCTCCATCGTTCCAACCTTGATACCAGACGAAGCCGGCGAGTTCATGGCCCTGACCTTGATAAGCGGGAAAGTCCTGCTGGAGGATCGCAAGTGTTTCACGCACCTGCGCCACCATCAGCGTGTAATACTTCCCCACCTCGCCTCCCGATGACGGTGGACGGAAGTCTTTGAACAAGCTCTTGCCACCCCAGGCCGTCTTGATGAGCAGCACCTGGTTCTTGAGCGCATCGCCCACGACATGGCCGAACTGCAACTCGGGCCCAAAGTGATGCACATCACCATAAACAGAGAAGCCAAAAGCAAGCGGTCCCTTCAGCAGAGGACGATTTTCGCGTTGATAGTGCACCCACACATCGTCGCGCACCGTCCACTTGCCATCGGTCGAACGAAGATGAGCAAACATGGCGGCCTTCGCAGGATCATTCATCAACTGGACCAGCGTGCCCCTGCCCTGGTTGTAGTCATTGCCGCTCAAGTCCACGACGGCTTGGCCTTCCATATTTGACTGACCGGCGAGGATGAAGACCTTCACCGGCGGCGCCGCCAAGGCGGTAACGGCGAGCGAGAGTATGATGAGAATGCTGTAGAGTCGTGAGTTCATTGGCGAGGAGGTGGTCGTCCTTTGCCTTTCGGTCCAGCTTTTCCCTTTGGTCCGCTGCTGGCTCGGAGCGGTGGCAAGGCTTGCTTCAACTCATACAGCTTGGCGGTGAGTTGGCGCGCACGCTCAGCCTCCTTGGCATAAAGATCCTTCGTTTCGCCGATGTCGGATCGCAAGTTGAAGAGCGAGAGATTGCCTGAAGTCCATTCGATGAGTTTCCACTCCCCATCAATGAGGGCGGTGTCGGCGGAGGCGATGAGGAAGGGCTCGCGGGGCATGGCTTTGCTGGTTTGTAGGGCTGTCCATTGGCTGGTGCCGTCGAGTTTAGAGTTCGCGGGCAGATTGACTCCGGCAGCCGCAGCGAGGGTGGGAAGAAGGTCCTGTGCCGAGACGGGCTGCTGTGAAAGGCTGCCTGCGGGAACCTTGCCCGGCCAGCGCATGACGCAGGGCGTGCGAATGCCGCCTTCATAGACAGATTCTTTGCCGTAACTGAGTGGCTCATTGCTGCTGCTGCGTCGCGGTGCGCCGTTGTCTGAGCAAAACACGACCAGGGTGTTTTCGCGCATTTTTTGCTCGTCGAGCGCGGTGAGGATGCGTCCGATGCTGGTGTCGAGTGCGGCGATGACGGCGGAATAGAGGTTCCCGCGATGTTTGGACACGAGTTCGTCCGGCGCGGCGAGCGGGAAATGCGGCGCATTGAAGGCGACTTGAATCAAGAAGGGCTTTCGCGTGTCTCGCTGCTTGATTTGGCGAATCGCCTCGTCGGCTAGCAAATAAGTCGAGTAGCCTTCTTCTTCGAGCGTCCGGCCATCGCGCTGCCAGTCGATGCGCTCGCCGCGTTGGCCGGTGTGTTTGAAGTAATCGATCTCAGCGCCCATGAAGCCATAGAAATGATCAAAGCCATGCTCCTGCGGCGGATGCACGCTACCGAGGTGCCATTTGCCGATGAGCGAGGTTCGATAGCCTGCGGCTTTGAAGGTCGCAGGCAGCGTGATCGTGCCTTTGGGAATGCCTTCCTGGCCTGGAGCGATGATATGAGCAAGACCAAAGCGGCGCGGCATCTGGCCTGTGAGCAAAGCGGCACGCGAGGGGCTGCAAACAGGATAGGTGTAGTAGCGCTGAAGCTCGGTGCCGTCCTTGGCAAGACGGTCGAGGTTCGGCGTGCTCATGCTGCGTGAGTGAAAGCCGACGCCATTCCAGCCAAGATCATCGGCGATAATGAGGAGGACGTTTGGGGAGGCTTGCAGCGATGAATAGCTCAGCGCGGCAGCGGTGAGTGCGTAGAACGTTTTCATGGAAAGTCAGGTAGTAAAGGATTGAAGGGGCGAGGAGGGGGTGGTCCGCCTTTGGGTGGTCCTTTGCCCTTCGCTCCGCCTTTCGCCACGCCTGGACCTCCGCGACGACCGGGGCAAATACCAGCTTGTTGAGTAGCATCGCAAACGTCCGCATCGCCTAGCGTAGCGGTGCCGAGAGCTCCTTTGAAGCCGCTGACGAAGTAGGGCCAGCTATTGCTCGCGTGGTAGTGATAGCCGAGACCGTCGTGATCGTGGCCATTGACGGCATCGAGGTGCTTTGGCGCTTTGCCATCGACCTCCGTGGGGCCACGAACGGGGAAGCCATCGAGCGCGAAGCCGACGATCTTGCCCGACTTGTCTTCCGCCAGCACAGACGGGGCGCGATGGTAGTGATACTCATGCCCGAAGCCGGTGTGGCCGCCGTGAGGATCGAGCGGGGCGATGTTTTGAAACGCGGTAATACGATGCACCGGCTCCGGCGGGAAAAAGCGCACCCCATTCGTGCTGATGCCCACGCCTGAACGCGGCGAAAACGTGGCCTGTCTCAGCATGGTAAGCTGTGGCAGCGGTTGCGGGTTCTTTGGCAGGAAGATGGTGACGATCTGCTCCTGCGGCGGCAGCTCGAGACCGAGTTTGTCACGCCGTCCTGCTTCGCCTGCTCGAAGGTCCAACCACCCAGCTCAGCACGCGCCACCTTGTCGAACTCCAAGCGATTCTTCGTGCGATGCACCGTGCCGTCCGCGTCAAACATGCTCCACCCGCGTGAGTTGAGCAGCTTCAAGTAGTCGCCATCCACGCGATAGAGTTTTTTGTCGATGGTGTCCTCCCAGTAGCCACCTTGGTCCTGGATCGTCTTCGGTGCCCAGGGGCCCGTTTCGTGATCATAAGGCAGTGAGCGCACGACGATCTTATAAACCGTGGCCTTCAAGCCGTCGCTGAGCGTGCCTTCCATCTCGGTGATGGGTTTGACAAGTGCGCGCGGGTCGAACAAAGACGGCAGGTCGATGGGCTGAGCGGACAGTGCGGATGCACACAGCAGCAGGGCAAATGCGATGTGTTTCATGGGTGGACCCTATTGCCCGGTGTAGGCAGGTGAAAAGGTGGCGACGCCTGTGCGCGTGACCTTGTAGAAACGCTTCGTGTTGTTCGCAGGCAAGGCAGCGCCGCTTTCGATAAGTGTGGTTTGTGTGCTGCCTGCAGCAGCGGAGACGCTCGGGGCGATGGGGGTCCAGGTGCTGAGATTGGTTGATGCTTCAACCTGGTAGGTGCCGCCTTCGAGGCTGCTCCAGGTGAGTGTGACATCACCACTGGTGGGATTCACTGTCGGGCCGCCGTTCCACGATTCAGCGATGGCGGGGCCGCCGGTGAAGAGCGTGGTGACGCTTTCGGTGATGTTGCCAGTTGGGACACGACCGCCGGTGCGGTCGCCATACCAGTAGCGTCCGATGGAGAAAGGAAATGCAGGTGCTCCGGTGGCGTCAATGGGGATGAAGTAAGCGTAGGTCCCGCCTGGGAACTCGGGAGTGACGCAGAGGCGGCCATTCGGCTTGTCGAGGTCGAAGTGAATGCCTTGGGTATAACCACGATCACCAAGATAGTCGAAGTCCTCCGCATACCAGCCGATGGGGAAGCTTGCGGAGACACCAGGGCCGTAGTTGGCCGTGAACAATGTGTAATCCGTGCTGCCGAGAGTGGTGGTGAAGGTGTGAAACAAGGCGGCCCAAGGCGCGAGCGAGCGCCGTCCGGTCACAGTGAGATTCGCAGTGCCATAGGAACCATCGCGTGGCACATGACCTGACACCATGCGGCGCACGGGACTACTGGCATCCATCGCGCTGCTGTAGCCATACGGACCGTAGATCGGGTAGCCGTCGTAGGCCCAGCCGATGATGGGTGAATGATGCAGATTCGTCGTGTTTTCGGTGTAAGTGTCCGTCGTGGCGTTGTAGCTGAGATTATCGCCGAGCTGATAACGCAAGGCGCGGGGATTGGCATGGTAGTGATAGCCGCCATCGGGTGCTGGATGACCGAATCCGCCATCGAGGATCGGTCCCTCGGCCCCTGTGGCACAGCGGATCCATACGTTAGTTTGATTTCCCGGCACACCGCCGCCCGTGATGCCACCATCACGCTGTGTGGTCGGATTCCAGCCAGAGCCATCGCCTAGGTTAGCAATGGTGACGCCATTGACCATCACGCCCACAGGCCCCTGAGCCACTTGATTGAAATTGTTCGCCGCTGATGGAGTCGGCGCGACGGTGGGATTGCGCGGGATCTTGGAGGTGAGCCTGCCATTGTCTGGCCACAAACCATTCACCGTGACCTTCGCATACTCTTTATACCACGGTCCCATCTTGTGACTGGCGAGGTCGGCCGAGCGCACATAGACAAAATTGGCCGAATAGAGCACCTGCTGCACATCGGCGTAAGTAGGCGTGGTCTGCGAAGGACTGCCCGCGTTCTTCGGAATGCCGACATTCGGCCAGATGCTCACGGGAGCGGTGTTTGTGGTCTCCGTGACGCGGGCATACTTTGTGGAGTTCGTGGTGAGCCACGAGGTGAGCTGCGGTTCAGCGTGAGCCGTCGCCGCGATGAGGAAGCAGCCAAAGAAGCGTTTCATTGTCCAGTGTAAGCTGGGTCGTAGGCAGCGGTGGCGGTGCGTGTGACCTTGTAGAAGCGCTTCGTGTTGTTCGCGGGCAAAACGGCAGCATTCTCTGTAAATGAAGTCTGCGTGCTGTTCGATGCCGCCGAAACGCCCGTGGCCACGGGTGTCCAAGTGCTGAGGTTGTTCGAGGCCTCCACCTGATAGGTGCCGCCTTCCACACTGCTCCAGGTCAGCGTGACATTGCCATTCGCCGGCGTGATCGCGGGGCCGCTCTTGAAGCTCTCGGCACTGTTGGGGCCGCCGTTGAAGAGTAAGGTAGCACCGGCCGGGATGGTGGCATTGTTGGCAGCGTTTTGAGTGCCGTAGTATTGCTTACTTAGCATGTGCGGGAAGGCCGTGTTCCCGCTGGCATCGATGGTGACGAAGTAAGCGTAAGTGCCGCCCGGAAACTCGGGCGTGACGCAGTTGCGGCCATTGTATTGATCGAGATCAAAGGTGCCCGTGGGGCCTTGCGTCTGTCCGCGATCCCCGAGAAAATCGTAGTCACCCGTGTAGCGGCCCAGGGCCAGCGTTGCCGTCGTGGGGCCATATCCATTCAGCGGCGTGAGCGTGTGGTCGTTGTTCGCATTCGGCGTGAAGGTGTAGCCATGTGCGATGGCGACCCATTTGGGCAAAGTAGTGCGCCCATCAGCGACGATGTCTGCGGTGCCATAAGTCGCCTTGTTCGCCGCATTCCGCAGCACAAAGCCCGTGCGCATCCGTTTCACCGCGCTGTTTGGATCCATCGCTGACGAGTAACCATACGGCCCGTAGATCGGGTAGCCATCAAAGCACCATCCGAGCAGCGGTGAGTGATGCAGTGGCGTCACGGTGCCGCTTGTATCGGTCTCCGTGTAGCTGTTGGTGTTGTTGGTGGCATTGAACGTGGCCGTCATGTTGTCGCCGAGTTGATAGCGCAGCGCCTTTGGCTCGGCGTGATAGTGATACTGGCCGTTGTTGCCCGGTTGATGCGCAAAACCCGGATCAAACGTCACCACCTCCACCGCCAGTGCGTCGCGTGACCAGAAGCCGTCACCCGTCGCACCCATGGCATCGGAGCCCGTCACGGTGGTCGCCGTCGGAGCCGTGGTGTTGGTTTGGTTGAAGGAGAACGCATCGCCCAGATCATAGATGGCCACGCCATTGACCATCATGCCGATCATGCCGCCACCGTGGCGCGCCTTCGTCGGCGCGGGCACTGGATTGCGCGTGATGCGTGTCGAATAATCCCGCGCCAGAGGCCAGAAGCCGAACAAGCCATTGCCAGCCGTGAGCCACGGTCCCATTGTATAGGACGCGAGGCCGCTGGCATTGATATACACATCCGTGGCTGTGTAGTGGATGCGTTGCACATCGGCATAAACCGGCACCGTTTGCGCCGCAGCACCCGTGTTATTGTTTGGCGTCACGCTTGGCCATGTGGTGACAGCGTTCGTATTGCGCGTTCCGGTCGAGGTGCTTGTTGTCTGCACGACCCGCGCGAGCTTTGTGGAGTTTTGAGTGAACCAGGAGTTCAGAATGGGATCAGCATGGGCAGTGGACAAAGATGCCGCGATGAGCCCGGTGACGGCTAATTGAAAGCAACCGATGCTGAGCGTGCGGGAACTGTTTCGATTGTGGATGCGTTTCATCAGTGAGGTGTGGTGCATGGAGGGCGAAAAGGCATGACCTTAAGGCAGCGGAGAGCGTCGAGTGAGTGTTACCCGCACATCATCGGCATAGCTGCCTGTGAAGACGGGTGCTCCATTCGAATCAAAAGATTGGCTGATATGCAGGCGCACCACGATGTAGTCCGTGTTGGCAGGCAAACGCATCTCGGTGGTCAGTCGCTGCCAGCTTGCAAGTTCACGGTCCAGCTTGGTGCGACTGCTGCGAGCCATGGCATTTGCCTCACTCTCCAAGGCAGTGCCAATGTAGCTTGCGCTTTCGGGCACCGAGTGTGCATCCAGCGCAAACAACGAGATCGCACAGCCGAACTTCTCCTCATTGGAAAAGGGAATCGCATTCACACTGGCCGAAGCCTGTACTACCAGGTCACCTTGGGCGACATCGTCGCGATGCCCGCGCAGATCAATGAGCCGATACACATCGGCGATATGACCGCCTGCGAGCCTTGCTTTGCCCTGATGATCCTGCCGCAAAAAGCGCAGCATGCGCTGACCGCTCACGGGCTGCACCTGCTGTTCCGCGCTGACGATCACCGCCTGATCCCCGCGCCACACGCCCGGCTCCAGCACCACCTTCGAGGCCAGCGGAGAGGCTCCCTCAAAACTCTCGTCCAGCAGTGTCAAAGAGCGTGCCAGAGGCATCACGTAGCCAAACACGACTGTCGCGCTGAACAATCCAATCACGATCCCAGCGGCTACAGCGGTGATGGGGCGCCAGTGAAGCCAGGAGAAGGTTTTGATCGCGGCAGGCGCTGTCGGTGGAACCGCATTTGGGTGAGATGCTAGACGGCCGTCGCTAAGAGCAGCGTGCAAGTTGGCGTAGCGGGCATACTGCCGACGGGTTTCGGAGTCATTCAGCAGCCTTGACTGCAAGACTTGGAAGTCTTCCGCAGATGCAGTGCTGTCCACGGTGCGGCGGATGAGTTCAAGTGTGTCCATGGTTTTGTATTCTGAGTTCATGCCATGCCTTCGCGTGTGAGCACCCGTTGCGTGCAATCCATTAGCGCCAGCCGGATGCGGTGCAGCGCTTTGTAGAAGGACATGGGTGTGCGGCCCATCGTCACCGCCAGCTCGTCGATGCGAGTGCCTGGCTCGTAGGCGGCCTCGAGGAGCTTGCGTTGAGCGGGATCGAGCTTGCCAAGGCATTCATCCAGAGCCGCGCGCTCGGCAGCGTGGGCATCCGCCTCGTGATCCGCCTCTTCGGCCAGCAGGGCCAGCACCTCCTCGTCAAAGACCAGGCGGTCGCGCTGTCGATCCCGATTGAAAGTGAGGGCTTGCATCCTTGCCACGCCGAAAGCCCAGGGCCGGAAATCCGAAGGCGATGAGAGGCTGCTGAACTTTCGCCACAGCACCATGGCCACACCCTGCATCACCTCCCGCGCCTCCTCGCGGCCGGGCAGTAGCGTAAGCAGAAAACAGCGCAAAGCCTCCTCATGCTCCACATAGAGACGGAGAAATAGATCGTGGCTTTCGTCGTTGTCATTGTCTGGCATTCATGGACACACTCCACGAACGCGGCTCGTTTGCCGAGAAAGTTTTGATTATTGGATTTTGAGGGGACGAGCTTTAGGCATGCGTGCACGACTTGGTCCGATTGAAACTGACAGTTTCTTGACATAACTCTGCCAGGCGCTTGATGCTTTACTGACCTGCAGGGTGATACTAAAGGGGTGAAACACTGCTATCTGTTACTGATCGGGCTGCTGCCCATCGCCTTCATTGTCGCTGCGCCCGAGGGCAAACTGAAGGGTCAGGGCGCGGGTCAGGGAGGGCAGGTGGAGCCGGCGGAGGTGCCGCCGTATTTGTTCAATGTGTGGCTTTGCAGGCCGGGTGCGGAATCGGTGACCGTCAGCGTGCTGGCATGGGAGGACATGGAGGCGTTTATCGAGTATGGCGATGGATTGAAGACGGAAGCGATGAAACTGAAGGCTGCGGTTCCTGAGAACATGGTTCTGGGCGGATTGAAGCCCGACACGCGCTACAACTACCATGTCACTTACCGCCGCGCGGGGGGTGAGGCGGTGCAGGATGCGACGCGCAGCTTTCAAACGCAGCGGAAGGCGGAATCGAGATTTTCCTTCGTCATGCAGGCGGACTCGCATCTCGACAACAACACCGATGTGCGGGTTTATCAGCAAACGCTGAACAACATGCTGGCGGATAAGCCGGATTTTATGATCGACCTGGGCGACACGACGATGGTGGATAAATTCGGCAAGTTCTTCCGCCGCGCAGAGTCGCAATACAAGGCGCAGCGCTATTACATGAGCCGGGTCGCGCATAGTGTGCCGATTTTCATGGTGCTGGGCAATCATGATGGCGAGCGTGGCAGTGATCCTGTGATGTCGGAGTGGTCGCTCGGCAATCGTCACACCTATTTTCCGAATCCCACGAATGCGAACGACAAGCACAGCTACTTTGCTTTTGAGTGGGGCAACGCGCTCTTTATCGGGCTTGATCCCTTTTGGGCGACCATGCAACGCGGAGCGTCCGGTTGGGACATGACGCTTGGCGAGACTCAGTATCGCTGGTTGGCCCACATGCTCGCGAGCAGCAAGGCGGCGATGAGGTTCGTGTTCATTCACCACTTGGTTGGCGGGTTGGGGCGGGATGTGCGGGGTGGAGCCAAACCTGCTGCCTACATGGAATGGGGCGGCAAGAACGCCGACGGCAGCGAGGGCTTCAAACAGAACCGTCCAGGCTGGGAGATGCCGCTGCATCAGCTTTTTGTGAAACACGGTGTGAACGTCGTGTTTCATGGTCACGACCATCTTTTTGTCAAAGAGGATTTGGATGGGATCGTCTACCAGGATGTGCCGCAGCCCGGTCATCCAAGTGGCGGGACGCGAAGCGCAGAGGAATATGGCTACGGGGGCGTCATCCTCGGGAGTGCAGGTCACGTTCGTGTCACTGTCGAGGAGAATCAGGCCAAGGTGGATTACGTGCGCAGCATCGTGCCTGGCGTGACGCGCTCGGAACTCGAGAACGGTGCGGTCGAGCATAGCTACACGGTGAAGCCGAGATGATTCCGAAATCCGATCTTGGAGGCACCCGGCAGGCTTTAACAACCACGCCTCTGCGTCTTTCACGAACGTCAAGTGTCGGATTCCGGATTGAATCGCAGCATAGTGTCTAGGACCTGTGTTTTTCTTTTCAAATCTGCTGAAAGAAAATCAGACGGTATACTGTTTGTAGTATGCAAACGGTATACCAAATGACCACCAACTCCGCATACACCTCACGCACTGATCAAACAACGTCGCTTTTGAGACAGGAGATCCTCAATGGTCAAATAGAACCAGGAAATCTGCTGGCAGAATCGGCGGTAGCCGTGCGACTGGGAGTGAGCCGAATGCCGGTGAGAGAGGCGCTGTTTACCTTGGAGCGTGAAGGATTTGTTGAATTCAGTGGCACGGGTCGGGCTTTTGTGAAGGCGCTGTCGCCGCAGGATTTTGAAGAACTTTACAAGCTAAGGCTGTTGATGGAACCACTTGCGGCGAGGCTTGCGTCTTCGTCGCTCAAAGCCGATGCCAGCCTTCTGGAAAAGAATATCAAAGACACAGGTCGGGCAAAGAATATGCTGGATGTCACCAGGCTTGACTTGGAGTTTCACGAGATCATTCTTGAGGCCTCAGGCAATGGACGTCTGCTCAAACTATGGCGCTCCCTGCGGGGTGAATTGGAGCTATGGCTCGGAAGACTGCATCGTCGTCATCAGGTGCAGAAACTCGACACTCGGGCTGAGACGATTCGTTCGCATCGAACCATCGTGGATTGTTTCAAACAGCAATCGCCGGACGCTTGCGAAGCTTTGATGCGCAAGCACATCACTGGTTGGCGCGAGTGGCTGCCTGCGCTGCCTGAAAGTGAATGGTCTGACCAGTAAACAAGAACTAGGGACACAGAAAAACCATGAACACCCACCATTTCAACCGTCGTGCCTTCCTTCGCGGGACTGGCGTCACCATGGCCTTGCCGTGGATGGAATCCGTCAATGTCTGGGGCGATGAGCCCAAGAAGAACAAACCGGCCAGCGAGGCCCCCGTGCGGCTGTGCGTGACTTTTTCCGGAAATGGCTTCCAATCCAAGGAATGGTGGGCCAAGGGGGAAGGGAAGGCGATGGAGCTTGGGCGTGTGCTCGCACCTTTGAGTGAGTTCAAAGAGAAGCTGCTGTTTGTGCGCGGCCTCTATCATGAGGAAGCTCGCAAGGGGAACATCCACTCCTCGCAGACGGGAAACATGCTCTCTGGTGCGCCTATCGCGAGTGGCGGTGAGATTCGCTCGGGCACGAGCTTTGATCAGATGCTCGCGCAAACGTATGGCCGCAGCACCAAGGTGCCGAGCCTTGTGCTCGCGTGTGAGAAGTCGAACCCGTCGGTGCACAAGAACTATTCGATGCTCTACAGCTCGCATATTTCGTGGTCATCGCCCACAACGCCGACACCGCTGGAGCTTTATCCTGCGCTCGCGTTTGATCGTCTCTTCAAAGACGACGCCTCACCCGCCGACAAGAGCGTGTTGGATGCTGTTTTGGGCGATGCTCAGGATTTGCGCCGTGGCATCAGTGCCAACGATCAACGCAAGCTCGATGAGTATCTCGACAGCGTGCGCGAGGTGGAGAAGCGCATCGAAAACGCAGGCAAACGCGGCGAGTTGCAAGGCTGGCGGCCCACTTTGGAAAAACCGAACATGCAGCGCCCCGCCGATGGCATCCCGCAGGACATCGCGGAGCACATGAAGCTGATGTGCGACATCCTCGTGCTCGGCTTCCAGACCGACACCACGCGCATCACCACGCTGAAGCTTAACAATGACCACAGCGCTCTGCGTTTCCCGAATTTGCCCAGCATCCAGCAGCCAGGTCACGGGATTGATTACATGATCCATCACCTCCTTAGCCACAGCGACGGCGAGGACTTCCTCAAGGTGAACCAGCTCTTCATGGAGCAACTCGCCTACCTTGCACGCAAGCTCGATGCCATCCATGAAGGCCCTGGAA
>JARXAL010000276.1 GCA_029865835.1 Verrucomicrobiaceae bacterium
CAAAAGGAAGAATTTGATCGCGTCAACTCAGATAGACAGTTTCGCAAAAAGAGTGTCTGAAATGATCGGCGAATGCCGCGCCTCCAACTTCGGTGTTCGGATTGGAACAATCGCTCCCGAGTGACTGACGCCGCGAGGGACATGATGGCACTCTTCAAGGCCAGTCCAAATCCGGTCTGACGAGAAAGCAAAATGCATTGCCAGCGCCTACCCGCTTTCGGCTCGGGCTCAGCCCTCTCTTCCCCCGCAACAGCCAACCGCCGTCCAAACCGAAACCCTCAAAAAGTGCCAAAAAATTCACCTGCGCTATGCATCCAAAACAAAAGAATCTCTCTAACTAATTTTCAGCAATCTTACATTACTGTCACACAAAAACTTTTACCTTATCTAACACTTTTCCTTTTTCTAAGGGACTCAAATTCTAATTTCTAAGGGACTCAAATTCTAACTTAGCGTCAAGCAAAGTTTTCTTCATCAAGCTCGCCTTGCTGTTGCTTTCTAACTAGCCACCTGTGGCATGCGCTCTCCTGGGCACACCAAATCCACAACCTCGATCAAAACACACACACCATGATCCACAAACACGCCCTCATCGCAATAGCGGCCTCGTCCGCCATTGTTTCCCTGTCATCGGCCCAAGACCCGGGCCGCAACCCAGTCCCCGCCAATCGCCTCTTCCCAACGGGAAACGTGATTTTCTTCCATCCAGACGGCACCGGGATTAACCATTGGAATACCGCTCGCCTCTACTTCAAGGGCCCGGATAGTTACCTCAACTGGGATCTCCTCCCCAATATGGCTGCCTATCGGGGCCACATGATCAACACACACATCGGCACGTCCAACGGCGGTGCCACCACCCACGCTTTCGGCTACAAAGTGGACGGCTACGGCTCCTTCGGCAAAGACGGCGATGGCGGCGTCACTCCTCCTACCGACAAGTTCATCAACAGCCTCTCCGGCTACAACGGCTCCATCATGCGCCAGGCCGCTAATGCCGGCCTTCCTGTCGGCGTCGTCAACGACGGCCACATCGGCGAACCCGGAACCGGATGCTTCCTCACCGAAGTCGGCAATCGCGGTAACTGGCAGGAAATCACCCGCCAAATGATCCAGGGTCGCAACGTCAGCGACGTCCGCCCATGGGTCATCATGGGTGGCGGCGAAGCCGACACACTTCCAAGCGGCACCACCCTCCTCCATCGCAACCACAATCAGGAACGCAGCCAAGCCCTCAACTCAACCACAAGCTTGCGCGCCGATTCACTGAACCTTGAAGCGGAATGGGATACCCAACTCATCGGTGGCGTCCCGTCTCCAGTGAGTTTGACCACCGTCAACGGTGGCTCCGACATCGCTTCCATCAATGCCTTGGACAACGCGATCGTCGTCAAGACCCGCGCCCAGTTCGACGCCCTTGCCGCCGCCTTGATCAGCAACCCAACCTACGCTCCTCGCGTCCTAGGCCTCTTCGCCTTCCAAGACATGTTCAATGACCGGAACGAAGAAGATCTCATCGCTCGCAGTAAGGTGACGGCTGACCCCGTGAACTTCGTCGGTCCAGTGAACGACACCAACCTCGGCGTCCGCTCCAAAGCAAGCCGCATCCTCCTCTGGGGCGACGTCGCAGGCAACCCAGGACACAATGCTCCAACCTTCGCCCAAATGACGGACGTTGCCATCAAGATCCTCGATCGCGCTGCTAAGGCCCAAGCCAATGTCAACAATCGCCGCTTCTTCCTCGTCGCCGAACAAGAAGCTAACGATAACTTTGGCAACAACGACAACGCCGTTGGAATGTTGCACGCCATGGCCGACACGGACAAAGCAATCGGCGTAGCGCGCACCTACCAAGTTACCAACCCACGCACACTCATCCTGACCGCAGCTGACAGCGATGCCGGCGGCATGCAGGTCGCCGCTCCCTATCGCGACAACGTCGATGGTGGACCGGTTGAATTGGCTGGCACCGTCATCCCAGGTCCCATTAATACGTCCTCCATCACGACCAACCCAGCCTTCTTGAACCTCGGTCAGTTCTACTTCGGGTTCAATTCTAACAATGCTCAAGGCAGCACCAACCTGCCGAACATCGCGGATGGTCTTGAAGGTCGCGGACAAAGCGGGACCACAGGCGGTACCCTCATGTTCCTCTCTGAAGCAGACGCATTCGGACAAAAAATGGAGTTTGGCATCAACTGGGCCGGTTCAGGTGACTACACCGGCGGCATGATCTCCCGCGCCTCGGGTCTCAACGCAGGCCTGCTCAACAGCGTGTTCTCAGCCCGCTTCGACAACATCGATGTCTATCGCATGATGTACACCTCCCTGTTCGGCACCCTGCTGAACTACCCCACCACCGACGCACCAGTGCGTCCCTAATCAGTCGTCAACCACTACACTCCTACCCACTCACTGAATATGAGAAACTCACTCTACACAGCGTGGTGCATCGGAGCGATCATCGCAGCGGCGGCCCCCGAGGCCGCCGCTGTCACGACGGTCGTCACCAATGATGCATTCGATCTCGCCTCCGCTTTTGCTCCCACTCCAGGGGGGGCCACGGTCACCGGAAACTTCGTTGAAGTCTCCAATGGTAACCAAATCGGCACTTTCACGGATGGTGCCGGTAGCATCGGCTTCAACTCAGGAATCATCCTGAGCTCCGGCAACGTTGCAGAAATCGGCATCGGCGCTGTCGCCCCCCTCAGCACTAGCTTCGGAGGCACCCCCAACGTCAGCACCAACGCCCTTCTTAACCAAATCCCAGGCCTCGGTTCATCCCATGGAGATACCGTGCGTTTCTCCCTCGGGATCGACGCCGGTATCGCCAATGACTTCATCAACTTCTCTTTTGCCTACTTGACCAGTGAGATTTCTCCCTCGGACAAGTTCGGCATTTTCGTTGATGGCGTCTATACCGGTTACCTGGCTGGCTCCGTCATCGACCAAGCTCATCCCTGGATGAACACGGCAGCGACCAACCTAGGCTTCGGTCAAGCCCTCTACGAAAACGGCAACACCCTCAACCCCCAGTTGTTCACTCTCTCACTCAGGGTGCCGAATCCAGGATCAGCCTTCGACATTGACTTCGTCATCGCGGATGTCTTTGATAATGGCCTCGATACCGCCATCTTCCTCGGAGACTTCACCGCAACGACCACCGCTCAAGGCCAAATTGCCGCTATCCCCGAACCATCCCGCACCGCCTTCCTTGCCCTGGCAGGTTTCGTTTGGTTGCGCCGCCGCAGCCGAAAATAAAGTTCCCCATCGAGATCAATCCAAATCCACCAAGGCCGACGCACTGAGCGTCGGCCTTTTTCTTTCAACACCAACCCCACATAAACTCCACTGCACGCTCCACAGAGGGCGCGTAAAGCATTTTAAGGAATCAGGTAGCCATGGATTTAGGAATCCCAGAGGTAGCGACGAGCTGTTGGCAGCGCAAGAGCGCATCACCTTCTACGTCCCAAACTGACGACGGGCCACTTCCGTTTCCGCCTCCCCAAAGAAGCAGTTCCCGATTTTCTTAAACTTCCTTTGCCGCACCCTCAGTGCACTCCGCTTCCAGCCAGTTCCACCCCCACGTCACCCAATTTCCAACGCTGAGTCGCCCAATGATGCAGCCTTGGCGACACCCAATCAACCTCCCCGCCATCCGCCGAACCATCCCTTTAACCCAATTCCTCCAGTTGTACCCAAAGAGTCGGTATGACTTTATAGGTTGATGGGCATATCGAATCAATGGTCTTTTTTGTTACCCCTAGCAGCAAAATGAGAACCACGCACTTTTTCCGTCCATCATTCCATTGATCGCATCACATCCTCAAGTACCTGATCACCGGAATCAAGCCTGATCAAACCCATCCGAGGAAACTCCAAATCCAAAATCACATACACCATCACCGTTATCACCACCGCAAATCCAAGCATGTGCAACACCCTCCTCCCCTCCCCCTCACTCATGCCATAACCCGCCAGCAAAGCACTCACGAGCGTCAGCACCAGCAGCATCCCGAAAATCACCATCGGCGGATGCTGCTTCATCGATTCCACACGGCTCGTCGCCGTATCAAACATCTGGTTCAGCGCCGAAAGCATCAGCGTCGCCACTGACGGCGGCAAATTCGCACTCGCACCTACCGCATGGCTCCAGATCTCCCCCTGCTTCTTCATCGCTTGCCCATGCACCGCCAACGCCGCATCAACCCCTTTCCCAATCTGCCGGTAACTCTCTAACCTCAGTTCCAGATAGTCCCGAAACATCTGCCGCAACGCCGGTTGATCCTCCGGCTTGAGGAGATCAATCCGCAACCACGCGGTTCCCACATCATTCGCCTCTTGGACAATCATCTGCCGCCGCGCATCAAAGCGTGACGCTGCCCCGGAAAACGAAAACGCCATCACCAATCCCATCAGCCCAAACACCGCCCCTTCCAACGTCCCCAGCCCTGCTCGCGCCTTGTCACCTTCCACCGCCGCACGCCTCTTGCCCAATCGCCAACCACACTCCAACAACCCGATCATCCCCAACAAAAGGCACACCCCAACATAGGGAGCCAAGGTCGCAAATACCGAGAGACTCTCAAACATAGCACACCTCAAAAAATCCACTGCACCCGCGCCAGAAGACTATCCGCCTCTCCCTCCGTCCCCTCCGCATCCAGCCACGTCCGCCCCCACGTCACCCCCAACTTCCATCGCTGACTCGCCCACCAGTTCATCCCCAACGACACCCGGTCAAATTCCCCCCCGTCCACCGCTCCATCCGTCAAATCCACATGCGCAAACCGCGCCACCAACTCCGGCGCTCCCCACCGGCTCTTCGGAACCACCCGCCGTGCATACCCCACCGTCCGGTCATACGGCCGCGTCTCCCCCGTCAACACCCAGCTCGCCGTCACATACCAGCCTTTGAACGTCGGATCCCCCGCCGATGGCGAACTCACCCACGCCTGCGTGTACTCCCCCAACAAAGAAAACGGCCCCCGATTCCATAGCGCCTCCAATCCCAAATGCGCCGCATGATCCGCCGCAAATCTCCCCGTATCCGCAAAATTGTCCGCCACATTCGACTCCGGCCTCCCGCGATACCTCAACAAATCATCCTGTGCTCCATTGTACCGCCCCGCCAAACCCAAGTGCAGAAAATGCTTGTGCTCATGATTGTCCCACACCAGTCCCGTCATCCGCCCCGTCACCTGCCAATCCCCACCTGAATACGTCCCCGTCTCAAACCGCGAATCATTGAACACCCCCGCCCGAAACGTCATCCGCTGATTCTCCAGCAAATGCGTCACCTGCGCCCCCACATTCCGCGATTGAAAAAACGGACTCAAGACCCGCTCCTGATGCGGCAAATTCGCGGCATCCCCCACCATCTCATACGCAAACGCCTCCTTCATCTTCCCCACCTCCAACCGCGTCCGCTCACTCGACGTCAGCGGAAACGACAACGCCGCATCCACCAAAAGCCAGGGATACCGGTCATCCAGCGACAACCCCTTGTACTCCCCCGCCACCAGATACCGCACCTTGTAACTCGAACCCACCGTCCCCCGCAAAATCAAACGCATCGCCCGCGCCTCCCACGCCGAATCCTGAATCCCCACCTGCTCCACATTCGCCTCATCCTGCTGAAACGTCGTGTAGTCGGCCAAAAGAATCAGACTCGGAATCAGCGTAAACCCCGCCTCCTTGACCGTCAGCTGCTCCTTCATGGTGGTCGACAAATCGGGTAGCAACGCCGACACAATCGGGTTCGGCACCGCCACCGCTTCCAGCTTCCCGGGCTCCGGCGCCCCCTGACTCGGATCAGGAAAAATATTCAACGCCTCACTCGTCGTGACCCATCCCCCTCCCGCTAAAAGCAGGGCCAACCATGACGGACACTTCAACTTCATGAACCGCATTTCTTGAACTTTAGAATGTCACTTCCAAACCAATCACCGGACCATGCGTCACCGTGTTCAAAGAAAAACGCCCCGAACTGTAATCCACCCCCAACCCGCGATACCCCACCGCCACCGATACCGCCTCATTAATGTGGTATCCCAATCCGGCGAACGCCTGCCATGTCAGATCCGAACTGACCCCAAATCCCCCAATATCGCCGTTGTACCGAAAGAAAAACTTGTCGCCCAACTCCGCCTGCCCGCGAATGCCAATGATCGGATCCACCCATGAAGTATCGGTCCCTCGTGTCTCCTGCCCGCCACCCACAAAACGCCCGGTAAGATCCGCCTCAAGAATCATGATCCGCGCTCCTGCAAACACATCCATGTGATAGCGATCCGTCTCAATCGCGCGATAAGCCACCATCGGCGTGATCACCCACTGCTTTTGCTCATAGCGGAAGCTGTCAAAAAAACGCCCGCCCCCACCAATGTCCTGAGACGTCTTGCCATAAATCACATCCGCCCCAAACGACCAGCGCCCATACCCCGCCTCAAACACCCCCATCGCCGCCATGTCCAAACTGTCCAGCGTGTCAGACATGCTGATATCCACAGGCGCACTCAACGGTCCAATCCCCACATCCCCATTGATCGCCGTCACCCACCCGTAAGGCGCCGCCCGGAACCACCACCCATCACCCGAAGCAGCCGCCGGTGTCACCATAGGCGAAATCATCGGAGTGCCCGCATGAGCACCTAATGTCAAAGCGAAGAAAGCCAGGAATCCTTGTATTTTCATAAGTTTTTGAGTCGGTTGGGTATCAGACAAATCAGGAATCAATAGATATCAATATCAATAGAACCCACAGGCGGTGGCGGGATCGGATAACCCCCTTGAACATTGATATCGATGTATACCGTCCGCCCCATGTACATGTAAGGATAGTAGTACCTCGGCCCCACCCGGTAATAACGGTAACCCCCGTAGGCATAGGGCATCGCCCCTCCAGGCAGCCCATAACACCCGCGCCTGCGTGCACGCGACGTCTGCCGCCCCGCCTGACGCGAATTCCGCGCCCCCTGCCGCCCCGCCATGCGATCCACCGGCAAGGCTTCAGATTCAGCAGGTGCCAAAACAACCGCCGTGGCAACCACCGCCGTCCCAGCGGGAACAACTTCACTGACTGTCATCAGCGCACTAAGACCAAGAGCAAATAGCTTTTTCATCGGATTCAGTTAGAGGATCAGGTTATCGTTAAAGCCGCCACTACGGCAGAGAAATCATTTCCAACGCACGGCTCCCGGACGGCACCGTCACCTTCAATTCCGCATCCGAAACAACACTGTCAATCTTCCACTCATTCAGCGTCGCAGTCAGTGTCCGCAATTTCCCGTCCTCTCCCTTGGAGTAATCAAACGAAATTCGTCGTGGCAGCTTGTCTCCGCTCGCCACCCACAATTGCCAGCTCAACCCCTCCTGCTCAAACCCAAGCCGGTCACAGACCACTCCCTCAACACTCTCCGTCCCCAAATGCTTCCCTGTCTTCACCCCCGACAGCAAATGCGCCTTCGGGCGGTTCACCAGCAACTCCGCCACCGGCGGCGTCACCCCGTAAAGCGCCTGCACTCCCGCCACCGCCCGGTCAATGTCCCCCACCGCCTCCGCAGAACTGTGTGTGCCCGCGGCCAAATCCACCAGCATCAACTGCTTGCCATCAAACCCAATCTCCCGCCCCCCCTCACTCGTCTTCACCCTCGCCGCCAGTTGATCCGGCCGCCGCACCACGATCGACCCTTTCGCCGATTCCGCAAACGGGATCCCCGCCTGAAAACCAGGCGATGACCGCCGGCTCGAACTCACCCGAATCGTCTTCGCAGCAGCCAGCTTGTCACACATCGCCGTCAGCGCCGCCTCAGTACGATCATCCAGCACCGCACTCGAAGGACTCGTGCATGACGTCATCAACACCACCGCCGCTAAAGCAGGGATCAAACAAAAGGATTCAGTTCGTTTCATGGCAAATGGGGAGAATGTTAACAATTAATGGTCTAAAAAACTAAACTTCAAGGTTCAAGGCAAGAAACAAATGTCGCCTTCAGTGACCTCGACCTACAACCCCCGTCGCCCGCGCAGTTTATCGTTCACATTCTCGCGCTTGTCGTAATAGTCCTCCACCCGGTCACCCGGCCCAGAGTAATGTCGCCGGTCATACCGGTCTTCACGCCGGTCATACCGGTCCTCCGTTCGGTCGGCCACGCCCGCGGCGCATGAACTCAGAACAACGGCGGCCCCAAGGCCCAGACTCAGTTGGAAAAGGAATGACTGACTCATTTTAGATTAGGTTTGGACGGTGAACGGTTTCTCTACTTCGAAAGAAGCCCTTGCCTCAGGGATCAACTCTCCTCCAGCGCTACCATCAGACCGCCCCGGCCCTCCATTAAACTTTGGCTCTATTCCTGTTTTGCACCCTCCTCGAAAACACCGCCATCACCAAGGGCGCCACAACGGCATACGCCGCAATCGCAGGCAATGCTTGACCGCCATTTTGAAAATGGCTCCCGGACAGCAGCAACGCCAATCCCACATGCCGGTTCACATTGCTCACCGCCAGCGTCGGATACCCCGGCAACAACCAGCGCGCCCC